>CALCYT010000016.1 GCA_937906455.1 uncultured Bacteroidales bacterium | reverse complement strand
GACTGTAAATCTGTCCTCGGATGAGTTCGGTGGTTCGAGTCCACCCTCCCCCACGAGACGCGGAAGTAGCTCATTTGGCAGAGCGAAAGCCTTCCAAGCTTTAGGTAGCGGGTTCGAGCCCCGTCTTCCGCTCAGCAAAGCCGGCGTAGCTCAGTGGTAGAGCACTTCCTTGGTAAGGAAGGGGTCACGAGTTCAACTCTCGTCGCTGGCTCATTTGACGTGAATATAAATAGGGAAATTAAATAGAATATTAACCTTAAGTAAACAAAAAATAGTATGGCAAAAGAAAAATTTGAAAGATCTAAACCGCATGTCAACATTGGTACAATCGGCCACGTTGACCACGGTAAGACAACTTTGACAGCTGCTATCACACTCCATCTGTCAAAGAAGGGTTTGTCGGAAATCAAGACATTTGACGCTATCGACTCAGCCCCTGAAGAGAAAGAAAGAGGTATCACCATCAACACAGCCCACGTTGAGTATCAGACAGAGAAACGTCACTATGCTCACGTTGACTGCCCCGGCCACGCTGACTATGTTAAGAACATGGTTACCGGTGCCGCTCAGATGGACGGTGCTATCATCGTCGTCGCTGCGACAGACGGTCCTATGCCACAGACCCGTGAGCATATCTTGCTCGCCCGTCAGGTTGGTGTGCCACGCTTGGTGGTGTTCTTGAACAAATGCGACCTCGTTGACGATGAAGAGCTTCTCGAACTCGTCGAAATGGAAGTCCGCGACCTCCTCAGCAAATATGAATTCGACGGTGACAACACACCTATCATCCGCGGCTCGGCTCTCGGCGCTTTGAACGGTGAGCCACAGTGGGAAGAGAAAATCGACGAACTCATGGATGCTTGCGACACATGGATTCCTGAACCTGAGAGAGCTATCGACAAACCGTTCTTGATGCCTATCGAAGACGTGTTCTCAATCACAGGTCGTGGTACAGTCGCCACAGGCCGTATCGAGACAGGTGTCATCAAAGTCGGTGACCCGGTTGACATCATCGGTATGGGTGCTGAAAAGCTCAAATCAACAGTGACAGGTGTTGAGATGTTCCGTAAGATCCTCGACGAGGGTGAGGCTGGCGATAACGCAGGTCTGCTCCTCCGTGGTATCGACAAAGACGAGATCCGCCGTGGTATGGTTATCGCCAAACCAGGCTCAATCAAGCCACACAAACACTTCAAAGGTGAGGTTTACGTCCTTTCAAAGGAAGAAGGCGGCCGTCACACCCCGTTCAGAAACAAATATCGTCCTCAGTTCTACTTCAGAACAACTGACGTCACAGGCGAAATCACCCTTCCGGAAGGAATGGAGATGGTCATGCCGGGCGACCACGTCACCATCGAAGTGAACCTGATCTCTGAGATCGCTATGGACAAAGGTCTCCGCTTCGCTATCCGTGAAGGTGGCAGAACAGTCGGTTCAGGCCAGGTCACAGAAATCATCGACGACTAAGATTAACTGAAGAGTGCCCCTGATACGGGCACTCTGACACACAGGCGTAGCTCAATTGGTAGAGTGGTGGTCTCCAAAACCATAGGTTGAGGGTTCGAGCCCTTCCGCCTGTGCCAAAGTAAAACAGTTCAAACAAAATGAAAAAGTTTATTAACTACGTAAAAGAATGTTACAACGAGTTGGTCAACAAAGTGACTTGGCCCACTTGGAAAGAACTGCAAAGTAGTGCTGTCGTCGTATCCATTGCTTCCCTTATCATCGCATTAGTGGTGTACTTGATGGATAAGACTTTTGAAACCTTGCTGGAGGCGTTCTATCGCATCTTCTGACAAGGAAATGTTTGATCTAAAAAATCATCATTCAACTACTTTATTAAATCACAAATAAGATGAGTGAACAGAACGAAAAGAAATGGTATGTGATTCGCGCGATAAGCGGCAAGGAGAAAAAAGTCAAAGAATATCTCGATGCCGAGTTGTCGCGTAATACTTCATTGCAGAATCTGATTTCACAAGTGTTGATTCCGACAGAGAAGGTGTATTCTGTGAGAAACGGCAAGAAAGTCAGCAAGGAGAGGAATTACCTTCCGGGCTATGTTCTCATAGAGACCGTTCTCGACGCCGAGGTCATGCATCTTATTAAGGAAACGCCGAATGTGCTTGGTTTTCTTGGCACGCGCGGCGGCGACCCCGACCCGCTCCGCCCATCGGAAGTCAAACGTATCTTAGGAAAAGTTGACGAGATGACGGAGGCAGGCGAAGGCTCGGAACTCGAGTTCATTGTAGGCGAGACCGTGACGGTCAACGACGGACCGTTCTCCAGTTTCAGTGGCGTGATCGAAGAAGTCAACGATGAGAAGAAAAAACTCAAAGTTATGGTGAAGATCTTCGGTCGCAAGACACCTCTTGAGCTCAGCTACTTCCAGGTGAAGAGAGAAAGTTGAGAATAATGGTTGATGTTTTCATTTAACTTTTTATAAGAAATTCAAATGAAAGAAGTAAGCGGATTAATTAAACTGCAAATCAAAGGAGGAGCCGCTAATCCAGCACCACCTGTCGGACCTGCATTAGGTTCCAAGGGTGTGAACATCATGGAGTTTTGCAAGCAGTTCAACGCTCGTACACAGGATCAGGCGGGCAAAGTGTTGCCGGTCATCATCACTGTTTATAAAGACAAGAGCTTTGACTTCGTTGTAAAAGCATCTCCGGTAGCTGTCTCCGTACTCGAGGCCGCCAAGGTCGCCAAGGGATCAAAAGAGCCTAACCGTTCGAAGGTGGGTTCAATCTCATGGGACACAGTGCGTACCATCGCCGAGAACAAGATGAAGGACTTGAACTGCTTCACCATCGAATCGGCAATGAGCATGGTCGCCGGCACAGCCCGCAGCATGGGTGTTAAGATTACAGGCGAATCACCTTTAAAGTAAGACCAAGTCTTAAGCATTTGTAGAACAAACAAAAAATTGAAAAATGGCAAAAGTATCTAAAAAAAGAAAAGAAGCTTTAGCTAAGTTCGACAAAAGCAAGGCCTACTCCTTGACAGAAGCCGTTGACATTGTAAAGCAAATCACTTACACCAAGTTCGATGCTTCAGTGGATGTTAACGTACGTTTAGGTGTCGATCCACGTAAAGCCAACCAGATGGTTCGTGGAAGCGTGACACTGCCTCACGGAACGGGTAAGGTTACCCGCGTGTTGGTGTTATGTACGCCTGACAAAGCACAGGAAGCAACGGAAGCAGGTGCTGATTTCGTCGGATTTGAGGACTATGTCCAGAAAATCAAAGACGGTTGGACCGATGTCGATGTAATTATCACGATGCCTTCATTGATGCCGAAAGTCGGTGCGCTCGGTAGGATCCTCGGTCCCCGCGGATTGATGCCGAACCCTAAGACAGGCACGGTGACAATGGAGGTTGGCAAAGCTGTCAGAGAAGTGAAAGCTGGTAAGATCGATTTCAAAGTTGACAAATACGGAATCATCGACAGCCGCATTGCTAAAGTGAGCTTCCCTGCTGAGAAGATTGTTGACAACGCGAAGGAGATCCTTCAGATGATCGTCAAATTGAAACCAGCGGCAGCTAAAGGTACTTACATCAAGAGTATCTACATCTCAAGTACAATGAGTCCGGGTGTCCAAGTTGATGTCAAATCAGTAGCCGTCTAAACCCTTAAATAAGTATTGACATGAGAAAAGAAGATAAAGAAGTTATCATTAACTCGATAGTGGACCAGTTGACAGCGTGTCCTAATTTCTACCTGACAGACATCGAGGCGTTGAACGCCGAGAAGACGAGCCAGTTGAGAAGGCAGTGCTTCAGCAGCCAGGTCAAGCTTGTTGTGGTGAAGAACGCATTACTGAAGAAGGCCATGCAGAGAGTCGGCAAGGATTATGGAGATCTTTACGACGTCTGCAAAGGCACGACAGCAATGATGTTGTCAGAGAATGGCAACGCCCCTGCAAAGCTTATCAAGAAGTTCCGCAAGACGAGCGACAAGCCGATTCTTAAGGGAGCTTATATTGAGGAGTGTGTTTACACAGGCGACAATATGCTCGACACCTTGTGCAGCATCAAGTCGAAGAACGAACTCATCGCCGACGTCATCGCGTTGCTCCAGTCACCTGCCAAGAACGTCATCAGCGCTCTTCAGAGTGGCGGCAACAAGCTCAGCGGCATAGTGAAGACCTTATCCGAGAGAGCGGAATAAAACAGAATGATTATCATTCACAGAAAAGAAAAGAGAAAATAAAAAATAATTGTATAACAAATAAAAACGTAAAAAAATGGCAGATTTAAAAGCTTTTGCTGAACAATTAGTAAACCTTACAGTGAAAGAGGTTAATGAACTCGCAGCAATTTTGAAAGAAGAGTACGGCATTGAACCGGCCGCGGCAGCAGTTGCGGTAGCAGGTCCGGTCGCCGGTGGCGAAGCAGCTCCGGCAGCTGAAGAGAAGACCTCATTCGACGTTATCCTCAAATCAGCCGGCGCACAGAAGCTCGCAGTCGTGAAGCTCGTCAAAGACCTTGCAAGCCTCGGACTGAAAGAAGCTAAAGACTTAGTTGACGCTGCTCCTAAAGCTGTTAAAGAAGGCGTGAGCAAAGAAGAAGCTAATGCACTTAAGACCCAACTCGAGGCCGCCGGTGCAGAAGTAGAAATAAAATAAGTTTATTTCCTGCTACAACAGGCATAAATACCTCAGCCCCTCCATATAGACGGGGGTTGAGGTTTGTGCCTATATTGTGTTGTATCCCGCCGTCTATATAATATAATAGCTTTTAGAAACAATTAAAACATTAACACTTTGGCAGACATTAAATTAGATAGAATCAGTTTCGCGTCAATCAAGAAGCCTTTCGACTATCCTGATTTTCTGGACATCCAGCTGAAGTCATTCCGTGACTTCTTCCAGCTTGAGACTAATCCTGACAATCGTAAGAACGAGGGCCTGTTCAAGGTCTTTTCGGAGAATTTCCCGATAACCGACGCCAGAAACAACTTTGTACTCGAGTTTCTCGACTACTACATTGATGCCCCACAATATACTATCGCTGAATGCATAGAACGTGGCTTGAGCTATTGCGTAAGACTCAAGGCAAAACTGAAACTCTCATGCAACGACGAGGAGCATGAGGATTTCGAGACCGTTGTCCAAGATGTGTATTTAGGCCTGATACCGTATATGACACCTCAGGGTACTTTTGTCATCAACGGAGCGGAACGTGTCGTAGTGTCACAGCTGCACCGTTCTCCCGGCGTGTTCTTCGGTTCAAGCGTACACACCAACGGCACCACGCTGTATTCGGCGCGTATCATACCGTTCAAAGGCTCATGGATGGAATTCTCGACCGATATCAGCAACGTGATGTATGCCTATATCGACCGCAAGAAGAAATTGCCAATCACCACACTGCTCCGCGCCATCGGCTATGAGACCGATAAGGACATCCTCGACATATTCAACCTCGCCGAGGAAGTGAAGGTGACAAAGAGCGGCTTGAAACGTGTGGTGGGTCGTCGCCTCGCAGCAAAAGTGTTGCACTCATGGTTTGAAGACTTCATCAACGAGGAGACAGGTGAATGCGTCACCATCGAACGTAACGAGATAATCATCGACCGCGGCGTCATTCTCGAAAACGAGCATATCGACAAGATTATCGAGAAAGGCGTGAAGACCATCCTCCTCGACAGAGAAGAAATCAACACCAACGATTACGCCATTATTTTCAACACATTACAGAAAGACACAACAAACTCGGAGAAAGACGCTGTCGAATACATCTACCGCCAGCTCCGTAACGCGGAACCGCCAGACGAGGAGACGGCGCGCGACATCATCAGAAAGCTCTTCTTCTCCGACAAACGTTATGACCTCGGCGAAGTCGGTCGCTACCGTATCAACCGCAAGCTCGGCCTGAACATCCCTGACGACGTCAAGGTCTTGACAAATGAAGATATAATCGCTATCATCAAATATTTGATTGAGCTTTCCAACCAGAAGGCTGAGGTTGATGATATCGACCACCTGAGCAACCGTCGTATCAGGACTGTGGGCGAGCAGCTGTACGCACAGTTCGGCGTAGGTCTCGCTCGTATGGCGAGGACCATCCGCGAGCGTATGAACGTCCGCGACAACGAGTCGTTCACCCCAACCGACCTCATCAATGCGAAGACATTGTCGTCGGTGATCAACTCGTTCTTCGGCACCAACCAGCTGTCACAGTTCATGGATCAGACCAACCCGTTGTCGGAGCTGACGCACAAACGCCGTATCTCTGCCTTAGGTCCCGGCGGTATCAGCCGTGACCGCGCAGGCTTCGAGGTGCGTGACGTTCACTACACACACTACGGACGTCTTTGCACCATCGAGACACCTGAAGGCCCTAACATCGGTCTTATCTCATCGCTCTGCGTGTTCGCGAAGATAAACAACCTCGGATTCATCGAGACGCCATACCGTGAGGTGAAAGAAGGCAAAGTCGATTTCATCAATCCGCCGGTTTATCTGACAGCGGAAGAGGAAGACAACAAGATCATAGCGCAGGCATGCACCGGCATGGACGACGAAGGCAACATCACTGACGAGAGGCTGAAGGCACGTCAGATCGCCGACTATCCTATAGTGACACCTGACGAGTTGCAACTCATCGACGTGGCTCCAAACCAGATGTCGTCGGTGGCCGCCTCGTTGATTCCGTTCTTGGAACACGACGACGCCAACCGCGCCTTGATGGGCTCTAACATGATGCGTCAGGCTGTGCCGTTGATGTCACCGGAAGCTCCTATCGTCGGGACAGGCATAGAACATTACGTGGCAAGAGATTCGCGCACATTAGTGGAGGCTGAAGGCGATGGCGAGGTGATATACGTCGATTCCACGAAGATTATCATCAGATACGACAGAACCGACAAGGAGCGTCTTGTCAGCTTCGATGACGACGTGAAGACATACAACCTTATTAAATATATAAGAACAAACCAGAGCACGAGCATCAACCAGAAGCCTATCGTAAGAAAAGGCGACAAGGTGACGAAGGGACAGATTCTTACCGAGGGTTATGCCACACAGGGCGGTGACCTCGCATTGGGACGCAACCTGAAAGTCGCTTTCATGCCTTGGAAGGGCTATAACTACGAGGATGCTATCGTGATCTCGGAGAAAATCGTCAAGGAAGACCTCTTCACCTCAATTCACATCGAGGAATTCACCCTTGAGGTGCGTGACACGAAACGCGGTTTGGAAGAGTTGACCAACGATATCCCCAACGTCAGTGCCGACGCCACCAAGGACTTGGACGAGAACGGTCTTATCCGCGTGGGTGCCGACGTGAAGGAAGGCGATATATTAATAGGTAAGATAACTCCTAAGGGCGAGACCGACCCGACACCGGAGGAGAAGCTGCTGCGCGCCATCTTCGGCGACAAGGCAGGCGATGTGAAGAACGCCTCACTCAAGGCAGGTCCTTCAATGAAGGGTGTCGTCATAGGAAAACGCCTGTTCTCCAGAGTGGTGAAAGACAGAAAAGCCAAGTCGAAAGACAAAGACATCATAGCCGAACTCGACGCCGAATGCCAGAAAGAGCTTGACGCCTTGAAGGCGAGGATGATGGAAAAACTGATGTCGATGTTGAGCGGCCGTACCTCTAC
Source organism: uncultured Bacteroidales bacterium (assembly GCA_937906455.1). Taxonomy (GTDB): domain Bacteria; phylum Bacteroidota; class Bacteroidia; order Bacteroidales; family F082; genus Limimorpha. The sequence goes on along the minus strand of CALCYT010000016.1, from coordinate 51,018 downwards.
GGGCGTTTACAACAACTTCAAAGAGACCATCATTCCAAAGAAGGTGAAGTTCACCCAGAAAGCATTGGCTACCATCGACTTCATGACTGTCAACCCGTATAAGTGGACCACCGACGCCAACATCAACGACTGCATAGTGAAGTTAGTCAACAACTACAACATCAAGTGCAAGGAAATCAACGGTGTTTACAGCCGCAAGAAGAATGTCGCCAGCGTCGGCGACGAGCTCCCGAACGGCATCGTCCAGATGGCGAAAGTGTATGTGGCACAGAAGCGTAAGCTCAACATCGGTGATAAGATGGCAGGTCGTCACGGTAACAAAGGTATCGTTTCAAGAATCGTGCGTGAGGAAGACATGCCGTTCCTTGAGGATGGCACACCTGTCGATATAGTGTTGAACCCGTTGGGCGTGCCTTCGCGTATGAACTTAGGTCAGATATACGAGACGGTGTTGGGATGGGCAGGTCACGAACTCGGATTGAAGTTTGCCACACCTATCTTTGATGGCGCCACATTAGAAGAAATCAACGAATACATGCGTAAGGCGGGTCTGCCGGAGAACGGCAGAGTGCAGCTTTACGACGGCGAGACAGGCGAGCCGTTTGACCAGCAGGCCACGGTAGGTTACATCTACATGCTGAAGCTGCACCACATGGTTGACGACAAGATGCACGCCCGCTCGATAGGCCCATATTCGTTGATAACACAGCAGCCACTTGGTGGTAAGGCACAGTTCGGCGGACAGCGTTTCGGTGAGATGGAGGTGTGGGCACTCGAGGCTTTCGGTGCGAGCAACGTCCTCCAGGAAATACTGACGGTGAAGTCGGATGATGTCGTCGGCAGAGCTAAGGCTTACGAGTCGATAGTGAAAGGCGATAACATGCCTACGCCCGGTATCCCGGAGTCATTCAATGTTTTGGTTCACGAATTGCGCGGACTCGGACTTGAAATTACGTTTGAATAAAAAAGCTCTTAATATTTTGTAAATCTATGGCTTTAAATAAGAATAACACATTAAACAGCAACTTTTCGAAGATTACCATCAGCTTGGCATCGCCGGAGAGCATCTCCGACCGTTCATACGGTGAGGTGCTGAAGCCGGAGACAATAAACTACCGCACCTACAAACCGGAGCGCGACGGTTTATTCTGCGAGAGGATCTTTGGACCTGTGAAAGACTGGGAATGCCATTGCGGTAAGTACAAACGCATTCGTTACAAGAACATCGTTTGCGACCGTTGCGGCGTGGAAGTGACAGAGAAGAAAGTAAGACGTGAGCGTACCGGCCACATTCAGTTGGTGGTGCCGGTGGCGCATATCTGGTATTTCCGCTCGCTTCCCAACAAAATTGGAGCTTTGCTTGGTATCCCGACCAAGAAACTCGACAGCATCATATACTATGAGCGCTATATCGTCATCCAGCCGGGTGTCATGGCAGAACAAGGCGTGAACAAGCTTGACTTGCTCTCAGAAGAGGAATATCTCGATATTTTGGAGAAGCTTCCTATTGAGAATCAGCATCTTCCGGCTGAAGACCCTAACAAGTTCATCGCTAAGATGGGTGCTGAGGCCATTTACGATTTGTTAGTCCAAATCGACCTCGAGAAAGAAGCCGGCGAACTTCGCGACAAGGCGCATAAAGAGACGTCACAGCAACGTAAAGCCGACGCCTTGAAGCGTTTGCAGGTGTTTGAGGCGTTCCGTGAGGCTAACAAACACGTCGAGAACCGTCCCGAATGGATGATTCTGAAGGTGATACCCGTCATACCTCCTGAGCTGAGACCATTAGTGCCACTCGATGGCGGACGTTTCGCAACATCCGACCTGAACGACCTCTACCGTCGTGTCATCATACGTAACAACCGTCTGAAGAGACTTATCGAGATAAAGGCACCAGACGTGATTATGCGTAACGAGAAACGTATGCTGCAAGAAGCCGTTGACTCGTTGCTCGACAACTCACGTAAGTCAAGTGCAGTGAAGACTGACTCTAACCGTCCGCTTAAGTCGTTGAGCGACAGCTTGAAAGGTAAACAAGGACGTTTCCGTCAGAACTTGCTCGGTAAACGTGTTGACTACTCAGGCCGTTCGGTCATCGTGGTGGGTCCGGATTTGAACATGAACGAATGCGGTCTCCCGAAAGACATGGCAGCTGAGCTCTACAAGCCATTCGTCATCCGTAAGATGATTGAAAGAGGCATAGTGAAGACGGTGAAATCGGCAAAGAAGATTGTCGATAGGAAAGACCCTGTCGTGTGGGACATCTTAGAGAACATCTTGAAAGGACATCCGATTCTGTTGAACCGCGCTCCTACCTTGCACCGTCTCGGTATCCAGGCGTTCCAGCCTAAGCTCGTGGAAGGTAAGGCCATCCGTCTGCACCCGTTGGTATGTACGGCTTTCAACGCTGACTTCGACGGTGACCAGATGGCTGTGCATTTGCCACTCGGCAACGCCGCCATCTTGGAGGCGCAGATTCTGATGCTCGCATCGCACAACATCCTCAACCCCGCCAACGGAGCACCTATCACGGTGCCTTCGCAGGACATGGTGTTGGGACTGTATTATATCACAAAACCGCGTAAGAGCACTCCCGACCATATCGTCAAAGGTGAAGGCAAGAAATTCTATTCTCCCGAAGAGGTCATCATCGCCTATAACGAGAAGAAGGTCGATATGCATGCCATCATCAACGTGAAGGTGCCGGTACGCAAGGAAGACGGCTCAATCGTTGAGGAAATGGTGGAGACCACGGTGGGTCGCGTGAAATTCAACGAGGTGGTGCCCAAAGGCTTTGGCTATATCAACCGTCTGTTGAACAAGAAGGCTTTGCGTGACATCATCGGTGACATGGTGAAACTCCTCGGAACAGCCGTCACAACCAAGTTCTTGGACGATATCAAGAATATGGGTTACTACATGGCTTACAAGGGCGGTTTGTCGTTCAACCTTGGTAACGTGTTGATTCCTTCTGTAAAGGAAGAGTTAATCAGACAGGCTAATGAGGAGGTGAACGCCATCCGTGAGGAATACAACATGGGATTCATCACAGGCAACGAGCGTTACAACAAGATTATCGATATTTGGGGACACGTCGTCACCAAGCTTACCGACGAGGTTATGAAGCTGTTGCCTCAAGACGACCAGGGCTTCAACCCGGTGTATATGATGCTGGACTCAGGAGCTCGTGGTAGCAAGGAGCAGATCCGTCAGCTTTGCGGAATGAGAGGTCTGATGGCGAAACCGCAGAAATCGACGGCGGCCGGCGGTGCTGAGATTATCGAGAACCCTATCCTTTCTAACTTCAAGGAAGGTTTGTCGGTGCTTGAATACTTCATCTCAACGCACGGTGCCCGTAAAGGTTTGGCTGATACCGCTTTGAAGACCGCTGACGCCGGTTATCTGACCCGTCGTTTGGTTGACGTAGCACACGATGTGATTATCACAGAGAAAGACTGCGGCACACTGAGAGGCTTGTCGATAGGCGCCTTGAAACGTGGTAAGGAAATCGTGGAGTCGTTGTACGACCGTATCCTCGGTCGTGTGGCGTTGCACGACATCTTCCATCCACAGACAGGCGAGCTGCTGTGCAACGGAGGCGACGAGATTACTGAAGACATCGCGAAGAAGATTTGCGATTCGCCGTTGAAAGACCAGACCATCGAGATTCGTTCCGTGTTGACATGCGAGTCGAAGAAGGGTGTATGCGCCAACTGCTACGGACGTAACCTCTCGTCAGGCAAGCTCGTGCAGCGCGGCGAGGCCGTGGGTGTCATCGCGGCACAGTCCATCGGTGAGCCGGGTACACAGCTGACTCTGCGTACCTTCCACCAAGGTGGTACTGCGTCGAGTACATCGGAAGACTCAATGATTAAGGCTGACTACAGCGGTAAGATGATTATCAACGACTTACGTGCTGTTGATTATAAAGACAAAGACGACAACACCTATCAAATCGTGGTGAGCCGCGCCAGTGAGATGAAGATTTTAGACCACAACACAGGCGTTGCTCTCGTCACGGAGAACATACCTTACGGTTCGAAGCTGTACATCCCGGCAGGCCACGACGTCAACCAAGGCGACATCATCTGCGAATGGGATAAGTACAACTCACTCATCATCTCTGAGCATGACGGCAAGGCGCGTTTCGATAACATCGTTGAAAACGTGACGTTCCGCAACGAGTCGGATGAGCAGACAGGCTATAACGAGCGTGTTATCATCGAAGGACGTAAGTTCTCGAAGAACCCGTCGATTGCCATCGTTGACAAGTCGGGCGAGGTCATCAAATCGTACGACCTGCCTGTCGGAGCTCATATCATGGTAGAGGACGGCGACGACATCAAGGCGGGAGATATCCTGACCAAGAAGCCGCGTGCCACGGGAGGCTTAGGCGATATCACCGGCGGCCTGCCACGTGTCACCGAGCTGTTTGAGGCACGTAACTCTTCGGAGCCGGCTATCATCTCGGAAATAGATGGCGAGGTGTCGTTCGAGAAGAAACTCGTGCGCGGCAACCGTGTGATAGTCGTCACATCAAAGACAGGCGAGGTGAAGAAATATCTCATACCTACGACGAAAGAGGTGCTTGCGTCAGAAAACGACTATGTGAAAGCAGGCCAGCCGTTGTCGGAGGGAGCCATCACACCGGCCAACATCTTAGCCATCGAAGGCCCGATGAAGGTTCAGGAATATATCGTGAACAACATCCAGGAAGTGTATCGTTCACAAGGTGTTACCATCAACGGTAAGCACTTCGAGGTCATCGTTCGCCAGATGATGCGTAAAGTCGAAATCGACGATCCGGGTGACACGAGATACCTCGAAGGAGAGCTTGTGAGCAAGATAGCGTTCCAAGACACCAACGACGACATCTTCGGTAAGGTGGTGGTCACCGACCCGGGCGACTCGGAGAGTCTGTTTGTGGGTCAGATTATCTCGGCAAGAAGACTGCGTGACGAGAACTCATCGTTGAAACGTCGCGACAAGAAGCTTGTTGAGGCACGTGACGCACAGCCTGCCACGGCACACCAAGTGCTGCAGGGCATCACACGCGCCGCTTTGCAGACCGACAGCTTCATCTCCGCAGCATCATTCCAAGAGACAACGAAGGTCTTGACACAGGCTGCCATCAGCGCGAAGACCGACTACCTCGAAGGCATGAAGGAGAACGTCATCGTGGGACACAAGATCCCTGCAGGTACAGGCTTGCGCGAATACGACGATCTGATTGTCGGCTCGAAGGAAGACCTTGAGCAGGAGGAAGTACCCGCCGAAGTGGTTGAGGCTTAGGCGTTATTTGGCCATTAGCCATTAGTCATTAGCCATTAGCCATTAGCGTTGAGCCGTCAGTGTGGTTTGATGCTGATGGCTGATGGCTGTAGTTTGATGAATTGATAAAATGATAAATTATGGAAAACAAGAAACAACTGAACATTGATTTGCCTGAGGCTGTTGCTGACGGCGTGTATTCGAATTTGGCGATTATCAGCCATTCTCCGACGGAGTTTGTGGTTGATTTCGCCCAGATAGCACCGGCTGTGCAGAAGGCCAAGGTGCGCTCAAGAGTCATCATGACCCCGCAGAACGCGAAACGTCTATATAGGGCGTTGGCCGACAACCTGCAGAAATACGAGCAGAATTTCGGTCCTATCAAAGATGTCAACGACACAATAGCACCGTTCACGATGGGAAGCGCAGGGGAGGCGTAAGGGTTTAGAGTAGAGAGTAGGGTTGTCATTTCGACCGGAGCGAAGCGAAGTGGAGACCTGAGCGAAGCGAAAGCATTCACCTTTGGTGAATAAATCTTTTAGTTTAGAGTTTAGATTAGTTTATAAGATTATAAGTTTAGAAGATTAAAGTTTAGAGTTGAGAGTTTAGAGTCAGTTTTTTAGTTGAGAGTTTGGAGTTGAGAGGGGCTTACCAAAAAAATTAAAAAAATGATTTTTTTAGGGGGCGGTATTAAAAAATGTTGTATCTTAGCAAGTTCTTTTGATTTTGAGCAGATAAGCGCATGAAAGAAGCGGTAATACTGAAAGCGATGGCTTTTGTTGTGGCGATGGCATTGGGAATGCTGTTGCCAATGAGCGCGTCGGCGCAGCGCGACGACCTGCTGCGCGTTGACGACAGCTTCAACGGGCCCAGCTCGGTTGTCACATGGACTATTGTAAACAACGGAATCGGACAGACCGCTCCTCTCAGCGACGGACTTCTCGTCCTCGGGGCAGCGGGTGCGGGCTACGCCTTGGCACGCCGCCGCTCGCAAAAATCGCGCAAGACCTCAAAATCGCACAACAAAGGTGTCGTGATGCTCATCACAATAGCACTGATGCTGTGCTTCACGCAGTGCAAGAAAGACGTTGACACCGTCACCAGTGCGGTGACCGAAGGAGTCTTCATCACGCTGAACGTTGACAACGGCTCGAAGGTGGTGGTTAACCCCACGGGACACAGTGACCCCGCCTATGCCACCGTGACATGGGAAACTAACGACACCATCTACGTTGGCAACAATGGGAAATACTGCGGATATCTTTTATACAACAGTTCTACAGAGAAATTTTCCGGCACCATTGACCCAAAGAATGAAGACGACTATCTGCATTTTTATTTTATGGGCAATAAAGTGTCGATGAAAGATAGTGAAACTGCGGCCAAACCTACGGCAAACACCACTACAACTTTTTATGTGAACATCACCGACCAGACAGAAAAGTATCCTGTGATATCATACGGACATTCTACTTATTGTTACAATTCAGCTCAGACAAATTACGAAGCCACATTGTATAACAAGTGCGCGATAGTGAAGTTCAAACTCAGCACCGACGCCATTTTGATGGCTCATGAAGTCACCATCGACGGCATGAAGAACACTGTTATTGTTGACTTCTCCGCCAACAACGGAGCCACCACCGGCGAGCCATATACATTCAGCAAGGTTGGTGACGGCGACATCACGCTTCACGCGGAATCGAAAGATGTGCGTTGGGCAATACTTCTGCCGCAGGCTGCGGTGACTAACGCCAAGGCTAACGCCACGGGCTATACCAGCACTGACGTGAGTGTCCCGGCCATTGATACAAACGGGTATTACACCAATGATGGTGCCGGCTACGATGTGGTGCTTACAACCGACTTGCCTACCGGTGCTCTCCCGGGCTTGTTTACCGTCAACTCCAGCGGAGACCAGGTGAGGTTTGCCTCAGGCAACCTGACATACACCAGCGACACATGGGCATTTGTGTCCAATAATTCATGGGAGTACAACACTTCTGCGTCAGCAAAGGGCAAAGAGAACGGCTCCCAACACTTCTACTGGGGAACGGTGTTCCAATCTGCCAGCAGCGGAGAATCTGCCTTGCTGGACGAAATCACCACGGCTTTACCTGGCTGGCGCGGCCTTTCCTTCAATGAGATGAATTATCTGCTGGGGCATTATAATAATGTCAAACGCACCGTTAGATGGCATCACTTTGCCAAAATAACAAGTACTGCGGATGATATAGGAGTGAATAACAAACGCTACTTGCTCATTTTCCCTGACGATTTCGCGGAGAGTGATTGGAACGAGACTACTATGGGTACCAAGCCAACCACTTTCGATAATAAAAAAGATGATAATGCAATAGCATATAGTGCCACTAACTTTGCCGCCATGCAGAGTGCCGGCATTGTCGTTTTGCCTGCACCGGGGTCTTATGAACCATCTAATTGGAGAGACTTCGGTAATATGGGCTGGTACTGGACCAGTACTTCGGCATCCAGTTCCAATGCTCGCCGTCTGTTCTTTGATAGCGGTAATGTGAACACTGAAGATAAAGGTAAGAGCGGCGGTTATCGCTCTGTCCGCCTTGTCCGTGACATATGACAATCAACGGGAAAAAATCCCCAAGCACACGATTATTAAGAGTTAAGAGTTTCCACTCTCAACTCTTAAAACTCCACTCTAAACGAACTCCAGCTTATCCTGTGTAGTGTTCTTCTCGCAGTAATGGCAATGCAGCTTGATGGCACCTTGAGCGTCTTTTATGACCTTGAATTTAGTCGGGACATCGTGTTCCTTGTTGGTCACGCAGTTGGGGTTGAAGCATTTCACAATGTGTTCGATATGCTCGGGGATGGTGACGGTCTGTTTCTTGATGACCTCAAAATCCTTGATTTCGATTATTGACGCAGTCGGGGCGACCAAACCGATTTTGTTATAGTCTTCTGGGTCGAAATATTTGTCGGACACCTTTATGAAGCCTTTTTTTCCGTATTTTTTGCTTTCCACGTTGATGCCTAAATAAACAGGGTTGTTCACCTTGTCGAGTCCGAGGATTTTAACCACCAGAAAGACTTTGTCGGCAGGGATATGGTCGATAACTGTACCGTTTTCAATGGCTGATACAATCAGTTCTTTTCTCTTTTCCATAATTATTTATTTAAAGATTCAAAGATTTTAGATTTAACGATTTAATTATTTTAATCCTAAGATGGTTGCGATGAGAGCTTGACGGGCATAGACGCCGTTTTGCGCTTGCTGGAAGTAGTACGCTTTCGGGTTGCTGTCAACATCGACATGTATTTCATTGACGCGTGGGAGCGGGTGCATGACGCGGCAGTTAGGCTTTGCGTTGTCGAGCATTGCATTACGCAACACATAGGAATTCTTAACCTTTTCGTATTCTTCCGGGTCGGGGAAGCGTTCGCGTTGGATGCGAGTCATATAGATGATGTCGGAGTGCGGGATGGCATCTTCTAACTCTGTATATTGGTGATACTCGAGGTTACGGTCTTTGATGTGCTGTTTTACCACGCTTGGCAGTTTCAGCTCGACGGGGGACACGAGGTTGAACTTAGCGTTGAAGTGACACATAGCTTCCACGAGGCTGTGCACCGTGCGTCCGTATTTAAGGTCGCCCACGAGTGTAATCTCAAGATTTTCAAGGGTTCCCTGTGTTTTACGGATGCTGTAGAGGTCGAGCATGCACTGTGTGGGGTGCTGGTTGGCACCGTCGCCCGCGTTGATGACGGGCACTTTCGACACTTCCGAAGCGAAGCGTGCCGAGCCTTCGATGGGGTTTCGCATCACGATGAGGTCGGCGTAACTTGCCACCATAGTGATGGTGTCGGCGAGCGATTCGCCTTTCTGCACGCTGGTGCCTGCGGTGCTGCTGAAGCCTATGACGTTGCCTCCGAGCAGCTGTATCGCTGTCTCAAAGCTGAGTCGCGTGCGTGTTGACGGCTCGAAGAAGAGCGAGGCGATGATGCGTCCGTTGAGCAGGTTCTGGTGCGGGTTCTTCTCGAAATCCTCTGCGATGTCCAAAACATGGCAAATTTCTTCCGGCGTGTAGTCGCTGATGGATATCAGACTGCGGTTTTTTAATGAGATAGACATGGTTTTTTTATTTTTTGATTATTAATAATTGATTTTCAAGCAAAAAAAAGACGGCTTCAAGTGACCGTCAGATGATAAATAAAGATGAAAAGTTGAGGAATCGCTTCCTTTACAGACGTCGTTTTGACGCAAATCCGGTAACGTTTTTTGCCTTGTCATCGGAATGCAAATATACGACAATTTTTTCAGATGTCAAGGAAAAAACAACAAAATTTTTTTTAACATCATTTTCACAAAAATGAAAGAAATCTTAAAATCTTTTAAGAAAAAAGTTCTTGACAAGTCTATATTATTGTTATATTTTTGCGGCGTCAATTCAATACTAAAGAATATGCGAAAAGTGATTTTGAAAACGATTCCCTTGAGTCTGCGGTGTGAGCACAGGCAACCGCAGGCGATGACCTACCTATCTGTAATTGTGCGCCAAAATTTATTTATTAATTCAATAACTGAAAATTTATGAAACGGAAAAATAGCATTTATATTTCGCTTGTTGTGATGCTGATGGCAGGAATCACAATTTATTTTGAAGCGTGTAAAAAAGAAATTGTCACACCTATTATTAATAGTAACAGCTTAGGCGAAAATCACCCGATTTATACCGAAGAGGCGAAGCTCGTGGCAGGCAGGGTCAGGGAGTTTAAAAGACAACTTGCTGATAAAGAGGCTGTTATGAGAAAAGACGTTGATATGCCCATCGACAGCATGATTTGGAATGTCGAGGCATTGTTCAATGCCGAATTTGCCAATCCTGAAAGAAGATATTTGAAAACCGTGACACAAGAGTTGGAGCTGTCAATCGACGTCAGCGGCGATGACAAGGTGGCATTTGGTGATGTGGCTGAGTTTTACGACGACATCACTGATGCTGTGCGTCAGGCTTATGTTGATGACGGCTTCACCACCGGCAAATCGCTGAAAGCGGTAGTCGTAGAGAAAGGCGAGACTGTTGGCGACACTCGTAAAATCAATGTTTATGTCGTTTCGGGAGAGGCGGATGACGACAATTCGGTGAGAGACCCTGTGACAGGACCATTCGGTCCCGGCGACTGTTGGTATTATGGAGAATATGGCGGCACATGTGACGACCCCACGGTGTTTGGTGATGGTGCTGAGATTATTGAAGACTCCATCAATTATTATTATGGAGGCACAATAGTACCCCAGCCCGGGTTCAGGTCGTTGAATTTCGGCATGTACAGAGTACCACTCAAAGGAAATGAATATATTGACGAGAATGGCGAGCCGTATCTCTTTTTTCATAACATTAATGAGAATCCGTCATTGTACATGGACGATCAAATGTTGAATTATTATTATTTAAGAGAGCTTGAGGTGTTATTGCATCTTCTGCCTGAAGATTCGCTTAAAGTTGGCGTTTTGCCTATAATCCCAGCATTTATTGAGGTTGACATAATAGGTCAGTTTGGATTTGTTGACGACGGCAATTATTATCATCACATGAATCATGTGATTTATGGCAGCAAGATGGCTATTCCATCACAGGAGCTCCCTCCAGTTAGAGATTTGTTAAATTAAAAAAAAATTATCATGAAGAAATTCTTATTGTTAATGTCATGCTTTACAGCAATAGTAGCGCAATCGCAGCAATGGGTCATTAAACGTCCATTTGAAGAAGGTGTTATACTTCGCGGAGGCGATTGTAATGGAATCGGAAATTATATTGTAGGAAACTGCAATAATGTCGGGAAATCAGGTTATACGGATGCCTACGCCATGTATGTGAACAATGATGGCGAGTATGTAGAAAAGACGTTCCGTCATGAAGGATACAGAACGAACTTGTGTGCCGCCATCGGTTTGGACGATGGCAATGCTTTTGTGGTTGGCATCAAAGGAGGTACGTTGACCGACATTTATCACGACACTTTATGGATATCGGTGATGACACCGGAACTCGAGATTGTGGAAGAGCATAACTATCCTTTGATTGAGCCATACAAGACATGGACATCCGACGTGTATCTGGCATTTAACAATTACGGTGAGATTATTGTTTTGGCTGATGTTTCCGAGAAAGACTATCCGATGATAACAAATGGTGTGTATGCTGTTTTTAAATGCGACACTCACGGAAATATATTAAAGAGCAAGTATTTCGCGGAAGGGCACGGGGTAGGCGGTGCGAGACCTACAGGTATCATCAGGGTTCCCGACAGTGATATGATGATGTTGCTCGGACAAGGCTTTTCTTACTCAAACTATCATAGTATATGTTACATCGACAATGATTTGGAGAAGGTGAATGTGTATCAGCTGCCTTGGAAGGAAAGCATATGGAACTACACTGACTATTGGAAACCCAACGGGCATTTCCTGATGTCGTCCACGACTTTTCATCAAGGGGCAACGTCTGAACCGCAATATGCGGCTGTTTTTGAGGTTGATGACAGAGGGCGTTATATCGACACTCTGGTTTATGACAGACCCGATACCGCTGATTATACAGCTCAATTCGGCAGCATGGCGTATGCGGGGAACGACGATATTTTCATCGCCACATTCTGTCAAAAAGGAGTTTATGGGCAGATGACCGCAGATGCTGTTATATGCTTGATTGACAGCGATTTGAATCTGAAAGGGACGAAACGTCTGAAGGATGACGGCACCCTAATAAGAATCCTGCGGTGTTGCAGGACTTCCGACGGCGGTTGTCTTGTATTTGGACAATGTCCGAATATTAAGGACAGAGAGCTGCTATGTGTTTGGAAGCTTTTGCCAGAGGATTTTATCCTGCCTTGGACGCTGAATGATAATCCTGAGGTCTCGCCGCACCATGAGGCATATCCTAATCCGACGAGCGGTTACTTCAATGTGATTTTGGACAATGAGGAAAGCCAAAATGTCGTGGTTAGCATCACCGGCGAGGACGGGTGCAAGTATTTTGAGCGCAGGCTTGAAGCGAGAGGAAAGCTCACTGTCGATGTGTCGTCACTTGAGAACGGAGCGTATTTTTATGAAATCACGACAAAAGGGCGTAGCATACGAAAAGGAAAATTCATTAAGTATTAGAAAATGACATCAAAACCAAAATTTATGAAATCACGTATTTTTTTATTTGTCGTTTTATCACTGTTAACGAGTAATGTGATAAAGGCACAGGAAAAAGGTGGCTGCGATTTGTGCGGGCCATCAGGAGCGAGTCAGAATCAGGCGCAAGGCAACTGTTCCGCCACTATAGGTATGAATAATGTTACGAATGGTGCCAATTCGATGGCGGTGGGGCAGGCGAACAAGACCTTCGGGGCGGCGTCAATAGCCATTGGCAAATTCACATGGGCTAATGCCACGAACGCGATAGTTATCGGCTCCGGCATAGGTGATACAGAAGCTAAGGCGTTGATAAACAAATATTCCGGCTCACTGATGATAGGTTTTAACAGTCGCCGCCCCACGCTGTTTGTCAGCAGCTCTAATGGAGGCGTGACAACAGGCAAAATAGGAATAGGTAACGTTACAAACCCTCAGGCCAAAATGCATCTGCTGTCGGATTCCAATGAAGACGCAGGACTCATTTTAGAGACATCGAATAAAACATCCAAAACAGCATTCCTGCAGCTATATGACGCCAATCATAAGATAATGGTGTCGAAAACTGGAATGCACATATCGTCGTTGAACGATAACATTGATATTGACGCTAATAAAATCAAGATGAGCGGTAAGGTCGGAATCAACACCGACAACAATTTCACCGGCGATTATGACTACACTTTGGCGGTGAATGGAGGTATTCTCACAAGCGAAGTGTACGTGAAAGAAGTGAGCGAATGGCATGACGACGTGTTCGACGTTGATTACCGACTGATGCCGCTTGACGATTTGAGAGTTTTTATCCAACGGAACAGACATCTGCCCGATTTGCCTTCAGAGACTGATGTTGTTGAAAACGGATACAATGTGGCGATAATGGAAGGTCTTCTGCTGAAAAAGATAGAAGAGCTGACGTTATATACGATAGAGTTGCGGAATAAGTTGCAGGAGCAACAAGAAATTCTTGAACAACTGCAAATGAGAAACGAATGAAAACATGATGCCATGAAACCGAAATGTTTTTTGATGTTTCTTGCTCTTTTATTGTCATTTGCATTCCATAATGAAGTCATGGCACAAAGATGCCTGGTTTTCAGATATGATGCGGACGGCAATAGAATAAAAAGAATAGTTAATAATGATTGTTATGCGATGAAGGAAATGGAGGAAGTGCCGGAAGTGTTTGGCTATGATGAGATTGAAGTCTATCCCAACCCGACGTTTGGAGTCTTTCATTTATTCATACCTGCGGAAACGAGAAGTAAAACCGCCACATACGAACTGTTTGACACAAGTGGTTTGCTGATGCTCGGGAGTCAGCTGTATGCTGATGAGACTGAGATTGATATCGGGGACTTGCCGGCGGGCGTTTATGTCTTGAAAATCATCAATGGTGATGATGTGCTGTCGAAAATGATTTTGAAATACTAAAACCAAAATTTATGAAAAAAAGGTTGTTATTGATAACGACAGTATTACCTGCTTTGACGCTTTTCTCGCAAACGTATCAGCAGACAGATATTGAACTTGATTCGGAAGTGCCAAGAGACAAGAATGTGATTTATGAGGCTTCCGCGTCGATAAAAATGTCCGACGGCTTCCGTTGTGAGCCAAACACAAACAAGTCGGCAAAATTCTTGATTGACAGATTCGGAGTGTTCCCACCAGAGGAGGGTATTTTGGGCGGCCCCGCCACATCAGGACATGATGGTGTGGTGGGTGCCTTGCCCGGCGAACTGAATGTAAATGAATTAGGTGCTGCCGTTTATTCCATGCCAATATATTTGCCGGCGGGGATAGGCGACATGACACCGGAAATAGCCATAACGTATAATAATCAGAGCGGCAACGGCTTGTTGGGATGGGGCTGGGATCTGACGGGATTGTCGGCGATTGAGAGGACAGGTCAAACGATGTACCACGACGGCAATAGAAGCGCGGTGAATTTCGTTGACGATAGATTCCTGATGGATGGGAAAAGACTCATGTTATGCTCGGGAGATTACGGTGGTAATGGAGCAATCTATAAAACCGAAGTTGATGAAATGAGCAGAATAGAGTCGTTCTCCAATGGTTACAACGGACCTAAACGCTTTGTGGTCCATAAACAAGATGGCACCGTGTGGGAGTACGGAGGCACCGACGATTCGCGTGTCGAACCGCAAAACGCCAATGATGTGGCACTGAAATGGCTCGTCAACAAAATGTCGGACCGTAACGGGAATGAGATAGTTTTTCATTATTATGAAAACCAAAGCACAGGTGAGTCGTATATTAATCACATCGACTATACGTTAAACGCCATGGCGGGAATTAACGCGATGTACAGAGTGCTATTTGAATACGACGACAGGGAAGATGTTGAGAAAGGATTCGTGTTCTCAAATATAGTGCAAAATCGCAGGATTCTGAAAAATATCATAGTCAAGAATATGATGACAGGAGCTGTTTTGTACGACTATTCGTTCAGTTATTTAGAACCGGGGAACTACTCGAATGACTTCAGGTTTATGTATTATCGTCTGAAAAGTATCGGCTTGACAGCTGATGGCATGAAGCTGAACCCCACACTTGTGAGCTGGAACAAAAACTCACATTATCATGATAAGTTTCAGTCGTACTCTTTGAACCGAAATGTGTTTAACAAAGTCCCTTTTGTCGGTGATTTTAATGGCGACGGCTTCTCCGACGTCGTCACAGTGCCATATAAAACGGGCAACACATACAACACCGATGTGCAAGCTGTGGTTTTACTTAATAACGGCGACGGCTCGTTTGGAGAAAACGCCTATTTTACCGTCACTTGCGACAAAACGCTTGAATGGATTTACACGGTTGATTTCAACGGTGACGGGCTGGATGACATCGTGACTTTTTATGCCAATAACGAAAACAAAGACGACTGGAAATCCAAAATACAGGTTTATCTTAATAATGGTCATGGCTTCACTTATATCGGCGAGAAAAAAAGTTCCAGATATTTCACTGTTTATCCCGGAGACTTCTGTGCCGAGCATAAAGTTAGCTTTTTCCTTGAATATAATAACGAGGGATATTCAAGCTCATATACACCCAATATAGTGTATTGTAACGACAACACCATAGTGTCGCAGAATCTCGGTATCCAAGCGTATTACGATGTACCCGAACATGTTACGATAGAAGATATTGATGGCGACGGATATTCTGAGGTTATTTACATGATGTCTAATCGGTCGGCTATTTGCAAGCTGACCCGTGAGGAAGGTCTTTATGGATTTCACAGAATGTATTACAACAATGATATCAAAAGTGACGACTTCCTGTTTCCGGGCGACTTCAACGGTGATGGATATACCGATTTCCTCAAATACAGCAATGTGCATTATTGGGAGGTGATTTACTCGGATGGCGATAGGCTTACTGCCCCAAAATCGTGCTTGAACAACAATCTGTTGCGAGGTTTGACGTTGGCACCTCAAGACAGATATTACAGCTCTCTGCAAAGCATGTCGATGCCGTCTGAAACAATCAGAACCATTGATTTTGATGGAGATGGGAAGACCGATGTGGGTGTTTTTAAAAGCACTGGCGGCAATTATTATCTCGAGGTGGGGTTTAACGTTTGCGACAAAGCCGATAACACTTGTGATTTCAAGGATATAAGGAGGTTTTACCTGAATATCAACCATTCGCATCAATTTGTACATGTAGGGAACTTTCTCGGACATGAAAATGCCAGTATCCTCGGCAGCGTAAGGAGCAATCCTTTTACTAACGAAATTCCAAAGATAGTGTCATTAAATCCTCATTCCGCAAAATTCAGCGTTGAGCGTATCACCGATGGTTTGGGTAACCGACACGGATTAAGATATGAATATTTAATGCCATATAAAAACGAGTCGTTTTATGAATATGAGTATCAATGGGTTGGAGAACAGATAAGAACTATTCCACTGCCTGTCAAGGCCTTATTCGCCGACACGACAAATAACGTGAATAATCACCAGCTAATAAACAAATATCGTTACAAGAATGTGTATTATCATCCTCAAGGACATGGACTGCTTGGTGTGGAGCGTTGTGAGAGTAATCTTTTGATTAACAACGTGTCCTACCGGAAGAATGTGCTCGAAGGCGATATTGAGGAGATGTCAGTCCATTGTTTGATGTTGCCTAAGTCAAATTTGTTGTTCTCCCACGATAATTTGATTCGCAGAGAGCAGTATGTGTATCATAAATACCAATCGGCTCAAAACGACAAAATTATCTTGCCTGTGCTGACAATTAAAAAGACATTGAATTATGACTGTGACAAGCAAGGCGCAATAATAACGTCAATCATTGAAAATATTGATTATCAGTCGGATATTGATGACGATAATTACATGGACATTGTGAACGTCAGCTCCGTGATAACGGGCTATGATGATAATTATACTGGTGACGCTTCGGTTTTGTGTGCATATTATACCGAAACAAGATACGAATACGACAATCGGCCTACCGAATGGATTGTTTCGCGTCCGCATAGTTGTATCAGTGCCAAAAACTCTAAGAACACCGAAAGAGTTGGCGTTTGTGAGTTGTTCGAATATTCCGGCAACAATCCACTGCAAATGACGCGAAAAATATCGCTGCCAAACCTCTTTATGGACATCGCTGACCCATTGCGGATAGTATATCATTATGAGTATGACAGACTTGGGCATGTGGTTGAGAAGTCGTCGCAATCTCCTTCTGAAAAAAAACAAAGGGAGACGAGAGTCAAGTATGGTTCGGAATATAATTACCGCTACCCGACTTCGAAAATCAATGAAAACGGCTGGGAAAACGTGTTTTCATATAATCAGGATTATGGTAATGTGACATCAGTGGTGGACTATAACTCATTCGCTACAGAAAGCAATGCCGATCCACTGGAAATCAGAGTGGAAACAACACTGCCAGACGGAATGAGAAATATCAAAGTCAAGCGATGGGCCGAAGGCAATAAGCACGCGCCTCAAAATGCAGTGTATTATATCTGGGACAAGACATCGGGAAATGCTGAGAAAATGACGTTTTTTGATAAGAATGGCATGCAATTGCGAGATGTCACCCTCGGCTTGAATGGCGAACCGATCTATGTTGATATTACATACGATGATATGGGTAATATCGCTTCAAAATCAAAGCCTTACAAGTCTGGAGACGCCGTTATCAACTATTATTATGTATATGACAGCAATAATCGGTTGATTCAAGAAATAAGTCCAAACGGGATTGTGAAATATTGCCATTATGACAAGTTGCAACAAACAATAAACACAGTATCACCTGAAGGTGTCTCACACGTGGTGGTGGAAAAATACAATCCATTGGGATGGCGCACTCAAACAATTGATATAGGAGGTAACGTCATAAATTATGAGTACTATAGCGATGGTAAGCTTAAAAGCGCGATGATTGGCGACGACCCTAACACAAAAATCTCATATGAATATGATAATCAACGTAATGTGTCTAAAATAAAGGATTCGTCATATGGAGAGATTGATTATGTGTATAATGCATACGGCGAGATGAAAGAAAAACGGACAGCAAGGCAAGGTGTCACTACGTACAATTATGACGACATGGGCAATCTGATACGACGTATAGAATCGGAAGGAAAAGATAAACAAGATATTGTGACTCAATGGATTTACGATAAAGACAAAGGCAAAATCGGCACGTTGTCGAAGATTGTTTATGGCGACAGACATCGTGTGGTTTATGGTTATGACGACTTGTTGCGTGTAACGACCGTTACTGAAACAATCGGAGAAGATAAGTTCGTGACAGAATACATTTATGACAATGCTAACAGGACAGAGTTTGTGACTTATCCAAGCGGTGTGATGATTCGGAACGTTTATTCCAATTCCGGGTATTATAAGTCGATTATCGACCTTGACACTCAAAAAGTGTTGTGGCACGCCGATGATGCTGATGCCATGGGATATATTACTGATTATCAAGTCGGTAACGGATTGTCAACACAAATGGAATACGATGAGATGACCAGTCTTCTTACCAGCATTCACACAAGCTCGAGCAACAAGTCATATCAAAATCTGTCGTATTCGTATGACGCTTTTGGAAATCTTACTGACAGGGCAAAGTTTACCGGAACTCAACAAATAGAACACTTTGTGTATGATAGCTTTAACAGACTGTCTGAGATTTGGTTGAACAATGTTTTGACAGGAGTGATGGAATACGATGACTATGGCAACATTATGGCAAAAGTCAACGATGGCGATGATGTCTTCTATGAGGCGCATTACGATGAGGCGAGTCCGTATGCTGTCAGCAAAATCAAAACGGATATGCAGAATTTGACCGGGATGTACCAGAGTGTTGAATACACTGTTTTTGATAAAATATCACATATTACCGACGGGAAAAACACATTGTCGATAGAGTATGGATATGACTATGGCAGGATTCATTCTGTGGAGCATTATGATGGCAAAGAGAAAGAGAAAACGTATGTGTCGGATTGTGAGTTTGTCACAGAAAACGGCAAGAAGTATGTTTACACGTATTTAACAGGACCTGTCGGAGTCTTTGCGGTTTGCCGCAGTGATGGTAAGGAGGATAAGAGCATATTTTACATTCATAAGGACCATCTCGGCTCGTGGTGTCTTGTGACAGATGAAAACGGCAAAACGTTGCAAGCAACGAGTTATGACGCATGGGGTAATCCTCGTGATGACAACAGCTGGTCAGGCTCGTATAAAGATGAGTTGCTGTGTGACAGAGGCTTTACAGGTCATGAGCATTTGCTGTCATTCGGGATTATCAATATGAACGGACGCGCCTACGACCCGTTGCTATCCATGATGATGAGTCCTGACAGCTATATTCAGAACCTCGATTTCTCACAGAATTTCAACCGGTACATTTATTGTTACAACAACCCGTTGTCGTATTGTGACCCTACAGGCGAATGGGTTGAGTGGCTCCTTTATGGGTTGTATAATGGCGTGGTCAATGTGATATACAATTTGGATAACATTGATAGCTTCGCGGAAGGAGCATTATCGTTTGCTGCCGGTTTTGTCAGCGGCTGCATAACTCAAGGCTTTTCTAATATGTCGTGGGGCGTGCAAGTGGTGGGCAACATGGTTGGTACCACAATGCAGAGAAGTGTGAATAGTTTTGTTAAGCGCAATACCGGCAATGGTCTGGATTTCAGCATTCTTGAATCAAAAGATTTTAAAAACGACATGATGTATGGTGTTGGCATAGGCTTGGTCTCGGCAGTGTTGAACTCATATTTTGAGCCGCCGACTGATGGCAAAGAAGGCATGACTTTAGGTACTATTTTGTGTAAAAATAAGGCCGAACGCAAACTGTTGGAAAATTACGCCGGCAAAATAGCGGGTAACTTGTTCTCCGGAAAATATATGTTTAGTGGGTTTAATGTCAACAATAACAACTGGAGGGATGTCGTGCCATATTTCAAGTGTGTTATGGGAGTCATGTCTCATGGCTTGGAATTTGAAGGGCATTCGGAGACACTCGGAAATTTGTTCGACAAACTTCTTAATTTCGATTTCTCGGGATTCATGAGGCAATTCGGTGACAACTCTAATTATTGTTATAGCCAATTTCGTTCTTTATTTGTAAAAAATGGTGAGTAATTAGCGTTTTTTTACTATTTTTGCACCCGGATATTATAAAGTTTTGTACTATGCTGGAATTGATTTTGAAACAACTTTTTGTTGATGCTTTCAAGAAGCTTTACGGACAGGAGCCACCTGCCCAGAATGTCAGCTTCCAGAAAACACGAGCCGAATTTGAAGGCGACGTCACCATTGTGGTGTTCCCGTTTGCCAAATTGGCAGGGAAAGCCCCTGAATCTCTCGCTGACGAGATAGGGACGGAGATGATGCGTATAAGCTCATTCATAGCCAAATTCAACGTGGTGAAAGGCTTCCTCAATCTTTTGATATCAGACAGCTATTGGATTGATTTCATGCAGAAGAATCATCAGAATGAGTACTTCGGAAGAAAAGAGGTTTCAGGACGACCGGTGGTGGTGGAGTATTCCTCTCCAAACACCAACAAGCCTTTGCATCTTGGTCATATCCGTAACAACTTGCTGGGATGGAGCGTGAGTGAGATCCTTAAAGCCAACGGCGAAAATGTGGTTCGGGTGAACCTCGTGAACGACCGCGGTATTCATATCTGCAAGAGCATGATTGCTTGGCAGAAGTGGGGTGACGGATGCACTCCGGAATCGACGGGGAAGAAAGGTGACCATCTTATTGGCGACTTCTACGTGATGTTCGACAAGCATTTCAAGGAAGAAGTGAAGAGTCTGCTGCCTGCAAATTATGATGAACTTGACGACGACGCCAAGGAGAAAGCCAAGGCAGAGGCGGAAAACGCTTCGCCGCTGATGCAGGAGACACGCGAGATGCTTCGCAAATGGGAGGCAGGTGACAAAGAGGTGCGTGAACTTTGGGAGATGATGAATAACTGGGTGTATCAAGGCTTTGATGTGACGTACAAACGTCTCGGAGTGTCGTTCGACAAGATTTATTACGAGTCGCAGACTTACCTGCTCGGTAAGAGTACTGTGATGGATGGCTTGAAGAAAGGCGTTCTGTATCAAAGAGATGACAACTCGGTGTGGTGTGACCTCCGTGATGAGGGTCTCGACGAGAAACTGTTGCTTCGCAGAGACGGCACGTCCGTTTATATGACTCAAGACCTTGGGACGGCTCAGCTGCGTTATGACGAGTTCCATCCGAAGAAACTGATTTATGTGGTGGGCAACGAGCAGAACTATCACTTCGATGTGCTGAAACGTGTGCTCGTCAGACTGGGCTTCGAATGGGGTAACGACATTGAGCATCTGTCTTACGGTATGGTTGAGTTGCCAAGCGGAAAGATGAAGTCACGCGAAGGCACCGTTGTCGATGCCGATGACTTGATGGACGAGATGGTCGCGACGGCGAAAAATGTGTCGGAAGAATTAGGGAAAGCCCATGGACTGACAGACGAAGAGGCGAACAAGCTGTATCATATCATAGGACTTGGCGCTCTCAAGTATTTCATACTGAAGGTTGACCCGAAGAAAACGATGCTTTTCGACCCGAAAGAATCTATCGATTTCAACGGTAACACCGGCTCTTTCATACAATATACACATGCACGTATATGCTCGGTGCTGCGTAAAGCAGACGAGGCCGGCATAAAAGCCGGCGACACGGTGGATGTCGAGAGTATATTGCCCGAAGAGAAGGCGTTGCTGACCAATATTCACACATGGCCGTCAGTACTTGAACAAGCAGCGACAAACCGCAGCCCCGCCATGATTGCCAATTATATCTACGACCTGTGCAAAGGATTCAACCAGTTCTACCAGGAATGCACTATCTTGAAGGAACAGGATGAGAGACGCAGAGTGTTCAGATTGCAGCTGGCGGCAATGACGGCGCGTCTGTTGCGTAATGCCGGCGATTTGCTTGGCATGCAGATGCCGGAAAGGATGTAAAAATAACGGAAATGAACGTTTTTTATTTACCGGACGCTAATGATGGAATGGTCTCCTTCCCTGAGGAGGAGTCAAGACACTGTGTCAAGGTTCTGAGGATGCAGGCAGGAGACCGTTTCTGCGTCACCGACGGCAAAGGCTCGTTATACGACGCCGAACTGGTGGAGGCACACCCGAAAAGAGCAGTGGCGTGCCTGTCGAACAAACGCGCCGGATACGATAACAAGACGTTCAGACTCGAGATAGCTATAGCCCCGACAAAGCTCAACGAGCGAACAGAATGGTTCCTTGAAAAAGCCACGGAGATAGGTATAGACAAAGTGCAACTGTTCGCTTCATGCCATTCCGAGCGCCGTGTGGCTAACGTGGAGCGTTTCCGTAAGGTGATGATAGCCGCGATGAAACAGTCGATAAAATCAAGACTGCCTGAGATAGAAGACGTTACGGACTTTAACAAGATGGTGCAACAGCCTTTTGACGGCCAAAAGTTCATCGCCTGGATTGACGACGATGTGACAGACCTCTTGTGCGATAAATACGAGAAAGGACAAAACGCCTTGGTGCTTATCGGTCCGGAGGGTGACTTCAGCCCTGAAGAGGTGCAGCTGGCAAAAGACAACGGCTTCGTGCCGGTCAGCCTCGGCGAGGCCAGACTGCGGACTGAGACGGCGGCAGTGGTCGCATGCCATACAGTGCAACTGATAAACCAAATGAGAAAATGATGAAAAAGTTGCTTGTGGCCGTTTTCATGCTTCTTACAATGGGTGCTTTCGCCCAGCAGACACAGATAGCACTCCTCAAATACAGAGGCGGCGGCGACTGGTATGCCAACCCTACGTCGTTGCCTAATCTTGTGAAGTTCTGCAACCAAGAACTGCATACCGACCTGAACCCTAACGTGGCGACGGTGGAGGCGGGAAGCCCCGATATCTTCAACTATCCCTTTGTGCATATGACAGGTCACGGTAACGTGACATTCGACAAGGCGGAATGCGACAACCTGCGAAACTACCTGCTGGCAGGAGGTTTCCTGCATATCGATGACAACTACGGAATGAAGGACTTCGTTATGCCGCAGATGCAAAAAGTGTTTCCTGAACTGGAATGGGTGGAGCTGCCTTATTCACATGAGATATTCAAGGAACCTTACGCGTTTCCCAACGGACTGCCGAAGATTCATGAACATGACCTCAAGACACCGCAGGCGTTCGCAATGATTTATGAAGGCCGCCTGATTTGCCTCTTCACCTACGAATGCGACCTCGGTGACGGCTGGGAAGACCAACGGGTGCATAAAGACTCCGACGAGGTGCGACTGAAAGCTCTGAGAATGGGCGCAAATATCATACAATACGTGTTTACTCAATAACATATTGTTTAACTAAAATCTTCAAAATGAATGAGACCAATTTAAAAATCACAAAAAAATGTCCGTATTGCAACAGAATAATTGTCGGGCGGACTGACAAGGTTTTCTGCGATGACAAATGTAGAAATAATTTCTACTATAGAGTCAACAATGAGCAGAAGACATATATCCGCGCCATCAACAAGATTCTGCTGAAAAACCGAGGAATCCTCAGGACTGTAAATCCTTTCGGGAGAACGTCGGTCACAAAGAGGTGTCTTGAAGAACTGGAATTTGATTTCAATTGTTTCACCGGTATTCATAAAACCAAGAAAGGGAAGCTTTACTATCTTGTTTATGATCAGGCGTATAGCATCGATGATGACGAAAAAGTGAGCTTAGTCGTTTTCTATCGTGATGCTCAGTCCGTCATAGGCTAACATCATGTTCGACGGCAATGTCTTGTTGACATCCTCGGCCTTCCCCATGGAATGGCTGATGTGGGTGAACCATGCTTTTTTCACATTAAGATGACGGGCTATCCCGATGGCCTCCGGAAGGCTTATGTGAGAGTAATGCTTCTCGTGGCGCAGAGCCTCAATGATAAGATATTCAACACCTTCGAGCTTTTTGAGACTCTCGTCGGAGATGTAATGGAAGTCGGTGACGTATGCGAAATTGCCTATGCGAAAAGCGTAACATAACATCTTGAGATGCAACAATGGTATCGGCATTATTGATAACTCATTGATAACGATAGGCTTGTCCTCTACTATGTCGATGAGCGAATATGTCGGGGCACCGGGGTATAACTCATTTTTGTCAACAAAAGCATAAGAGTACTCGCGCTTTATCTCTTCTTGGGCTTCAGGCGAGGCATAAATCGGCATCGAGATGTTCTGCAGGAAATTGAATGACCTCACGTCGTCAAGACCGCCAATGTGATCCTTGTGATGATGAGTGATAAGTATGGCATCTATATGCCGGACGTTCTCACGAAGCATCTGCTGACGGAAATCAGGACCCGCGTCAACACATATCGTCGTGTGGTCTGTCTGGATAAGAATGGACGTGCGCAGACGCTTGTCACGAGGGTCTGTTGACCTGCAAACGTCACAATTACAGCCAATTACAGGAACACCCTGCGAGGTGCCGCAACCTAATATGGTAACCTTCATCATAGTCGTGAAAAAACGACGCAAAGATAAAAAAATCATCTCATATGACGAAAAAAATATCATCGTTATACATAAATTTAGTATCTTTGCAAGCTATTTTGTGGAGCATCACGGTTATGAAGGCTGTTGTAAAGTTTTTTAGACATCGAGCTGTAGGCAGATTCCTGAAAAGGAGAAAAGCTTGCGTGTTGCCGGATTTGAACAAATATCCGTCGGTGGCTGTCGTGCTTGACAATGACCAATTTGAGCACCATAAAGAGATAGAACAGGCACTGTCGAAAGTGTTTGTGATGAAGAGATACACCTTCATCGTCTATGCCGATACCTTGCCCGGCACCGTGATGCAGACGGAACGTTACTTTTTTATCACGAAAAACGATTTCGACTTTTGGGGAATGATAAAAAAGGACAAAAAAGAAGCCATTGCCTATATGTCGTTTGATATGGTTGTTGACTTTTCGAGAAAATCTGACGATTTGGAAACGAATAACTACATCATCTCATTGATTAACAGCTCGTTCAGAGTGACGTTCGGAAATACGGCACGGCAATTGTACGATTTGGTTATTGACTCAAAAAAAGAAGACAGCATATTGAATCAGATAGGGATCTTGCACAGATATCTGTCGATGTTATTAGGAAAATGATGAAAAAGAATCCGTTTATAGGTACGGGAGTGGCTTTGATAACTCCTTTTAACGATGATTATTCTGTTGATTATCATTCGTTAAGGAATATTGTCGATGTCATTTTGCAGAATGGCGCTGATTTTCTGGTGGCTCTCGGCACCACTTCCGAGGCTCCGACCATGACCGCTGACGAGAAGGCTATGGTGGTTAAGACCATAGTGGATGCTGCCGGCGCGCGTTGCCCCATCCTCCTGGGGATGGGTGGCAATAACACCGCCGCTCTGCTCGAAAGTATTAAAAACCAAGACTTTACGGGTATTGACGGGATATTGAGCGTGGTGCCTTACTATAACAAGCCCAACCAGCGTGGCATGAAGGCGCATTTCACCGCTGTGGCCGACGCCTCGCCGGTGCCGGTGGTGCTTTACAATGTGCCGGGAAGAGTGGGTGTCA
The DNA here is from genome assembly GCA_937906455.1 of uncultured Bacteroidales bacterium. Classification (GTDB taxonomy): domain Bacteria; phylum Bacteroidota; class Bacteroidia; order Bacteroidales; family F082; genus Limimorpha. The sequence goes on along the minus strand of CALCYT010000016.1, from coordinate 25,460 downwards.
ACCTGCAAGCAGCCACTACAGTGGAACTTGCACATCATCCGAATATAGTGGCGGTGAAAGAGGCGTCGGGTAACATCCAGCAAATCATGGAGATACTGCGCGACAAACCTTATGATTTCACCGTGCTTTCCGGTGACGACGGCATCACCCAACCAATGATGGCTCTCGGTGCTAAAGGCGTGATTTCAGTGGCCGCCAACGGCTACCCTAAGCCATTCTGCAAGATGGTTCATGAGATGCTCGAAGGCAATGAGAAAGAAGCTCTTGCACTGCATTATAAGATGCTGAGAATGAATGGCTTGATATTCGCTGACGGCAATCCGGCCGGCATCAAGGCACTGATGGCTCACAACGGACTCTGCCGGAATGTGCTCCGCCTTCCTTTGGTGCCAGTCAACGATAATATCCGACAAGAGATTGAAAATGAATATGATAACAATTTGAAATAAATTTAAATTTTAACAAAATGAAAAAAAATCTTTTACTTATCCTTTTGTTGTTCGTTTCTTTCGGCTTGACAGCGCAGGAAAAGGACCTCGACAAACTCATGCAGGAACGCAACGAGTATTATTTTACTTTTGAATTGAATGGCAACGACAATCTCCCCCTGATTGCCAAGACCATCTCGGTTGACCGTGTTGACGGCAATGTCGTCACGGCTTATGCCAACAACAAGAAATTTGCTGAATTTCAGGCACTTGGCTATGAAGTCACACTACAAACACCTCCTTCAATGCTGTTTGAGGTCGAGATGTGGGACGGCTCAAACCGTGATGAATATGATTGGGACTCATATCCGACATACGAGGCTTATGAATCAATGGTTTACCAATTCGCTGCCGACCACCCCGACAAATGTGAGGTCTCATGCCTCGGGACACTGTCGAGCGGCCGTAAGATTCTGTTAGTTCACATCAATAATGGCGTGACAGAGGGCAAGCCGAAGTTCTTATACACTTCGACGATTCACGGCGACGAGACGACCGGCTGGATTATGATGCTTCGTTTAATCGACTATATCCTTGAAAATCCGACACTGCCGGAATGCCAGAACGTGCTCGACAATATCGACTTGTATATTTCACCGCTCACCAACCCGGACGGCACCTATCATGGAGGAAACAACACTGTTAACGGTGCTCAACGTTACAACGCCAATGGTGTTGATATGAACCGCAACTACCCCGACCCGCACAGCGGACCGCATCCTGATGGTGAGGAATACCAGCTTGAGACACAATGGTTTATGCAACTTGCCGAAGAGAACGCATTCGTGATGGGTGCCAACTATCATGGTGGGGCGGAGGTTATGAACTATCCTTGGGACAATAGTCACACGCTTCATGCCGACGACGCATGGTATCAGCTCGTGTGCCGCGAATATGCCGACCTTGTGCATCTGGTCAACTCAAGTTACATGACTTATCTTAACAACGGCATCACCAATGGTGCCGACTGGTACATGATAGGCGGAGGTCGCCAGGACTATATGAACGGCTATCGTCAATGCCGAGAGGTTACCATCGAATGCTCGAACACCAAACTCGTGTCGGGCTCACAACTGCCTAACTTCTGGAACTATAACAAGAATGCCATATTCGCCTTCATGAACCAGTGTCTGAACGGCATCCACGGCACAGTGGTTGACGCCGAGTCCAAGGCTCCGATAGGTGGTGCCACAATCACCTTGGTGGGACATGACGATCAGTACTCAACAGTGTCGTCACAACTGCCTGCCGGCGACTTCCATCGTCCGGTGAAGGCCGGGACGTATAACGTAAGAATCACCAAAAACGGTTACGAGGCTTACGAGACACAGGTAACAGTGACTGATAATGAATCGATTACACTCGATGTCCAACTTGTGGCATTGGAAGGCATAGTCGCCGACTTCACCGTTGACGCCACCACCGTAAATATTGGCGGAACAGTGCATTTCACGGATAACTCATGGGGCGCGCAACTCGTGAGCTGGGAATGGGAGTTTGAAGGCGGCACTCCTGCAACGTCAACAGTATTGAACCCTACGGTGACATACAACGAGGCGGGCACCTTCGGAGTGCGTCTCACCGTTACCAACGCCGATGGCGAGAGCGACACGAAATATATGCCTAACTACATCTCAGTCGTCGAGGCGTATAACATGCAAAACACAACAATCACGACTTGTAGCGCATTGTTTTACGATGACGGCGGACCGTCGTCAAACTACGGCAACAACAAAGATCTGACAATGACGTTCATGCCGGCCACGGAAGGCGGTCTCATAGAGGTGACATTCATCTCGTTTGACACGGAGACCAACTACGACTATTTGTATATCTACGACGGCACTTCTACGACGGCCACCCAAATCGGGCAATATTGCGGCGGCAACACCCCCGGCGTGGTCACCGCCACCAATGCGGCCGGCGCGTTGACATTCAGGTTTACCTCCGACAGCAGCGTGACAAAAGAAGGATGGGTGGCAAGCGTCAGATGCTTGGGCGTGCCGATGGAAGTGACGGCAAACGTTGAAAACGACACCATACTCATAGGTGAGACAAATCGTCTGCATGCAAACGCCTCAGGTGGCTTATACTCATACACTTACCTGTGGTCGCCTGCCGATAATCTCGACGACGCCACGGCGCAAAACCCGGTGTTCACTGCAACAGAAGGCGGCGATTTCACCTACACCGTGACAGTGACAGACGGCTCGGAAACAGTATCGGCATCAGTGACATTCACGGTCATCGACGACACTGATGTTGATGAAAACGAATCAAACAAGGTGTCGGTTTACCCGAATCCAACGTCTTCAGTCATCAATATAAACGGGTTGACCGACTTCACCAATCTTGAGGTGACAATCGTCAATGTTCAGGGGCAAGTCATGATGACTGCCGTTAACACATTGGTAATCAACGTGAAAGATATTGAGCCGGGAATTTATTTCATCAATGTCAATTGCGATGGAAGACAAACAATAAAGAGAATTGTTGTGGAATAAAACTCCACAATAATTTTCTTTTAAATGACGTTATTACAAAGCTAAAAAGATGTAATTTTGCAGGATGCTGAAAAACAGGTTTTTATTATCGATAACATTGTGTTTGCTGGTATGCGTGTCGTGCGGCAAGTACTCGAAATTGCTCAAAGGAACGGACAATGAGGCGAAATATAACGCCGCGCTGGATTACTATGAGAAGAAGAATTATGACCGCGCTTTGCAGCTTTTCGACGTGATGCAGGCATATTACCGCAACAAACCGGAAGGCGAGAACATATCGTATCTCACCGCGGAGTGTTATTTTAATAAAAAGGAATACATCGTGGCGAGCAGCTACTATAAACGCTATGTGACACGGTATCCTATGGCATCGCATACCGAAGAGGCTTTCTTCAAAAGTGCCGACTGCTATTACATCATCTCTCCGCCGATAACCTTAGACCAGGATGACACATACACTGCCATCAAGGAGTTTACGAGTTTTATAGAGATATATCCTAACAGTCCGAGGGTGCCGGAGGCAAGTGCCAAGATCGACACGCTGAAGATAAAGCTCGAGGAAAAGGATTATTTAGTGTGCGAGCTTTATTTCAAAATGGAGGAATATCAGGCGGCGATTACGAGCTATGAGGCGTTCTTGAAAGAATATCCGACCACATCGCATCGCGAAGAAATCCTTAACAATATGGTAATCAATTATTACCGTTATGCTGAGAATAGTGTCAAAGCGAAACAACGCGAGCGTTATGAACTGGCTCTGGAGAAATATAACACCCTGTGCTATGTCTTCCCGGATAGCGAGTATATCTCGAAATTAGAGCCTACAATCAACAAGATAAGGGAAAAATTAGAACAATACAAATAAAAAAGATATGATCGACTTTAGAAAAGTTAAGACGGAAACAACAGCAATCACACGTCAGAAAGACCAATTCTACGTTGGAACAGGAAATATCTACGAGACAGTTGCAATTCTCTCAAAGAGAGCCAACCAGATCGCGTCAGAGGAGAAGCAGGAGCTGAACAAGAAGATTGAGGAATTTGCCTCACAGAACGACTCTTTGGAGGAGGTGTTCGAGAACAAGGAGCAGATTGAGGTGGCGAAATTCTACGAGAAGCTGCCGAAACCGACGCTCATCGCCATCGACGAGTTCCTTCATGACCAGCTTTATTACCGTAATCCGAGCAAGAAAAACGAAGGCGACTTCTAAAAATGCTTACCGGAAAGAAAATCCTAATCGGAATTACAGGGAGCATTGCCGCCTATAAGATTCCGCTGCTGGTACGGCTTCTGAAGAAGCAAGGCGCTGAGGTTCAGGTCGTTATGACAGATGCGGCAAAAGACTTCGTGACACCACTCACGTTGGCGACGTTGAGTGGTTTGCCTGTTTTATCGAAAGGCTTCGACACTGAGACAGGCAAATGGAACAGCCACGTGGAACTCGGACTGTGGGCCGACCTCTTTGTGATAGCTCCTGCATCGGCCAACACCTTGGCGAAGATGGCAACCGGAATAGCTGATAACTATCTGCTAACTGTCTGTCTGTCAGCCAAATGCCCGATTATGTTCGCTCCGGCGATGGACCTTGACATGTACAAACACCCGGCTACACAAGAGAACATCTGCACTCTCATCAGCCGCGGGTGCATCTTCATAGCACCGGCATCAGGTGAACTGGCATCGGGACTGTGTGGCGAGGGCAGGATGGAAGAACCGCAGGAGATTTTCAACAAGATAAAGGATTTTTTCCAAAAAAAACAACGCTTCGCGGGTAAGAAGGTGGTGGTGACAGCAGGACCTACCCACGAGGCTATTGATCCGGTGCGTTTCATCGGCAACCACAGCTCAGGACTGATGGGCATCGAGATTGCACGCGCCTTCGCCGACCAAGGTGCTGACGTCACCTTAGTGCTCGGCCCCTCGTCGATTCGCGCGGAGAGAAACAGCATACAGGTGATTCCGGTGACATCAGCAGAAGAGATGTTCAACGCCACCACAGCGACATTCAAGAACGCCGACATCGCAGTGCTGAGCGCAGCGGTGGCCGACTTCCGCCCGGAAACGGTAGCCGACCATAAAATCAAGAAGAGTCCTGACAACGACGCGATGACGCTGAGACTCGTGAAGACAGAGGATATCCTCAAAACCCTTGGACAGAAGAAAAAAGAAAACCAGATGCTCGTCGGTTTCGCACTTGAGACAGAGAACGGCATAGAGAACGCCAAGAAAAAACTGCATTCCAAGAACATAGACATGATTGTGCTGAATACTATGAACGAAGCCGGCGTGGGGTTTAAGACGAAGACTAACAAAGTGAATATCATCACTAAAGACGATAAGATTCTCGAATATGGGCTGAAACCGAAAAACGAGGTGGCTCAGGATATCTTAGATGTTATATATCAATCACTTACAAGACAATAGACATGAAAAAAAACATCCTTCCGATATTGTTTCTGCTATTCTTCGCGGCACAAAACCTATACGCGCAAGAGTTCAACATCACGGTGAGTGTCAACACTAAGCAGGTGTCAGGCACCGACCAGCGCGTGTATGAGTCGCTGCAGGAAGCCGTCACAAACTTCATGAACAACAGAATTTGGACAAACATACAGTTTGAGGAGCAGGAACGTATTGAAGGCACTATGGTGATTGTGGTGAAAAGCAAGGACGGCAACAACATAACCGGCGAGATTAACATAGCATTGCGCCGTCCGGTTTATAAATCGAACTACAACACCCCATTGTTGAATTATATTGATACAGACTTCAGTATCAATTACATAGAGTCACAACCTTTAGATTTCAACGAGAACTCGTTCATGTCAAATCTCACTTCGATTCTGGCATTTTACGGGTATTATTGCCTTGGGTTGTATTTCGACACATTCGGACTTTATGGTGGCGATGCGATGTTTGCGGCGGCCGATATGGTGGTCACGCAAGCGCAAAGTGCCATGGAACCGGGCTGGAAGGCTTTCGACAGCTACAGAAACCGTTACTGGCTGCTTGAGAGCTTTACCAACGCGGCATATCGCCCGTTACGCCAGTTTATGTATGAGTATCACAGACTTGGCCTTGATGTGATGGGTAACGGCAAGGTCGATGACGGACGCGCGGCGATGACAAAATCACTCGAATATGTGAAGTCGGTGTTTAACAGCAAGCCCAACCTTTATTTCATTCAGATTCTCGACGATACGAAACGCGATGAGTGGAAAAACGTCTATTCGATGGGACCGCAGCAGGAACGCACCAAAGCCGTCAACATATTGCGTGAACTCGACCCGACACACGCTGAGGAATACGAACAGCTGCTGACCGCCAAACCGAAATTCTAAAGCAATGTTAAGGCGCCTTACAATAAGTAATTATGCTTTAATTGATTCATTGTCAATGACTTTTGATGATGGATTCAGCGTTATTACCGGTGAGACGGGTGCAGGAAAGTCAATTTTGCTTGGCGCACTTGGCTTCGTGCTTGGCGAACGCTCCGACTCAAGCATCATGCTCGACGAGACGAAAAAATGCTCTGTGGAAGCTGCTTTTATCGTTGATAATGAGCGTTTTAAGACGTTTTTTGACGAGAACGACCTCGATTTTGACGAAGAACTGATTCTAAGACGCGAGCTGTCGCCGACAAAAAAATCAAGGGCATTCATAAACGATACCCCCGTCAATGCACAACAGCTTAAAGAGCTTGGCAGTCAATTGGTTGACATTCATTCACAACATGACTCACTGCTTCTGACAAATGCCGATTTTCAGCTCGGCATCGTGGACAATGCCGCTGATAATAGCAGCTTGCTCGCTGAGTATCAAGAGGTTTATCGAAAGTTCGTCTCACTGAAAAACGAGCTTGAATCGCTTAGAGAGATGGCTAAAAAAAATCTTGCCGAAAACGACTTCCTGAGCTTCCAACTCGACGAGCTTCTGAAGGCTGACTTGCAAGACGATGAGTATGAGGAAGTTAGCCGGCGTCTCGAACTGCTGGAAAACGCCGAGGAGGTGAAGACACTGTTAGCACAGTCACTAAGCACACTGAGTGAATCGGAAGTCTCGATTCTCGACAGAATGAACGAACTGAAATCGTCGGTTGACAAATTGAGAAGATACCTGCCTCAGGCCGAACAATATATAGAACGCTTGGAGTCAACAAAAATAGAGCTGAGAGATATAGCGCAAGACCTTGACAATCTGCAAGATAGCACACAGTTTGACGCTTCTTCGCTTAGTGAGCTTCAAGAGCGTTTCGACTTGATACAGCGTCTGATGATGAAACATCATGTCAACGATTATGCCGAACTTCTGACAATTCGCGAGGATTTGCGGCGGAAAGTCAACGCATTCTCAAATATCGACGAGCAAATCGCGAAGAAAGAACAAGAAGTCGTGAGATGCGAGGATGAGCTGTCGAAACTCGCTGAAAATCTGTCTGTCAGACGTAATAAAGTCAAATTCTCGTTTGAGAAATCCGTTACCGACATCATCCGTCAGCTGAAGATGCCGTTTGGCGTTTTTGAAATCGAGCTGTCAAAGTTGTCCGGCTTCACCAACAGCGGCAAAGATAGGGTGAGGTTCCTTTTCTCCGCCAACAAAGGGGTGTCTCCCGATGACATGAGCCGTGTGGCATCGGGAGGCGAGTTGTCGCGTTTGATGTTGGCTATCAAGGCGGTGGCAGCCGAGAGTAACTATATCCCCACCTTGATTTTCGATGAAATAGACACCGGAGTGTCGGGAGAGGTCGCCTCAAAACTTGGCGACATCATGCGGAAAATGGGGGAGAGCCTGCAGATTGTCTCAATAACACATCTGCCACAGATAGCGTCAAAAGCCCAAAGCCATTTCTTTGTCTATAAAGACGAGAGCGCACAAAAAACACGCTCATGTATCAGGCAACTGTCTCACAATGAGCGTGTTACGGAAATAGCCAAAATGCTTTCTAACGATAAAATAACCCAAGAAGCAATAAAAGCAGCAGAAGTTATTCTTCGGCAGCCGTCATTTCGACCGACCGAAGGGAGTGGAGAAATCTCAAATAATTGAATGAGATTTCTCGATTCCGCTTCGCTTCACTCGAAATGACGTGTTGGGGAATTATTTAAAAATCTCCTTGTACTTTAACTCCTTAACATTTCCGAACTTCTCAAGTGCTTTCAGGTCAATCTGCTTGCCGTTGCCCGACATCATGATGACAATCGGACGGTTGGCGACGAAATTCTTGTAGAACTCCTGAACATCCTGATATTCAGTGTTTTTGATGATGTTAGTCATGTCAATTCTCGGGTCGTGTGTGTAACCTTGCTCGACCCATGCGCTGACTGATTGCGGGATGTTTCTGAAAGAGATGTAGTCGGACGAGCGCGACATGATAAGAGCGTCTTTCGAGGCGTTGAATTTCTCAATGCGTTCAGGCATGTCGGTTATCAGGCCGTGCATCACCTCAATGCCTTCGTTGGTTTTGTCGGATTGTGAGCCGAGGTAGGTGAACAAGAATCCGGGTTTGCGGTTCAGATAATCGTAGTTAAAATAGCCGTAAGCCGAGTAACCTAACGAGCGGAACTCTCTAATCTCTTGAAACACAATCGAATACATATCAGTGCCGAAATATTTGTTGAACACTTGCGCGACAGCCTTGTCTTTCTCGCTCAAAATCTCGCCCGGGACATACATAAAAATGTTGCTTTGCCTGAATTTCTTGTTTGTTGCGATGAAAATCTGATTGTCGTCAAAGCGTTTCTCGGCAATGAACCCCTTCTTCACGATGTTAGCGTCGTCCTTGATGATGTTGTGTTTGAGCAATGCGTCCGCCACCTCTTTGAAGTCGATGTTGCCAACGAAATAGATGTTGCCGCTGTAGTTGAAAACGTTTCTCATGTCGTTCAAAATCTCATCACCGCTGCGTTTTGCCCATGTCTTGACGGGTGTTTTGTTGATGAAAGACGATTTGTCACCGTACAGGGCATATTTGAAAACAGCCTGGCCCCATGTGGAGGCGTCTTCTTTGAGGTTCTTGTCTTCCGTGATTTCATTCTCCACAAGGATGTCTTTTTTCTTCTCGTCGTTCGATGGGGTGAGAATTTTTTCCTCACATAATGCGAGTATCACGTCCAAGTCTTTTTCAAAGCCGCTGATATTCAATGTTGTGGAGAACTGTGAGGCACTAATGTCAACAGATGCGCCAATTTTTTGGAACGCAAGGCTCATCTCTTCGAAACTCTTTGATTCTGAACCTTGTAAACTCCAATATGATATGGCTCTTTCCAAATCGGAGTTGTCATTTTTACCATAGTTGTATTCAATACTTAAGGTGAAGATGTCGTTATATGGATTTTTTGTCGTGAACATCTTGTAACAATTGTTGACATCGAATATCTCCACGTCTTTCCCAAACTCTATATTTTGAGGCGTGACCTGCGGAACCTCTTCAGCTTCAATCATTTGGGCGAACTCCGACTTGGCATCGGTGTTCTTTGCCTCTATCGGCTTCCAGTTAGGCTTGTCAACCTTGTCTTTCGCAGGGAATCCCATTTTTGAACGGATGTCGAGATAATCTTCACCGAAATATTTGTTGGCAACAGCTATGATTTCATCTTTTGTGATAGTCTTAATGCGCTCTGTTTCAGCGAGATACTCGTCGTATGTCATATTGCGCATCTCGAGTTCAAGGATAAGTCCCGACAAATACGTCGGGTTTTCCATATTTTGCATGCGTTCTATTAGGACGTTGGTACGGATTGCCTCAAACAGCTCGTCGCTGAAGTCGCCGTTTTTAAGTTTCTCTATGCTTGCCAAGATGATGTTTTCGGCTTTTTCATGCGACTGTCCGATGAGTTTGGGTGCGTAGAGTATGACGTTTGCGCCGTAATCTTCGAGAGAGAGAGGCATGAGCATCGCCATCATGATGTTGCCGTCGAGCATCTCCTTGTCCATGATGCCTGTCTCGCCGTTGCTGAACACTTGGCATGCCATGGTGAGCGGCAGATAGTCGTCGTCAGTCACCGTGACGCCTTTCCATGCCAATGCGCCTATCTTTATAGGTGTCATTCTTACATTTTTGATGGTCGGTCCATTAAATTCCGGCAATGTGAATACCGGCTCTTCCGGCAGCTCGCCACTGCGCCATGTGCCGAATTTCTCTGCCACCATAGGTTCGACCTCCTCGATGTTGAAATCGCCCACGAGGATGAGTGTCATGTTGTTGGCCACATAATAGGTGTTGTAGAACTCGCGCATGCGGCGTGTCTGAGGGTTCTTCAGATGCTCGGTCAAGCCGACGATGGGACGGCCGTAAGGATGCTCGCCGAAAATCTCCTTGAACATGTATTCCTGGAAAGCGGTGATAGGCGAGTCGCCATACATGTTTTTCTCTTCGTAAACCGTTTCAAGCTCGCTTTGGAACAGACGGAACACAGGGTTGCGGAAACGCTCCACGTAAACGTCCATCCATTTCCCTATCTGGTTGGAAGGGAAGGTGTTGAAATACACTGTCTGGTCGTAGGATGTTCCTGCGTTCAAGCCTGTGCCACCCATCTTTGTGAGGATGACATCGGTCTCGTTGGGGATGGCATAATCAGTGGAAGCTATCGACAACTCGTTGATTTTCTGTTGGATAGCGGCACGTTCCTTGGCGTCGGTGGTCTCATGCAGCCTGTCGTACATGATGTCGATGCTGTCGAGATACACTTTCTCAGCCTCCCAGTTGATGGTGCCAATCCTGTCGGTGCCTTTGAACATGATATGCTCGAAATAATGTGCCATGCCGGTGGCGTCGAGAGGGTCGTTCTTGCTTCCGGTGTGCACATACACGGCACCATAAACCTGTGGCGACGAATGTTCCTCGCACATCACCACCTTCAAACCATTGTCAAGATACGAGGTCTTGACTTTCAGTTGAGCATTTAACACATTGACACTCAACAATATAACTAATACTAATAATAACCTTTTCATCTTTTATCTATTATCTATTATCTATTATCTTTTATCTTTGTTAACTCTTCCAATGTTATTCCATAAAGATCCATTTTCTTAAAAAGTTCCGGCACTGCATTGTCGAGGAACTCTTTTTTCTGTTCCGACATAATCTTTTCCTTCGCGTTTTCGCATACATAGAATCCGATGCCGCGTTTTGTGGCGATAATCTCTTTCATCTGCAGCCGCTCGAAGGCTCGCATCACCGTGTTGGGGTTCACACCTAACTCTATGCCCAGCTCTCGCACCGAGACAATCTTGTCGCCGCTCCGGAACTCGCCGTTGAGGATGCGCTCGCACACATGGTCGTAAATCTGCAAGTAAATGGGCTTGTTTTTATTGAAATCCATAGTTTAATATTTCTGAGTTTTAATCTTATGATATGTTCCCCATAGCATCACAACCGAGATGATGGCTGATATGACTATGGCTGCTCGTGTAATGATATATAGCATGCGTTTGATGACGTCCGCCGCATTGTCTTCGTCCATCAATTGGAATATCGTCTCATGATTTGACACATAATTGATGAAAGCTATCATGTAAATGATGCTCAGAAGTATGAGAATGCCAATCATTTTGCCGGTTTTGTGCTTTTTGAACACCATATTGCCGAACATAAAAATAGATGAAAGCATAATAACACTTGCAATTTTTAATGTGATAAAAAATGATAGGGAAATGCTATCGCTCACCAATGAATAATCTTCCTCAGACAGAAACATCTTGTTGTCTAAAGCATGTTTCAATTGAGCATATTTGTCGAAATAAGCAGGGACGGCGAATCCTTCATACGAACCACCGATAAGTGCCAAAACCGAGTCAACTGCTAATGCGCCCACGATATATACAATAGGTGCCACTATGATGCAGTAAAACACCATGCTGATGAATTTCTCGAGCGATGAGGCCGGCATCATGGCATATCCCATGCCTTGACGAGAGTTGTTGCAATACTTGTAAAGCCTTGCCGGAGCGATGATTATCAAGATGTTGCGCAGCGTGCCGATTATGCCAAGGCGCGAAAACGGATCCATTTTGCCGTTAAACGGTGTCATGTTGCCGAAAAGCCATATTATCACCGGAATAGCCCATAAAATTATGAGAGCTATACCCAAATTCTGTGCAAAACCGGCACCATCGCGTTTGATGACTTTGCCTAATCTGTTGATATTTAATGTGTTATTCATTGCATTAAGTTTTTGATTTGTTCTTTGTTTTTCATTACCGCATTGAAGAGTGCCTCAATGTTGATGTTGCTCTCTTCGTTGTTCACGTTGCGCATCACGTTGATGTAGCCTCCCGGCAGCATCTCGGTGTAGAAGGCGTTTTCGAGGCGTTCGGGTCCGTATTCGAAGAAAATCCTCTCGGTGATTTTCGAGAAGCCGGCGTTCAGCAGCACGTCGTCATGGTCGAGGATGACGATAGGGTCGATGAGGTTCTCAACGTCTTTCACCTGATGTGTCGAGATGATGACGGTGGTCTCGTCGTTGCAATATTGCGCAATCACCTTGCGGAACAAGGCTTTCGATGGGATGTCAAGGCCGTTGGTCGGCTCGTCGAGGAAGAGATAGTCGGTTCGCAATGACAATGCGCAGGCGAGAAGAGCCTTTTTCTTCTGGCCGTGCGACAACTCGTTGAATTTCTTCGACAAATCGACCTCAAGCTCTTTCATCAGGGTGTTGAAAAGCTCAAAATCGTAACGGGGATAGAACGCTCCCGTCTTCTGGACGAAACGCATGGGCGTGGTGTCCTCGGTAATCACCTCCTCCGGAAGGAAATACACGCTTTGCAGGAATTGCGGCTGTCGTTTTGACGGCGTGAGACCATCAACGCTTACCTCGCCATGCTGAGGCTTCTGCAAACCGCAAATCAATTTCAATAATGTCGTCTTTCCGACACCATTTTCGCCTAAAAGCCCGTAAATATTACCTTTCTCGAACTCAAGGCTGATTCTTCTGAAGACTTGCGTGTTTTTGTAAGCAAAGTCTAAGTTGTTGATTTTAATCATATTACAAAATTTTAATATTTATTGCACTTCTGTATTAGTCACCTAATACACTGCAAAAATACAACAAATTTTTCACATGTCAAGAAAAAAATGAAAATTTTTCAAAAATTTTCATTTTAGTCATTAGTTTTTAGACTTTAGGATATCAGTTTAAGTGGGGGGAGGCGACTGCTATAACCGCGAGCACCTCCGGGCTCAATCGTGGACCAACGAGGATGCAACAGAGAAAACCGATCTTCATCATGTGTTTCCGACAGACGGATGGGTCAACAGCAAACGATCCAACTATGCTTTTGGTGAGGTGTCCATTCCCACTTATACCTCTGGAAACGGTGGAAAACTCGGTCCCAATACAGTAAGCGGATACAACGGCACTGTATTTGAGCCAATTGATGAATACAAAGTCGACATAGCGCGCGCCCTGATGTACGTCAGCGTTCGCTACTATGGCGAAGATAGCAATTGGAGCACGAGTGGTATGACGGACAAATCGGATTTAAAAGCTTGGGCTATTGCGATGCTTCCCGACTGGCACAGGAATGACCCCGTGTCCGATAAGGAGAGAAGCGGTCTGCTTATCCTCACTGCTCTCGGTCTAGGATACATCCTTCGCAAAAGAAAGATATTATCCCCAAACGTTGAGGATGATGTACAGAGGTCCTTGCAGACCGTATATTAATTTTAACAATGTGGTCTTGCTGACGTCATTTTCGCCTAAAAGTCCGTCGATTTTGCCTTTCCAGAACCTCAAGACTGATATTTTTGTTTTTTTGCATGCAAAATCTAAATTATTGATTTTGAATATCTTGTAAAAATACAATAAAAATATACAGGGCAAATTACCAACTTTGTTGACTATTCTTTTCATTATATTTATTTAATAATACGATTTTTATTAATTGATTATTAATTCTTGTTTTTCTGTTAAATGTCTGAAAAAATTATTATTTTTGCATTGTTCAAAGAATTAAAATTTACTATTATGAAAAAATTTTTTTTGTTTGTTGTCAATATGCTTGTGACTTCTGTATCTTTCGCCCAAGCTTCTCACTATGTATGGGAGCTTATTGACAATCAAGGCAATCGGAATCAAACTTATCCTAAGGTTACAGAAATCAATCCCGATGTTTGGGCGATGATGAATCAGGTTGACACCTTGAATATTTATAACAGCATAGCCTGGATGCAGCAGTTTGTGCGCGATGCGTATTCGCCTGAGGCTGTGATAACACAAAACTGGCTTGTCGAGCAATACGAATCGATTGGTCTTGACCCCGAGGTGTTTTATTTCTTTGCAGATTGGCCCAACAGCGACACTCTTGATGCGGGCAATGTGCTTGCAATCCAGCGCGGTACGCTTTATCCTGATGAGTATGTCATGATTTCATCACATTACGACCACCCAGATGGCCCCGGTGCTGATGACAACGCTTCAGGAACAGCAGGAGTACTTGAAATTGCCCGTATTTTGAGCAATTATTCATTCGATAGGTCTATTATTTACATAAATTTCAATGTTGAGGAGAATGGCGCTATCGGAAGCCTTGAATTTGCTAAGGAATGTGCGCGCCAAAACAAAAATATCCTTGGAGTTTTTAATCTTGATATGATCGGATGGTATCCTCCTGAGCTTGACACAATAGAGATGTTCACAGCCTGCTATCATCTTACGAGAAACCTTTACGATTATTATACTTCAGTTACCAATCTCTATATTCCTGAAACTCCTACAAAGTGGCGCACTAAAGGTGAGACCGGAGCAGGAGACCATAATCGTTTATATTTGTATGAATATCCAGCGATTTATATAGGCGACATTGAATATATAGATCAACATCCGTGCTATCACAGACCTTGTGACACGATTGGAAGTGGTGTAAACAATTTTGCTCTCGCCGAAGCATTTGTCAAAGCTACGTTAGCTGCGACCGTTGAACTCGCCAATGGGAAACTGCCTCCTCAAAATTTTGCTGCAACATGCGATGAGACCAAAATTTATCTTAATTGGAAGGAAGCTGATTATGCCTCTTATTATAAACTGTTCAGAGACAATGAACTAATTGCCGAATTGAATGACAACTACTTTGAAGATGAAGATGCTGACGACGGTCATTTTCATGAGTATTTTGTGGTAGCTGTTGGGTCTGATGGCACCAATTCTAACGAGTCGAATCATGATAGAATGATGGTTTTACAGCCTTTGACGCTTCCATTTTTCAATGATTTTAATGAAAATGCCGATGGATTCAGCTTTTATGACACATTGTGGCATCATAATGCAAATATGTTGCAAAACATCCTTCCAGATTTTTCATATCGGAATGATTATTATACATATGTGGAAACAGATTGGTTTTCAATACCTCATGATGCACCCAATGCCACTGCGTATTTTGAATATAAGGCTTTTTATGGTCCACACTCATACCAACCACATGAAGTGTATCATATAGTAGTTGAAGCGACAACCGACCGTGTCCATTGGCATAAACTCTCTGCCTTGACCAAATCGTCTAACTGGAAAGATGTGGAAGTGTCGCTTAATGATTTTATTGGCGAGCCTTACGTTCAGATTCGTCTGATGTTTGAGGCATTGGAAAACTCGCCTGTGATAAACAAGGACACAGGTTCTGCTCCGATGTCACTCATTTATATCGACAATTTCACCATTGATTTCTCAGGGTTGGATGTCCCTGAAGTTCATTATACTACATTCAACACACTTGAAATTTTCCCGAATCCCGCCTCAACTTTCGTTGAAATAAAAACAGATTTGAATGAGGCATACAATGTGTCCATATACAATATGATGGGAAACAAGGTTTTGGAAAAATCAAACTTCACTGATAATAACCTTGATATCTCGAAATTGGACTGCGGAATATATTTCGTTAAAGTTTCAAATGGTGTAAAAGCTATCGCAAAAAGAATAATCAAAGAGTGAAGTTGCCGCCACAACCTTTAAATCATCATCTCTCTGAGTGTGATTTTATATGACTTTTTATTTTTGTATGATTATCTTTTGTTTTAGGTCGCCCATTTCCAAGACATAAACTCCGGAAGGCAGATGCGGGTCAAAAGAGATCAAGTCATTTTCTTGTATGGTGGTGGTGTCAATCCATTGTGAATAAGCGATTCTGCCGGTAATGTCATACATTTTTAGCTCCAAGGAGCTGTCCGTCTTTTTTGCTATGACAACATTGATGTTGCCGGTTGTCGGGGAGGGGAAGGCATCCAGTTGTTCCCAAGGATGTACCTCATTGATGTCCATGTTGTTGAGAAATTCGTCCAGTGCCGCCAGATAGTTGTCAACACGGTGATATAAAAACGTATTGATTATATTGTTGCCATGTTCCCAAGAATCCATTGATGACGGTTGGCCGAATCGGTGGCTCTGGCCATCTATGTTATCGCTCAACATGTCAACGATAAGATTATAGACAGACGATGTGTTCTCGTAACCGAAATAATTGTCGCACATCTCGATGGCTCTTGCTCTAAACATTGCCCTGAATTCTTCATTTTTAAGCAATTTTTTAAACAAAAGCTTGGCTTCGGGATAGTTGGCCCATGTTGTTGGCGGATTATAAACCGTCGCATTGGCGAAAACGTCAAAATTAGGTGCATCAAGGCAGGCGTCTCCGTCGAAAAAAATCCAACGCCATTTGTCGTTGCCTTCCTGCCAGCATCGCATATTGTTGTGAGGCCAATCGTAGTTGCCTATGAACGTCTCAAACACATAATAGTCAATGAAATTGTCTATGTCTATCAACGAACAGGCATGAATGTAATTGTCAGGGTTTGATAAATCTTTTTGTTCAAACCAGGACATCATCTGCAAGAAATTGAAGTTGTCGCCGCAATCAACTGTCCCATGCCACGATTCGATGATATTGGTGTTGTTTATGTCAGTTTGGTAGTGATCTTCCAAAAACCGCTCATCCATTTTCTCGTGAAGGAAATAGACGCCCCAATATTCGCCGTTCAGAAATACAATAACAGGTCTGCTGTCTGATGATGTCACACCGATTTGTCGTGACAACTTGTGGCAAATGAAATTTTGAATTCCTGAATCCGACCATCCAACTGATAATGGCTTGATTACCAAGTGCTTGTAGCTGTCTAACATGGGGTCGTTGAAAAAATTATGTTTGAATCTCTTCTTGCCGTATTGTTCGCGCGCATAAATCTTCATGCCTTTGGCCGGCCATCTGCGCGACATGTTGCCATGTGTGCGCAATCCACATTTTTGGTTGATGCCGCTGTTGTCGTCAGGCTCGTAAAACTCAACATTTATCTGGCGTTCCCAATCTGAGCCATGTTGATAGTAATTGCCTGTATGATCCGGATTGGACGGGTCATAGTTGACGCCGGGAACGAATATCCCCGTATTGTAATCGAACAAATCCAACGAGTCGGCGCAAATCGACACAACAGCCAGACCGTGGGTGTCGCAGCCCAGACTGCCGATAAGATAAGTGTTGGTGACCACGGGACTCACGCAACTGCCATTAGGGGTGAACGCCGCAGCCCTTATCACTATGCAATGACTCACCGAATCAGGCACATACACAAGGTTGTCGGGTGAGATCTGAATGGTGTAGATGTCTGATGTTGAATACAATGCAGGGCCCAGCAGCAGAGGCTCTTCGTATAGGGTGGAGCCGGCGTTGGGTGTGCTGCCATTGGTGGTGTAACGTATCTGATATGCTCCGCCGCATGACAGCTCAATAGCGAAACTGTTTTCGTAAAATCCACCTCGTTGTGAGAATGTTACAGTCTGTCCTTGTGCGCACAGTCGCGACATCAACAATACCAATACGGCGAAACATATCTTCTTCATGATAAAATAATTTATCGAACCATTTATTTCTCTATTCTGATGCGGGCATCGACCGCCACCACGTTCTTCGGGTTGCCGAGCAACGGGTTGAGGTCCATCTCAGCTATCTCAGGTGCCGCCATCACCAAGGCTGCCACTCTTGCAATCTGCTCGGCATAGACGTCGATGTTGACCGGCTGCTGTCCGCGCACGCCTTGTAAAATCTTGTATCCGCGGAGCTTTGTGAGTGCTTCCTTGGCCTCGTCGGCACTGATAGGCACGAGAGAGCTTTGCACGTCTTTCAGCACCTCGATGAAGATGCCGCCCAAGCCGAAGAACACCTGGTGACCGAACTTCTTGTCGCGGATGGCTCCGATATATACCTCGGTGCCGTCAAGCATGGGGT
Source organism: uncultured Bacteroidales bacterium (assembly GCA_937906455.1). Lineage (GTDB taxonomy): Bacteria > Bacteroidota > Bacteroidia > Bacteroidales > F082 > Limimorpha. The sequence goes on along the minus strand of CALCYT010000016.1, from coordinate 7,254 downwards.
ACATCTCCACGGCGTAAGTGTCTTTAATCGCCATCAGGCGGTCGAACTCCTTGCCGACGGTCTCGATGTCGCGCACGTTCAAGGTCACGCCGCCCACGTCCGACTTATGTACAGGCCCCACCACCTTCATCACGAGCGGATAGCCCACCTCGTTGGCGAAGTCGAGAGCTTGCTGTTTCTTGTCAACCACACGAATCTGCTTCTGCGCTATGCCGGCAGCGTCGAGCAATTCGTAAATCTTATCCGGAGCAATATATCCGTCCTCGCAGCTGTCGATGCACTTGCGGATGCGCGCGGTGTCAACCTGCGGCATCACCACGTCCTCGGGCTGTGGCTTCGGGGTGTTGTAAATCTTGCAGATGGCGTTGCCGAGCACACATTCTTCCGGGAAGTTGATGCGTCCCTTGGCGATGAAGTCCTCGATCTCGTCTTTCACGTTGATGATGGAAGGCAGCACGGGGAAGATAGGCTTCTTGCATGTCTTCATCTTTGCGTCAAGCAGGTCGTAAACCTCTTTGTTGCTGAACAATCCCGGTGAGCCGAAGATGACTACTGAGAAATCGATGTCGTCGTATTCGTTCTCAACGGTGTCGATGATATATCCGAGCTGCTCTGCTGTTCCTGTTGCGAGGAAGTCGATGGGGTTGCCGACGCTTGAGCCGGCGAAGAGTTTTTCCAACAATGCGGGGCTTGCCGGGTGTTCTTTGAGTGAAGGCACCTCCATGCCGCCGTTCGACAGCACGTCGGTGAGCATCACGGCAGGGCCGCCTGCGTGGGTGATGACGGCGCAGCGTTTGCCTTTAATCTCAGGGTGCATGAAGATGGCGCACACTGTCGTCAGCTCCTGACGGTTCTGGCAGCGCACTATGCCTGCTTTTCTGAACAATGCGTCAACCACGGCGTCGTTGGTGGCGAGGGCGCCTGTGTGCGACGACGCTGCGCGTGAGCCGGCAGCCGAGCCACCACTCTTGATGGCTGCTATATGGCATCCTTTGTTGATGAGGCTGCGCGAGTGTTTGAGCAGTCGCTGCGGGTCGCCGATCTTCTCCATGTAAAGCATTATGACACGACTTGATTTCTCAGGGTCGAAGGTCTCGTCGAGGTGCTCCAGCACATCTTCGATGCCGAGCTGCGCGCTGTTGCCTACCGCCCATACGCTGTTGAACTTCAGACCGTTGCTCATGCCGTATTCCTTGATGAACACCGCCGTGGCTCCTGAGCCGGTGATGAAATCCACGCCTTTGGGGTCGAGAGGAGGGATGGGGGTGTCGAAACAGCCGGCATAGTTCACGTTGAGGAATCCGGTGCAGTTGGGACCTATCAGGCTGCCGCCCACACTGTTGATGGTATCGACGATATGTTTCTCTATGGCGGCACCTTCGGCGTTTTCCTCCGAGAATCCGGCACTGATGATGATGAAGCCCTTGCAGCCTTTCTCTTTCGCCAGCACATCGACGGTCTGGGCGCAGAACTTGGCGGCGATGCAGATGATGGCGCAATCAACCTGAGGCAGGTCATCGACCTTGGCGTAGCATTTTACGCCCTGCACCTCGGCCTCTTTCGGGTTCACCGCGTAAACAGGGCCTTTGAATGGACTCTCAAGAAGGTTTTTCAAAGCTTTTCCACCGGGTTTGTGAATGTCACTCGACGCACCGCACACCACGATGCTTTTCGGATTTAGTAATTCTTTTGCTATCATATCTGTAAGTTTAACTTGTCTGAAATTTTTGCAAAGATACGATAATTTGCCTTATTTCCAAAATTAATTTTCGATATAGGCGAATGTCGTCACTTTCCCGTCTCTCTTTATCGCGAAATGCCATCCGTAGTCCATTTTTTTGCGGTAGATGCGCAGCACGTCGCCTTCGAGACTCTCGGCTTCGTAATGAATCTCCATCTCTTTGATAGTCATGTCTTCCAACTCCTTAACGGAAAAGGTGTCGAGTACCATCATGCAGTACTTGGTGTTGTTGGTGTGATGAGAGATGTCGATGTCGCTCGCCTTTATCGTTTTTTCGTAAACGAAATCGTCTTCCGAGAAATCGTCTTTGAACCTCTTGAAAACAGGCTCTATGGCTTTTCCCGTAATGAATTGAATGTCAGGATATTGTATGCTGTCAACTTTTCTGAGACGGCGTGTGTCTTTGTCCAAAATCACCCATTCCGCTATGGCGTTCACCACGGGTCTCGAGCCGTCTTTCAGAATCTGATACGAACGGAAACACTTCAGCGTCTCAGGTCCTGCCGGCCATGTCCTCAAAATCACGTCATCGCTCTCCCTGACGATGTCTTTGAACTCGAATCTTATGCGGCGCACCACCCAGAAGGCGTTGTCGCGTTCCATCAGCGTCTGCATCCCGATGCCGAGCTGTGTGGCGTTGACGTCGGCAAGCTCCTCAAACAAGGTCTGCATCATGAACGGACTCAGCCTGCTCACGCTGTCGCAATAACTTGCTAACACCTTGAAATCTCTTGAAAACTGATTGTTATTCATATTCAAATTTTTAATGCTGTTCTATGTGTTTGTCATTCTGTTCCATTTCATTTCACCCCAGTCGAAATGACAGGCGATCGTCTCTGCCTCACTGCTTCAAACGTCACTATCGCCGTTGTCACGCTCACGTTCAATGAATCCGCTATGCCGTTCATGGGGATGATGATGTTCTGGTCAGCGGCATCGACCCATTGTTGTGAGATGCCTGTCGCCTCGGTTCCCATCACTATCGCTGAGGCTTTTCTGAAGTCAGCGTCGAGATAGTCGATAGATGCTTTCAAGTATGTGCAATATATCGTTATATCATTGTCTTTCAACCATTTGATGCATTCTTCCGAAGAGCATGCGAACAGCGGCACCGAGAATATGCATCCCACGCTGGCGCGGATGGCGTTGGGGTTGTACAGGTCGGTTCGTGGGTCAGCGATAATGACAGCATCAACACCGGCGGCGTCGGCGGTGCGCAGCACCGCCCCGAGGTTTCCGGGCTTCTCCACGGTCTCTAACACTATGATGAGCGGGTTCTCTCTCTTGGGCTTAAACGCTTGTAAGTCAGCGTATCTCGGGATGGCGACAGCCAGCAGTCCGTCGCTGCCTTCGCGGTAGGCTATCTTCTCAAACACGTCCAAGGAAACCTCCTCAATCGAGCGCGCCTTAATTTCAGCCCCTTTTTGTGCTATGGCGTCACACACGAACAAGGTGTCTATCTCGAAGCCGCACGCCACGGCGCGCTCGATTTCACGCCGCCCCTCAATGAGGATGCGGTTCTGCTCACGGCGCTCCGAGGCCTTCTCCAACTTGATGATATTCTTTATCTTAGGATTGCTCTTGCTTGTAATCATGACTTCGCCTCCTTGGTTTTTAATTGTGAGAATATCAAGCCCACCACCACCAGCACAATGCCGATAATCTTGTTGCCCGACATGGCCTCTATGCCTAACAGAAAACTGAAAATGCCGGTGAACACAGGTATCAGGTTGCTATATACGTTGGCTCTCGACGCGCCGATTTTGCTGAAAGCGAATGCCCACAATGAGTAGGCGATGGCACTGCAAAGCACGCCGAGACATATCAGAGGCACTATGTATTCGCTCACGTTGCCGAAATGCGACGGCTCGAACTGCTCCATGACGATAGTCGTCGGAAGAAAATATATCATGCCGATGATGTTCTGTACCCACGTGATTGTCAAGGGTTTGTATAGTTTTGTCAGTTTCACCAACGAGATGGAATAACCCACAGCCACAATCACCGCACAGAATAAAAAAATGACGCCTTTTGTTGATGCTACGAACTCTAAGTCTTTGTTTACCAGCATCACCATCACGCCAAGAAACGACACTATGAAGCCTGCGATGTTCATCGGAGAGAGCTTCTCTCTCAGGAAAATCGTCGCCGCGACAGGCGTCACCAACGGTATCATCGCGATAATAGCTGAGCCGATGACGGGGGAGGTGTTTTTCAGCCCGTAGCCCTCGAAAAGAAAGTACAAAAACGGCTCGAACATCGCAGCCAAGGCAAACAAACCAAGGTGTTTCCGCTCGACTTTCTCGTTCAATCTGAAGATGAACAATATCGCGGTGAAAAATATCGTCGCTATCACCAAACGCAAGAAAATCGTTGCCGTCGGATTAAGGTTTTTATACACCTGCGTTGACCAGATGAACGATAACCCCCAGATAATCATGGCGATCACGCCTGCAAGATGAACTAAATAACTTCTGTTTTTCATATCGCAAAATTACATCTTTTTGCCGAATAAATTGTAATAAAATACGATTTTTTGCCGTTATCTCAAAAATTATATATAATTTTGCACCCTGATGCCATTAACGCCCTTAATGCCCTTAATGCCATTAAAGCCCTTAATGATTAGAAAAATGAAAAAAATATTCAAATATCTGCTATATCTCATTCTCGCCTGCGTCGGCATCCTCGTGGCGATGAATCTTTTCGTGCCCGTTTATGTTTATGACGAGCCGGTGCCTTTTCATGGTGATTATCTGCTTAATCCTTATCAGGACATCGATTCAACCTATTGGAAATGCTGCAATTTCCATGGACATACTCGTCAGTATGGCGGCGTGACTAACGGACGCAACAACGGCAATGCGGTGTATGACAGCATGTACCGTCTTTTTGGCTACGACCATGTCGGAATCTCCGATTATAATAAGGTGAATGGTTTTGAAGACGGCCGTGACCCCGGTTTCATCCCCGGATATGAGCACGGCTATAACGTTTGGAAGACGCATCAGGTGTGCCTCGGCACTAAAAAAGTGCGTCGCATCGACTATTTCTTTTATCAGACGTTGAGTCATAAACAACACATGCTCAATAAGTTAGGTGAGCAGAACAGAGTGGTGGCGGTGGCGCATCCGAGCTTCGTCGATGGCAGCTACAACGTGCGCGACATGAAATATCTCAGCAATTACAGGATTTTGGAGGTGCTAAACGGCTTCGTCAACTCGCCAAATCATTGGGATATGGCTCTCTCTAACGGACATCTTGTTTATCTCATCGCTGATGATGACACTCATGATGTGATGAAAATCAACGATATAGCTCTCAGGACGACGTATCTGAACGCCAAAGACAACGATGCCAACCAACTTTATGACGCGCTTCTCGCAGGCAAGGCGGTGGGTGTCGATTTCAAGCTCGACAGAAAAGAGAAAATGGATGACAAGGTGGCGCGTTTCAAACGTGATATACCTTATTTAAATAGGGCGAGGCTTGATGGCGTCAATTTTAACGTAAGTGTCACTAAACCAATAAAAAAAGCCGATTTTATCGGACAAAACGGTGTTGTCTTGAAAGAGGTCTCACGTGAAGAGAAAGACCTGTTTGAGGTGTCGTACGACATACAGCCTTCCGACCAGTATGTGCGCACCGTCCTGACGTTTTTCGACGGCACCACGATGTGGCTCAACCCGGTCACGCGCCATGAGAGTCAAGTTATTGAAAAACAGCGACTTGACCATATCTCATATTGGTGGACCGCGGCACTGTGGAGCATCTATATCGGAATAATCCTGCTGATAGCTTTGTTAATTCGGGCAAAACGCCGCCACACTAAATGACAGTTAGCCCCTAATGTCTAAAGTCTAAGGTCTAAAATGCGGAATCGGCTCTAATTTAAACAGGTTCTTCACATGTTTATCGTCGATTTTTGCTTTTATCTCCGCGTCTTCGCAGATGCCGGTGCGGATATATTTGTCCAAGGTGGCGTAGGTGAATCCGAGGTTGTCCTCGTCGCTCTTGCCGCATAACCCGTCGGATGGTGTTTTCTCAATCAAATCTATTGGCAAACCCAGCTCTTTGCCGACAGCTTTCACTTCCTGTACCGTCAAGCCGCCGAGAGGGGAGAAGTCACCTGCCGCATCGCCGTAGCGCGTCGAATAGCCGACCCAGTCCTCCGACAGGTTGCAGGTGTTCGCCACACGGCCGTTCACCGATTGTGAGACGGCATACAAGGCCGTCATCCGCAGGCGCGGCGGCATGTTGATGACAGTCTGGTTGGCGACGTCCTTGCCGATGACTGACAGTTGCTCTCTCACCTCTTTCATAAGTGCGTCGTATGTCGCGCCGATGTTCACGCAGCAATATCTTATTCCGAGGTGGTTGATGAGCTTCATGCTGTCGGATATGTCTTTCTGCACTCCATTGGGCATGGTCACGCCTATGACACGGTCTTTGCCGAGAGCCTCCACGCACAAGCCTGCCACTATGCTGCTGTCCTTGCCGCCCGAGATGCCGATAACGGCGTTACAGCCCTTGCCGTTAACCTCAAACCAATCCCTAATCCATTGAACCACACGGTCCTTTACCTCTTTTGCATTAAAATCTTTCATATCAGTTATCTGTTATCTATTATCTGTTATCTGTTATCTATTATCTATTATCAATTTTCAATTATAAACCCTTTCCCCAAAAATCTTACTTCCCACCCTCACTATGGTGCTGCCCTCTTCGATGGCGACGGGGTAATCGTGCGACATCCCCATCGAAATCTCCTTAAACCATTCACTGTCAGCGAAATATCTTGATTTCAGAGATGCAAAAATCTCTTTAAGCTGATGAAATTCCTTTCTCACACGATTCATGTCGTCGGTGTTCGTCGCCATTCCCATCACGCCGCAGACACGTACGTTGTTCATGGCCTTGTATTCAGCGGAGTTAAGAATCTCCTCGGCCTCGTCAATGCTCAATCCGAATTTTGTCTCCTCTTCCGCGATGTGGAACTGCAGCAGACAATCGACCACACGCTGGTGTTTCGCCGCCTCTTTGTTGACGGCTTGCAGCAGGTTGAAAGTGTCGATGGAATGAATCAGTCTGACATATTCTATTATGTATTTTATCTTGTTGGTCTGCAGATGTCCGATGAAATGCCAGTCGATGTCCTTTGGCAGAACCTCGTGTTTGTCGCGCATCTCAAGAGCGTGGTTCTCACCGAATACACGCTGTCCGGCATCGTACGCTTCTTGCACATCCTCCGCCGGCTTGGTCTTCGACACCGCCACGAGCAAAACCCCGGAAGGTATCGTCTTTCTTACAGTTTCCAAATTTTCCTTTACCATGATGACATAGTTTTAAGACACTGCAAAGATAGTGAATATTATTATACGGAGTCGAGAAATCTTTTTAGTTTAGAGTTTAGATTAGTTTATAAGATTATAAGTTTAGAAGATTAGAGTTTAGAGTGTAGAGTCAGTTTTTTAGTTTAGAGTTTAGATTAGTTTATAAGATTATAAGTTTAG
>CALCYT010000015.1 GCA_937906455.1 uncultured Bacteroidales bacterium | reverse complement strand
CCGACAACTGGAGCAGTTCAAACTACAGCTTGAGCAGCACAAACCAAAGCGGCGCAAGTTTCGGCAGCAACCGCATAAGCCAGAATGACTGGGCGAGCAAGTTCGAGGCGCATGGTGCGGTCTTCCTGCCAGCTGCGGGCTTCCGGTACGGGACGAGTGTCTACCTCGTCGGTTCCTACGGCTACTACTGGTCGGCTTCGTACGACGATAGCAACGGCGCGCGCGGCGTGCTCTTCGACGGCGGAGATCTCAATCCTGACTATTGGTACTACCGCAACACCGGTCTCTGCGTGCGCTTGGTTCGCTCCGCTCAGTAATTATTCCCTTCGCAACCAGCGGCGGCCTTAACGCCCTTAACGCCCTTAACGGCTTTAAGGCCGCCGCTGCTGCCCTTAAAGTCGCCGTTCCAATTGTTCAAGTCAGAGATTCCTCACTACGCTGCCGCTCCGTTCGGAATGACAGGAGCACGCAGTGCGAGGAAACCCATTTAACAGTTTGAAGTTTGAAGTTTGAAGTTGGAGACGAAACGGAGTGTAGCTGTTTCTATTCGGAAATGTTGTAATCAGCCGGTTTCCTCCATGATGCCGTCAGTATTGTTTGATAAAGTCGGGAAACAACAATATCTTCTCGCTTTTCCTCGAATCGAAAAGTAGTTGCGGAAAATAGAAACTCCGTCTGAAAGCCGTAAGCTTGGACGACTCCGTTTTTTTTGTCTCCACATTCAATCCGTTCTTTTTCAAATAGTTAAGCACATCGTTGCTCATCAATATGAAATCTTCTTCGGTCATATCCTTGCAGTCAAAATCCAAATCTTCTGAAAACCTGTCAATGCCATGTATTATTCGGAGATTGGTTCCTCCAATAAACACAAGCTTTTTCGCGTGTTTCGTGGTTGATATGAAATCCAATATCATCAGCTGCAGAAACTCTTTGAGCATCATTTTGCTGAATGCCCTGTTGTTGCGGATGTTTTCCGGAAAATAACTTTTTATATTTTTTAAATCAATCATAACCGTAAAGCTTTAACAATAAACCGACTCTTTTATCTAATGCCTTGTTTTTAAAAAGTGCCAAATAATTCCTTAATCTTCCAATATCAAGTTCCTCCCTCATGAAACAATCATCAAGACGCAGATTCTCAATCTCTTTCTCTGAATTGTAAAAAGGATAGAGATAAAGTAAATCCAATATGGCTTTTTCCGGTGTTGCAAATAAGAAAGAACGATTGTCTTTCAGTGGCTTGGGCTCGTATCCGAAAAACAACTCCTCCTTTATATTGTTGTAGCTGAACTCGCCAAAATAGTTTGTAAAATGCGTGTTTTTCAATGATGTCACGCTTGTCGTTTGTATCACCATTTCGGGAATAATCCCATAAAACGACAACGCTGTGTGAAGGCTTACATACGACGGATTGTAAATTTTATTTGCAATAAGATATTGTATATCAGGCGTTTGCTTGCATTCGGTAAAAGCGTAGTACCCGTTTCTGAGTTTTGTAAGATATCCCTTATTTCTGCAATTTATGTTAAAAATGCAGTCGGGACGTCATTTTTTGATGTTTCGATGATGCTTGTTTGGATTTCTGTTTGTAAGTTTGCAGAAAATTTTAGTTATGAATGAAATAGAACTTATACAACAAAAGATTTACGAATTAAATGGGAAAAAAGTGATGTTTGATAGTTATTTGGCTGCAATTTACGGAGTTGAGACCAAGCGTCTTAAAGAAGCTGTGAGAAGAAACATCCGTCGCTTTCCGAGCGATTTTATGTTAGAAGTTACATCACAGGAGAGAAAGTTGGCAGTGAAAAACCAGTGTTTATTGCAACATCCTGATAATGAAGAAAATATAAACTTGAGGACGCAAATTGCGACCTCAAGTTGGGGCGGTCGCCGATATAATTCTTATGCTTTTACAGAACTTGGAGTAGCGATGCTGAGTTCTATCCTTAATTCAGATATAGCAATAGATAAAAACATCAAGATAATGAGGGCTTTTGTTGCCATGAGGAGCCTTGCACAATATATTGCGGACAATTATCAAAAGCTGCATAAAGAAATAGGTGAAATAAAAAACTATATTGAGGAAATCCTTGAAGACCAAAATGATATTAATGAGGACTATCAGGCACAATTAGATGCGATTAGTATAGCCCTTTCGGAACTCAAAAACGATCAGAAAGCATTGACAAACAGAAGACAAATTGGTTATAGACAATGAATAAGTTAATGAGAACTCCCGCCATCGTTATTTTCCTTTCCATAATTATTAAAATTTCGCTGCAAAAAAATCAAAAACTGTGAAATAATCACAAAATATCTGATTTTTTTATAGTTTTTGATAAATATTTGTGATTTTTGTAAAAATTAATCCTGTAAATTTTGTCAATCCTGCCCGAAATAAAAACCCAGTCATAATGTTTGACGGATTGGATAAATTTTGTGGTTTTGCACTTTAATTCGTTCAATATGAAAAAACGAGCAGATCGAAGATAAGATCACCGAACTGCGGGGAACTAATGTAATCCTTGACGTAGATGTGGTGTCAATTTGTCACTATTCCTGCCATTTTGTCTGTTATTTCCCTCTGGTACATAATTTGATATTGTTTCTGTCGAAAGCCGATGCGAAAGCAGAGGCAAGAAAAAACAATTAAAGATTTGAAAAATTCAAAGTAATGTTTAACAAAATTATGGAGGTATAAATTATGTTACCAGTATTTAAAAACAGTTGGTTTCCAACAGTATTCGATGAATTCTTCGACAGTGATTTAATGCCTCGTGCCAATACAACAGCACCGGCAGTCAATGTGAAAGAGGACGAAAAAGCCTACACCATGGAGCTTGCAGCCCCGGGCATCAGAAAAGAGTTCTGCCGTGTGAACATCAACGAGGACGGCAATCTTAACATCGCCATCGAAAACAAGACAGAACACAAGGACGAAGACCGCAAACACCATTATCTGCGCCGCGAGTTCTCTTACACAAACTACGAACAGAACTATTCGCTGCCTGAGGATGTCGATAAGGACAACATCTCAGCTAAGGTCGAACACGGCATCCTGACCGTCGTACTGCCTAAGAAAACAAAGAAAGAGATGAAGATTTCAAAGAACATAGACGTTCTTTAATCTACAGTCAGTCAGCCAGTTGATCAGTTAGTCAGTTGGTCAGTTAGTCAGTTAATTTAACTGAACAACTGATTAACTGACCAACTGACTAACTTTTTTTGTATCTTTGCAGCAAAATTTAAAAACGATGCTGGAACAATTGTATAGTATTCTGCAACAGACACTTACGATAACAGCCTTTGTCATCGGGATGATGATTGTCATTGAATTTATCAACGTGAAGACCGACGGGCTGTGGTCAAGCAAGTTGCAGACATCTCCTTGGGCGCAAATATTAATAGGTGCGTTGATGGGCGTGATACCGGGATGTCTCGGCACATACACCATGGTTTCGTTGTATGTCCATCGGGTTGTGAATTTTCCGGCTCTTATGGCTGCCCTGATAGCCACGGCAGGCGACGAGGTGTTTTTCATGTTCTCGTTATTTCCGGCTAATGCGTTGAAAATCATATTGATATTGTTTGTCGTGGCCATTGCGGTGGGAGCTGTACTGCAAATGACGATGAAAGACAAATACATAGGGCTGTCGGAAAAGGAGTTCCCCTTGCACGACGAGCCTGAATGTCATAACCATAATCATGGGCATTTTCTGAAGGAACACGTTTGGAATCACGTCATAAAAGTGCATCTTCCGAAGATTTTCTTGTGGAGTTTCAGCGTGATTCTGATAATCACAATTCTTGAAAATTATATTGATATTCAAGGATTTGTGAGTGATAACTTATATATTGTACTGCTTTTGGCGTTGCTGATAGGGATAATCCCGCAGTCGGGACCGCATTTAGTGTTTGTGCTATTGTTTTCAAACGGCACTATTCCGCTCTGTATTTTGCTCGCGAACTCCATCGTCCAGGACGGACACGGCGCATTGCCGCTGCTCGCCGAGTCACGCAAGGCGTTCCTGCTCTCAAAAGGGATGAAAATAATCCTTGGAGCGGCAATAGGAACAATCGGATTATTAATCGGTATATAAAAACATTCTGACTTCTAACTTCTAAAAAATATGACCACAAACGACTGCTTTTTCTTCGGTAAAATCACCAAAACACACGGTTTGAAAGGCGAGCTGACCATCAAACTCGATGTAGCAAATCCCGCTGATTTCAAGGATTTACGTTATCTCCTGATTGAGGATAAAGGTAATCTTATTCCATATTTTATTGAATATCAAAAGATTAGTGGAGATAAAATGTTTGTTTTGTTTCAAGATTTGAAAACAATCGAACAGGCGGTGTCGTTTATGGGTAAGGCTGTGTTTTTGCCGAATGAGATGATGCCGGAGCTTGACGACGACGAGTTTTATTATAAGGAAATTATCGGTTTCAAGCTCATCGATGCCACTAAAGGTGAAATAGGTGCCATCTCCGATGTGTTGGAATACCCGACGCAGGCCGTCATACAGGTGATGAAAGATGGCAAAGAAATCCTCATCCCGATTCACGATGATATCATCCAGAAGGTGGATAAAAAAGCTAAAACATTGAATATCAATGCTCCTGAAGGCTTGATAGATATGTATCTCAACATGTAAATATGGATCAGCGCCCGTTTTTCTTCAAGAAATTTGCCCTGTTTCACCATCGCTCGACCATGAAGATTGGGACGGATGCGATTTTGCTCGCCCGTTGGGTTGAAGTCTCTGATAATAATGATGTTTTGGACATCGGGACGGGCTGCGGACTCATTCCCCTCATGCTTGCCCAGAAAGGCATAAAAAGTGCCGACGCAGTGGAGATAGACCGTGATTCCTATGAGGAAGCGGCGCAAAATTTCGGTAATTCGGCGTGGAAATCACAGCTTTGCGCAATAAATGACGATATCAGGCACTATACCCTGACTTGTGGCAAAAAATACGATTTGATAGTGTCGAATCCGCCGTTTTTCTTTGGCGACAACGTCCCTGAAAAAGAGAAAAAAGGTCTGGCGCGTCACACTAACACATTGAGTTACAATGATTTGATAATTTCTGTTAAGAGCTTGCTCAAGCCTGATGGCCGTTTTTTCATAGTGCTTCCGGCACTCGAATCTAAGACCTTCTTGAAAGATGCCGCAAATCATGGGTTTTACCTGAAAAAAGAGATGAAGATTGTGCCTATAGAAGGCAAGGCATCAAACAGAATAAATATGCAACTTACTGTAAATCAAGTTGATAGCGTTGAAAGTGAAACTTTTGTCTTGAGAAATCCCGACCATTCTTTTACAAATGAATACAAAGAGTTTTTAAAAGATTTTTATTTGGATTGAAAAAAAGTCGTACCTTTGCAAAAAATTTTAAATGTTCAAACTGATAATCACAGCGGTAGTACAATCGGCGTTCCTTGCCGTCGCCCAATATTTCATGAAATTGGGCATGGACAGGGTGGTTGATTACAGCATGTCGTGGGCTTTTTTCAGGAGTTTACTGAACTGGCAGCTCGGTCTTGCGTTGATTCTGTACATTATCGGCATGGTGATATACATGTTCATGCTGAAAAACTACGAGTTGTCGGTCATTTATCCGCTGACGAGCATCAGTTATGTCTTCACAATGCTTCTCGCGATGTTTTTCCTCGGGGAAGCCATCCCATTCGTCAGATGGGCGGGAGTGTTCTTCGTAATGCTCGGAGTCGGGATGATAGCACGGTAGTTTGATAATATTTAATAATAAGGAAATGAGTAAATTAGTTGTTGTTGCTCTTGGTGGAAACGCTTTGTTGAGGAGCAATCAGAAAGGAACTTACAGCGAACAGATTGACAATGTAACAGAGACATGTGAGGCGTTGATGAGCTTCATAAACAGAGGCGACAATTTGATTATCGGCCACGGCAACGGTCCGCAAGTCGGCAATGTGATGCTTCAGCACGAGGCCGGTGCCAAGGTGTTTGACGTGCAGTTAATGCCAATGGATTTCTGCGTCTCCGAGACTCAGGGCTCAATCGGTTATATGATTGAGACGGGCTTCCGCAAGGTGTTGTCAAGACATGGCTTTAAAAACAATATTGTCACTTTGGTGACCCGTGTGCTTGTTGACGGCAACGACCCGATGTTCAAAAATCCGACAAAGCCGGTGGGACCTTATTATGATAGGGAAGAGGCCGAGGAATATGCCGCCGCCACCGGTGCCATCTTCAGGGAAGACCCGAAGGGTAGAGGCTGGCGTAAGGTTGTGGCATCGCCAAAGCCATTGGAAATCAATAATATTGAACTTGTCGAACAGCTTGCAAGAGGCGGTAATATCGTGGTCACTGTTGGTGGCGGCGGCATACCTGTGGTTGAGAAAGACGGTTACTACGTCGGCGTTGAGGCCGTTATCGACAAAGACCTCGCATCGTCGCTGGCTGCAGTGCAGGTGAAAGCCGATGAGTTCTACATCCTGACCGACGTTCCGCAGGCTTATATCAACTTCCGCAAGGAAAACGAGCAGGCTCTCGGCAGAATCACTGTGGCTGAAGCCAAGAAATACCTTGAGGAAGGGCAGTTTACGGAAGGCTCGATGGCACCGAAGATGCGCGCGGCCGTAAAATTCGTCGAAGCAACAGGCCATGATGCTGTCATCACCGACGCCATGAGCCTCGGAAACCCTGATGCAGGAACGAGAATCATAAAATAGCTTATGAGCTTATTAGCTTATTAGATTAGGAGCTTATGAGCTTATTAGCTTATGAGATTATGAGATTATGAGATTATTAGATTATGAGCTTATGAGATTATGAATTTCTAATCTTCTAAACTTCTAATCTTCTAATCTTCTAAACTTCTAATCTTCTAAACTTCTAATCTTCTAAACCTCTAAGCTTATAAACTTCTAATCTTCTAAGCTTCTAAACTTCTAATCTTATAAACTTCTAAGCTTCTAAACTTCTAAACTTCTAATCTTCTAAGCTTCTAAACTTCTAATCTTATAAACTTCTATAATGCGTCCCGAAGTTTGAACCACTGATAGTTGAGGTTAAGGTGGTTTTCG
>CALCYT010000014.1 GCA_937906455.1 uncultured Bacteroidales bacterium | reverse complement strand
AGAAGACAAGAGATTAACTTAAAATAAAAACAAATGAAAAGACTTTTTTTAATGGCAGCGATGGTTCTGTCATTTGGTCTTGCGGCTAATGCGCAGGGCCGAATTGACCTCGCACCGAAAGGAGCACAGTCTCCGGAGGCACAGAATGTGTCAATGAATGGTTTTACAGCGACATTCTCATACAATAGTATTGAGAGTGAACAAGTTTCAACAGAGAAAGGCCTTTTCTCTGTCATCACTATGGACAACACCATACCGGCCGGTAACATCGGAGAGCCGCAGGTGTTGGTCACGCGTGAGCTGATAGCGGTGCCGTTTGGTGCCACTCCGGTGGTGGAAGTGAAGAACTACACCGTGCAGGAGTACAGCCTCGCCGACTATGGCATCGAGCGTCTTTATCCGCAACAGGCTTCAGTGAGCAAGAGCCAGCAAGATGTCAAGTTTGAGTACGATGAGAAAGCCTATTCCGCCAAGGGCTTCGACGACCGTCCTATTGCAGAGGTGACGGTGATGGGTACGTTGCGCGGCATACAGGTGGGAGCTCTCCAGCTTAACTCGGTGAGATACGACGCCTCAAGAAACGTCATCAGAGTGTATAACGACATTGACGTGGAGGTGACTTTCGAGAATGCCGACCTCGCCCTGACGGAGCAGACACTCGTGAACACCTACAGCCCTTATTTCAGGACGGTGTACGCCTCCCTCTTCAACGACCGTCTTATCCGCGACATCTACGACGACCATCCGGACCTGTGGGCGACACCCGTGAAGGTACTCGTCATAGCCAACCGTATGTTTGAGGAGGCCATGCAGCCGTGGGTGACATGGAAGACAGAGAAAGGCTTTGTCATGGATGTCAACTACACCGACCAGATCGGCATGACGGCGGCAGCCATCAAGAGCTTCATCGTGGGCAAATACAACGAAGGTCTCGCCGCAGGCCAGACACCTACCTTTGTCATCATCGTGGGTGACAGCAACCAGGTGCCGGCATCACAGACAGGCTCAGCCACAAGCTGCGTCACCGACCTGTACTACTATGCGGTGGCAGGCGGCACCAACGACTTCTTCGGAGATATGTTCCACAGCCGTTTCACCTGCGAGACAGTGCAGGAATTTCAAAATGTGATGACAAAATCACTGATGTATGAGCAATACACTATGCCTGACCCGAGCTATCTCAGCAACGTGCTGCTCATCGCCGGCTGGGACTCGACATGGAACCCGAGAATCGGCAAACCGACAATACAGTATGCCCTTAACTACTATTATAACACAGCTCATGGATTCAACAATGTCTATAACTTCCTTGAGTCACCTTACAACAACCCATACGCAAGCATGAGTACCGGTGTCAACTTCATCAACTACACCGCTCATGGCAGCAACACCAGCTGGGCTGACCCGTCGTTCACCTACAGCGATGTCAACTCATTGAGCAATACCAACAAGTATTTCTTGGCAATGGGTAACTGCTGCCAGGCCGCCGACTGGGGTATCTCCGGTAAGTGCCTCGGCGAGACGATGATAGTGGCGCAGAACAAAGGCGCATATGCCTACATCGGCTCATGCCCAAGCTCATATTGGTATGAGGACTATTACTTCGGCGTTGGCGCCACAAACACCTTGAACCAGATGCCTACATACGAAGGCTCCACAATGGGTGTTTACGACGCCACGTTCCGTGATGACTTCAACAGCGTCTCGGCAATAACATTTGTCGGCAACGTGGCTGTGGCATACTCTCATGCCAACGGCTATACCGGCAGCGTGTCAGACCAATACTATTGGGAGGCTTACCATGTGCTCGGCGACGGCTCCGTTTGCCCATATCTCACCAATCCTATTGCAAACACCGTGTCGCATCTTCCAACGTTGCCTATCGGCATGAGCTTCTACACAGTGACCGCTGACCCCGGCTCATATGTGGGCATCTCCAAAGACGGCGTCCTCTATGGCTGCGGTGAGATTGGCGAGACAGGCACAGCCGACATCCCGCTCACACCTATCACCTCGGGAGGCAACGTGAAAATCGTGGTGACACATCCGCAACGTCAGCCCTACGTCGCCACAGTGCCGGCGGCTGCCATGACAGGCCCTTACATCACCATCGACAGCTATGAGCCGCATAACGTGCCATGCAATGAGACACAGCAGATGACGGTGACATTCAAGAACGTGGGAGCCGACGCCACGACAGGCACAACCAATGTGGTGCTTTCAAGTGAGAATCCTAACATCACCTTCACCGACGCCACCGGCTCATTCGGACCCCTCGCCAATGATGCCACAACGACACTCACTAACGAGTTCTCATTCATCGTGGCTCAGGGCGTGCCCGACAACACACACATACAGATAAACTGCACCGCGACATGCGGCAGCGAGTCATGGAACACCGTGATGAACATAACAGTGGGCGCCCCTATCATCGAATATACGGAGATGCAATGGAGCAACGGATTCAACGCCGGCGATACTAAGACACTTTCGGTGTTGTTCCATAACTCAGGTCACTACCAAGCGACAAATGCCGTGGTGACAGCTACAACGACGAGCGAATACGCCACAATAGTGAATCCTACCTCAACCATAGGCACCATAGGCATCAACGAGAACGGCGTCGCTACATTCGACGTGGCGATTAGCGAGTCGTGCCCACAGTCGGCAGTGATACCGCTCACATTCACACTGACAGCCGACAACGGCGTCACGGCAGTGGGTGAGGACTACATGTCGAACACTTGCAATGTCGTGTTCACCTTGCATGACTCCTACGGCGACGGATGGAACGGATGCGCTCTCACAGTGGAGTTCTCCGACGGCACACCGACAGAGACTCTTACGATAGCGACAGGCTTGTTGGCCGAGTTTAACTTCTCTGTTTCTATCGGAACCACGGTGACAGTGTCGTTTGTCGTGGGCAGCTACGCCAACGAGACCTCCTTCGAGATAGCATACGAAGGTGGCGACCTCATCTATGCAAGCTCAGGTACGCCATCAGCCGGCTTGGTGACACAGTTCATGGTCAATTGCAGCAGCATCACCTATGAAATCACCGCTGTGGCCAACCCGGAGGAAGCAGGCACCGTGACAGGCGGCGGCACCTTGCATGAAGGCTCAATGTGCACCCTCACAGCAGTGCCGGGTAGCGCTTATTCCTTCATCAACTGGACAAAAGACGGTCAGGTGGTGTCAACGACACCGGTGTACTCATTCATAGTGACGGAAGATGCCGATTTCGTGGCTAACTTCGTGCCATTCCAAGGTATTGTAATTGGAGAAGGCACCGATACCGACGTTTATCTGCCGAGTTATTCATACTATAAATACGGACTCTCCGAACAGATATACACCGCCGATGAAATCGGAATGCCGGGCCTCATCACCAGCGTGTCGTTCTATAACGGAGGCGCGGAGAGAAGCCGTGTCTATGATATGTATATCTCTTACACCGATAAGAACGAGTTCTCCGGAACATCAGACTGGATTGCCGTGACAACCAATGACCTCGTGTTCAGCGGCACAGTGACAATGTCAGCCGACCAGTGGACTAACTTCACCCTCGACACCCCGTTTGAATATGACGGCACACAAAATATCGTCATTGTGATGGATGATAACAACGGCTCTTACACCTCATCACCGTATATGGCATGCCGTGTGTTCAACGCTGCGGGCAGCCAGGCTCTCGTGACATATAACGACAACATCAACTTTGACCCGTTGTCGCCAAGTAGCACAAGCAATGTGTATCTGAAAGATGTCAAGAATCAGATACGCCTCGGCATGCAGGATATGGGCGACGTCTATCATATCACAGTGACAGCCAACCCGGCGGAAGGCGGCACGGTGACAGGAGCAGGTTATTATGTTGCTGACGCCGTCGCTACCATCAACGCCACAGCCAACGAAGGCTACAGCTTCATCAACTGGACTGCCGGCGGCGAGGTGGTGTCAACAGAGGCTTCATACTCCTTCACAGTGACCGAAGACGTTAACTTTGTGGCTAACTTCGAGATTAACACATACGAGATTACAGTGGCTGCTAACGATGACACTTACGGCACCGTGACAGGCGGCGGCACATTCAACTATGGCGAGACAGCTACGATAGAGGCCATGCCTAATGAAGGATTCGTATTCATCAACTGGACTAAGGATAACGTAATGGTGTCAACAGAGGCTTCATACTCCTTCACAGTGACTGAAAGCGGTGATTATATCGCCAACTTTGAGGAATATGTGCCTGTTACTTATGAGATTGTAATCATCAATAATGATGAATGCGGCATCGTGAGCGGTGACGGCATTTACATGGAAGGCGAGGAGTGCACCATCACAGCAATGGTGTCGGACAACTGCGAAGATGTCGTATTCCAATATTGGATGGAGAACGGCAATGTGGTGTCTCAAGATGCTGAATATACATTCATCGTGACAGAAGACCACACTTTCGAGGCCGTCTTTGGTACAGATAACATCGATGATATCGCAGACATGCACGTGATGCTGTATCCTAACCCGGCATCGGAGACACTCATGATTGAGACAACCCAAAACATACGCCGTTGTGAGGTTTATAACGTCAACGGTGCCTTGGTGTTTGTGAAGGAAGAATGCTTTGAGAGATTTGAAATCAACGTAAGCGATTATGCCTCAGGTAGTTACATCGTGAGATTGATTTCAGACAAAGCAGTGGAGACAAGAAGATTCACCAAGAAATAACTCTTATCATGTTCGTGTGCCCTATACAAATCCGCATGAGTGACCTCGACCCGTTTGACCATGTCAACAACGGAGCGCAGTGTCATCTGTTCGACTACGGCCGCAGCCGGTATTTCGAACATCTGTTCAATCGTGAGATAGATTGGATGTCATTTAGTTACGTCCTCGTTCATGTTGAGCTGGATTTCAAGAAGCCTGTGAAGATTCACGACAAAATCGTCTGTGAGACAGAGGCTTACGAGTTAGGGTACACGAGCTTTAAGATGCGTCAGTATCTGAAAAACGCTGTGACAGACGAAGTTTTGACCGTTTGTCACAGCGTTATTGTTTGTATCGACCGAAAGAAGAACGTCCCCAAGGAGATTCCTGCGGCGGACAAGTTCATGCTCGGTTTCAGCTTTTAAAGGAACGAAGCCATCTGTTTTTGAAGCTTTTGAGCCTCTTCAGCGGCTCTCTCAGCGAAGTCATCGCCGTTGGAGGCATATATGATACCTCTTGATGAGTTTACCAACAGTCCGACCTGCTCGTTGAGGCCATATCTCGCAACGGCTTGTAAGTCACCGCCTTGCGCTCCTACACCCGGCACGAGGAGGAAGCTGTCAGGCATCATCGTACGAATCTCGCCAAGCTCCTCGGGGTGTGTGGCACCGACGACATACATCATCTTGTCGCTGTCAGCCCATTCTTTCGACTTCAGAAGCACATTCTTGTACATCTCCATGCCGTCGGACTTGAGATACTGGAAGTCTTTCGAGCCTTTGTTGGAAGTGAGAGCCAGCAAGATGACCCATTTGTCCTCGAATCCGAGAAAAGGCTCCACCGAGTCGATGCCCATATATGGTGCCACGGTGATGGCATCGGCATTCAATGTCTCGAAGAACGCCCTCGCATAGTTGGCGGAGGTGTTGCCGATGTCACCGCGTTTCGCGTCGGCGATGACGAAGCATCCGGGGAAGTTTTCCTTGATGTAAGTGATTGTCTTCTCGAGACTTATCCATCCTTTCGCGCCATAAACCTCATAAAAAGCGGTATTGGGCTTGTAGGCGACGGCATATCTCGCCGTGGCATCGATGATAGCCTTGTTGAATGCGAAGACAGGGTCGTCTTCCGTCAGCAGATGCTTCGGAATCTTGTTGATGTCGGTGTCAAGGCCGATACACAAGAACGATTTTTTTGTTCTTATTTGATTTATAATATCTTTCTTATTCATGTTGTTATTTTTTGTCGCCAATTATAATTGTCATTTCGACTGAAGCGGAAATGCATCTGAATAAAGAGGATTTCTCGACTTCACTTCACTGCGTTACGTTTCGCTCGAAATGACAAACTCTAAACTATTCTTCAAGTCCTTCTTTCAGTCTCTCTGCGTTTTCAGCCATTTGCAGGTTTTCCACAAACGCTGTCAGGTCGCCGTCCATCACTGATGTGAGGTTATAAACGGTGAAACCTATACGGTGGTCGGTGACACGTCCTTGGGGGTAGTTGTACGTACGGATCTTCGCCGAGCGGTCGCCTGTCGAGACCATCGTCTTGCGTTTTGACGCCACATCCTCCATGTATTTGTTATATTCCTGCTCGTAGATACGTGTCCTCAGTATTTTCAAGGCTTTCGCCATGTTTTTGGCTTGTGAGCGTTCGTCGATGCAGCTCACCACAATGCCTGTCGGTATATGTGTGAGACGCACTGCGCTATATGTGGTGTTGACACATTGTCCGCCGGGTCCTGACGCGGCGCAATACACCTCTTTCTTGATGTCTTTGTCGAGCAACTCCACGTCGAATTCCTCAGCCTCAGGAAGCACCACCACCGATGCCGCCGAGGTGTGGATGCGTCCTTGAGTCTCGGTCTTAGGCACCCGTTGCACGCGATGCACACCTGACTCGAACTTCAGTATGCCGTATGCTCCGTCGCCTATGACGTTGAACACTATCTCCTTGAAACCGCCGGCTGTTCCTTCGTTGGCATCGACGGTCTCCACCTTCCAATTCTTTGCTTCACAGAATTTGAGATACATTCTGTATAGGTCGCCGGCGAAGATAGCTGCCTCGTCACCGCCAGTGCCTGCTCTGATCTCCATGACGGCGTTCTTGCCGTCGGTGGGGTCTTTGGGGATGAGCATCAAACGGATGTCCTCTTCGAGTTTTGCCACCTTCTCGGTCGCCTCGTCAAGTTCTTCCTGAGCCATCTGGCGCATGTCCTCGTCTTTCTCAGTCTTCAGCAACTCCTTGGCCTCGCTGATGTTGGCGAGATATGTCTTATATTGGTTGAACGCCTCGATCACTGGCTCAAGGTCTTTGTAGTCCTTGTTTACCTTGACGTAACGCTTCATGTCGTTCATCAGTTCCGGGTCGTTGAGCTGCTCGCGCAGTGCTTCCCATCGCTCCTTAATCGCTTCTAATTTGTCAATAATCTCCATTAGTATTCAAAAATTCCGTATTTGCTCTTTATTGTGAGTTGTTTTCTGTCAGATTTCTCCACGTGTCCGATGACTTGCGCATTGATATTGAATGACTTAGCGATGGCGATCATCTCTTCCGCCGATTTTTCGTCAGTGTATATTTCAAGACGTGAGCCCATGTTGAACACCTTGTACATCTCCTGCCAGTCGGTGCCTGATGACTCTTGAATCATCTCAAACAATGGCGGCAGTTCAATCATATTATCCTTGATAATATGTAACTTATCGATGAAATGCGTCACTTTCGTCTGCGCGCCGCCGCTGCAATGTATGATGCCGTTTATCTTACTTCTTAAGTTTGCCAATATCGGCACCATCATCGGGAGATAGGTGCGGGTGGGGGCGAGGACGAGCTTCCCGACATCGACGCCCGGCACCTTCGTCGGCTCCGTAAGTGTGTGATTACCAGAGCAAACGAGTTCTTCAGGGATGGAGTGGTCGTAGCTCTCCGGGTATTTTTCAGCTAAATAATGTCCTAAAACATCATGACGCGCTGAGGTGAGTCCGTTGGAGCCCATGCCACCGTTGTATGTGTCTTCATAAGAGGCTTGTCCGTATGATGCGAATCCTACGATGACATCGCCAGGTTGTATGTGATTCTCAATGACTTCGGAGCGTCGCATCCTTGTGGTAACGGTGCTGTCCACGATGATGGTTCTCACGAGGTCACCCACGTCGGCTGTCTCGCCTCCTGTGAGGTATATGCCCACTCCGAGAGAGCGCAGCTTCTCAAGGAAATCCTCGGTCCCGTTGATGATGGCTGAAATAACCTCGCCGGGGATGAGGTTCTTGTTGCGTCCTATGGTGGATGAGAGGAGCATTTTATCTGTTGCGCCCACGCACATAAGATCGTCGGTGTTCATCACCACGGCGTCTTGTGCTATGCCTGCCCATACCGACAAATCGCCGGTCTCTTTCCAATAAAGATACGCCAACGACGACTTCGTGCCTGCGCCATCGGCGTGCATGATGTTGCAATACTCGTCGTCACCTCCTATAATATCCGGGATAATCTTGCAGAAGGCGTTGGGATACAGACCTTTGTCAAGATTTCTTATGGCGTTGTGTATGTCTTCCTTCTCCGCGGAGACACCACGCAGCTGATAACGTTTTTCTACTGGCATTTTATTTGAAAATCAATTTATGTTCGTCGGTGTTAAACTCAAATTTACCAAATGACTTCAGAATGTTTTGGCCCATCATCCAGTCTTCTTTCTGGCTGTTGACCACTGTCACCTCAAGGTTTTCCACGCTCCTGTCGGCGATGCGTATCTCGTTGATAATGAATGTTGCGCGGTCTTTCACCTTGCCTGCCATGATAATCTTGTCGATATTGTCGCCAATGAAATTGTCCTTGGTGATGATGCCTTTTGTCAGCAGTTCCATCACTTTTGCTTGCGACACGCTCAGGTCGGCGTCACGGTCGTAGGTAATCGTCTCAGTGTAAGCGTTGACGTACGAGGTGAAGGAGAAATTGCCGTTTTTATCCTGTTTGAACGGCACCTTGTTGTCTTCGGGGTTCAACCTGATGCTTGCCATCTGGTTGTCGTCGATGTTGTCTCTTGTCTTGAAGTCCCTGCTAATCACGCGGAATTCGGTTCTACGGTTAAGTTGGTTGGCTTGTTCTTGTTGGTCGGCCGGCAACGATTTGATGTAGTCTTCGGTGAGTTTCTTGCCGTTCACGGTTCTCGGCACACGCTCGCCATAGCCTTTGGCGGTGAGTCGCATAGGGTCTATACCTCTGATAACCAAGTAGTCGCACACGGCCTGGGCGCGTTTTTGCGACAAGATGTCGTTGCTCGTCTCCGTGCCTCTGTAGTCGGTGTGTGAGCCAAGCTCGATGGTGATGTTCGGGTTAAGCTGTAAAATCTTGATGAGGCCTTGCAACGAGTCCTCGAACTGTGGCATGAGGTCCCATTTCCCGAGCTCGTATTGTATCTCCGGTAGGACGACGGTGCCTGTCGGAATCATGGCTATCTCGAAGGCCGGCTTGAAATCACGGCTGAACTCCAGCCCCACGGTGTTGATGGTGTCTGTCAAGGTGAAATAATTGTCTTTATCGATGGTGATGACATATATGTTGTTGATAGTCACCACTCCTTCGTTGAATTGGAATGTCCCTTTGTCGCTCGACAATGTCGTCGCCTTAGTGCCGTCGGTTCCCATGATGGTGACGTTGGCTCCGCTCACATATTGCAGGCTGTTTTTGTCTTTCACCGTGCCGTTGACGGTAAACAGCACCGGTGGCTCAATGAAATAATAGATGTCGTCGTCGAGGCCGTTGCGGCTACCTCTGTTGGAAGCTAAGAAGCCGCGTTCCTCAGTGGGGTGGAAGATGATGCCGAAGTCGTTGCCCGTCGAGTTGATTGGCGATTTCAAGTTGACCGGCTCCGACCATTGGCCAAGTGAGTCCATCGTTGTCACGAAGATGTCTAATCCGCCCATGCCGCCGTGGCCGTCAGAGGAGAAATACAAGGTGCTGTCGTTGCGTAGGAACGGGAACATCTCATCTCCTGCGGTGTTCACGACATCGCCAAGGTTTATCGGGCGTCCGAACTTGCCGTCGTCGCCTTTGTTGGTCATCCAGATGTCTTTTCCGCCCATGCCTCCCTTGCGGTCTGCCGCGAAATACATGACGGTCTCATCGGTGTTCAAGGTAGGATGTCCCACCACGTCAAGGGAGTCGATGCCCGTAATCTCCACCACGCCGGCCTCTCCGAAGGCATTGCCTGAGCGTTTCGACTTCATTATCTGGCATCCCGACTGGCGTTTCTTGTCGTTGGGACACCGTGTGAAATACACGTCGGAGAACGATTTCGTGAAGAACGGCATGCCTTCGCTGCCTTTGGTGTTGAGTCCGCCTTCTTCGTCGATGAGTGCCGGTTTGTCCCATACGCCTTTCTTGTCCTGCCGCGAATAGTAAA
The DNA here is from genome assembly GCA_937906455.1 of uncultured Bacteroidales bacterium. Lineage (GTDB taxonomy): Bacteria > Bacteroidota > Bacteroidia > Bacteroidales > F082 > Limimorpha. The sequence goes on along the minus strand of CALCYT010000014.1, from coordinate 69,198 downwards.
TGTCGGCGAAATGCTGTCCTGTGATGCCGTCTTTCTCCTTTGACAGGCCGCCTTCACGTGTAGAGGTGAAGATGACGTCGTTGTAGCTGTTCGACATCCAGGCGATGCCGTAATCCGATGACTTTGAGTTTAGTGCCTTGATGCGTGTCACCTCATATTTTGACGGATAATCGAGCCATTCCTGGATATGCGCGATGTCGGCGGCGGCGCGTTGTCCCCTCGGGTCATCCGGCACCGCCTCGGTATAGAGGTCGTAATAGATGATGGCGTCGTCATATTTGCCATTGCGTTTGAGGACGTCGGCATAATGCAGATATACTATCGGGTTGCTCTTCGGGAACTCGCTCTTGCAGACGCGTTTGTATTGCACCGCCGCCAATTTCGGGGCATCGGTGAGATAATAACACTCGCCCATCTGGAAGGTGATGCGTATGCGCTCGTCCTCGAATTTCTTCTTGCGCAGTTTCTTGTAAGCCTTTTTGTAACGGTCTATCGCCACGGTATATTGACCGCGTTCAAACGCCACGTCAGCGGCTTTGGCAGGGCTGCGACGCTGCGCCTCAACTTGAAGACTCGCACCGAATAATATGGCGATTAATATTAAAACCGGTTTTTTTGACATATAATACAATTTTGAGATATAACGAAACAATCGCATATCTATTATGTTGAAAACGTAAGTATGCTATTCCACTACAACTTTACGATAGGCCTCTCCTTGCGCTGTGGTCACTTTAACGACATAAACGCCGGCTGTCTTGAAGCAGTCAAGCGTTTGTTCCTGGTTGAAGGTGGTCTCGTATATCTTCATTCCAACGGCGTTGAACACACTAACCGACGAGTTGTCGGCATTAGTTGTCAGACGTGTGGTGCCGCCAATGGCTGAAGGGTTAGGATAGAGGCCGACAAATATCTCATTCTCCGCAGTATGAAGGATCTCGTTGTATTCAATCTCGAATGTCTCCGTCGTCGAGCCGAGTGTCTCATTGTCGTCAAAGCTGACGGTGATGTCAGAATAGTCCGAAATCACTTCATTTTCTTCTGAGTCATAGAGTTTGAATGTTATCTCATCGCCTGTCTCGCCATGAATGGTGAGATAAGTGACATATTTGTCGAGTTGTTCTATGTATATAGGACGCGCGCTGCCACGGCATTCCTCGCCGCAGAAAGCACCGATCTCTAAATTCGCATCGCCTTGTTCGTTGTCATGTACCACAATGACTGAAGTGACGCACATGATGTCCGCGAATTGATGCTCATCAGGCTGCCAGTAATTGTCCCTTGTGCTGATGTTAGCCTTTATGACGCGACTGCGTGTGCTTTGGAATACGATGGTTTTCTCTGATGTGGAGTTGTTGTAGAACTGATATCCATGACCCGGATACAATGTCTGCAGCGTGCCTATCCATCCAATGCCCTCGGTATATTCCGCGTAAGATGTTAACGTCCTTATCATGTCGCCGTCAGCGGCGTCATAGCCTGCCAAGGCATCGTGGATATCGAGGGTGTCAGTCAGCGGATAACCAATCCAGTTCCATTCCTTATCTGATGAGTTGGGTAAGATTCCGGGAGCGAGCGTAATAGGATGTTCTGCCGGGTCTGCCACCTCGCCGGAAATGCCTAACACAAAATCGTTGGCCATTTCAATCTGATACATTTGCTCGTTCACCACATTGGAAAGAGTGCCGTTCCACTCGTTATTAACGTACTCAATGAATGCTGTTTTCGACTTTATCGTTGTCGCGTTGTCAAGGAGATTGTTCTTAATCATCCCGAGGCCGTCGATGCCATTCATCTCGATGTAAGTTGAATACCAGTTCCAACCTGTTGCCAACTCCGTTCTTTGTCCGTATTCGAAATTGCCTGTGATGACTATTGACTCGGTGGCCTCGAAGGTATATACTATGCTGCTTGACAATATGGTGCCGTTGTTAGTCCAGTTTTTGAACACGAAATTGCCTAATCCGGTGGCTGTCAGCGTCACTTCGCTGCCGTACGGATAGATGCCTTCACCTGTTATCTCGCCCGCGCCTTCAGGACTCATCAGGGTGGTGATGGTGATGGCCGGCAGGAAGTTGATGACATAAGGGTTGCTGACGGAGCCTGTCGAGCCGCTTGGAACTAATGTGATGTTTTCTTGTGACACATAGTTCGACTCATTGCCGGTGCCGTGGTTGAACAATCTGAATGTGATGATGTCGCCTGACGTCCCATACACCGTCAGGAAGACTATGTATCTGTCTAACTGCGAGATGTATTGTGCTCTTTGGCTGCCTCTCACCTCGCCGTCACAGAAAGCTCCGACTTCGAGGAGGTTGCTGTATTGCTCGTTGCCGTTAATCTCAATGACGCATGTTATCTGCATGCTGTTGACATATTGCCCCGGCTCAGGATTCCAGTGGTTGCCGACAGTCATATTCGCTGTCAGGACACGATTCTCTGTCACGATAAACGAGAACGAGGCGTTTGTTGATAAAATTATACCGTTTTCTGTCCAGTTGAGGAACGAATAGCCCATCTCAGGGATGCAGCTCATGTGTACGGTGTCGCCAACGGAATAAGGACCTCCGCCGGAGACCACACCCCCTTCTGCGGGATTTGCCACAGCGGTGACAAACAGCTCCGATATGAAGTTAAGCACATGAGGATTCATCGTCGAGCCTATGATATGGTCTTGTACAAACGTCACGTTGTTGAGGCTTTCCAGATTGAGCAACGTCTCATTGTCATGGTCGTACAGCTTGAAAGTGATATATTCGTCGTTGTTGCCGTAAATAGTCATATAAACGATATATCTTCCTGATGCGTTGACAAGTTGTGCTCTCTGGCTGCCTCTCACCACGCTGTCGCAGAAAGCTCCCACTTCTAAGGCATCGGTGTATTGCTCGGCTCCGTCGATTTGAATCACGGCGGTGAGCATCATGGTGTTAGGATACTGTGAGACGTTAGGTGTCCAGTGGTGCCCTGCGTCAACATCGTAATTGGCCACCAGATTTCTGTGTCCCTCGATGGCGAAGCTGAAGTTTGGCGATGTTGATACCACCTCGCCGTTCTCCGTCCAGTTGATGAAGGTGGAGTGTAAGTTGCCCTGTGCGGTGATATAAACCGTGTCGCCGCAAAGATAAGTGCCGGCTCCCGAAATCACAGCCACGTCAGGGATGTTGGTCGTTAATGTCACTATATAATGGTTGAGCGTGAAGTTGGCGACTAACTCTCTGTCACGTGTCACCAAGAAGTTATACAGCGAGTCGGTGCTGACCACCACATTGTTCTCGGTCCATGTCCTGAAGGTGTAATGCTGTGTGCCGGTTGCCACAAGCGAGGCTGTCGTGTTATAATAATGCTCGCCGGCACCTTCTATGACCGCCGCGTCGGGGATGTTCACTGAAGCCGTGATGTTATGTACATCAGGGATGTAGTAGGCCGTGAGGTCTCTGTCCCTGTCAGCCTGGAACGTATATGTAGTGTCATCTGAGACTACGCTGCCGAATTCTTTCCATCCGATGAAGTTGTAGTGGTCGTTGACGGTGGCCTCCACTGTCACCGTGTCATTATAGACATAGGTGCCGTCTCCTGTCGTAGTGCCTGCCAACGGGTCGCTCGGCGTGGTGGTAATGTTGTATGACAACGGAGAAAAATGCGCCACGAGGTCTCTGTCGTATGGCACCGTGAAACGGTACATGGTGTTTGTTGAGACGATACTGTCGTTCTCTGTCCAATAGAAGAACTCATAGTGTTCGTAAGGGTATGCCATGAGACGGGCCACGCTGCTGTATTCATAGATGCCTCCGCCTGTCACTCTTCCATATTCCGATGGCTGTGCCGTGGCGGTGATGCGATGGTCTCTGTGTCTGAAATGCGCTATGATTTCTCTGTCTTCCGTCGCCGTGAATGTGTATATTGAATCGGTGGAAATGACGTTGTCGTCTTCTGTCCAGTTGACAAAAACATAATGGTTGCGGGGTATTGCCACAAGTCTGACGCTTTCATCAGTGGTGAAATAGCCGTCGCCAAGAATATATCCGCAGTCAAACGGCACCACATCTGTTGAGATGAGTATGTCGGGGTCGCAGTCTATGTTATATAAGTTCCACGGTGCTATCGCGCTATAGTCTTCAACGACGGAACATGGGACGATAATGGTCATGACAGATGTGGAAATGCCCTCGAAACAGTTGCTGTTTATTATCGCCGGAGGGACATGCGCATAGCATTTCAAAGTCAGAAGGTGGGCGCAGTCCTTGAAAGCCTGAGAGCCTATGTTTGATGTAGTGCTGGGCAGAATCACCTCGGAGAGGAGAGAGCAGCCTACAAAAGTCCTGGCACCTACATTGGTGTAGGTTCTCGGAAACTCAACGGCACGAAGCTCCACGCAGTTGTGGAACGAATAGTTGCCTGTGTGTGTCAGGCAATTCGATAAGGTGAGATTGGTTAAAGCGGTGCAGTCCTCAAAAGCATAGTCGTCAATTAAGCTGACCGCCGAATTGCTCATGTCCACATTCATCAGGCTGGTGCAGCTTTTGAAGGCATATACGCCTATCGTTGCCAGTGATGACGGGAAGTTTATCAAAGCGAGACTTGAGCAGTTGCGGAAACAGTATGCCTTGATCTCCGTCAGTGTGCTTGGCAAAGTGATGGAGACGAGACCGGTGCAGTTGTCAAATGTGTTGTTGTCGAGTTTTGTGACTCCTTCCGGCACGTTGACGTTGGTAAGTCCGGTGCAGTTTTTGAAGGCGTTGTAACTGATTGATAATACTGAGCTTGGGATGTCGAAGTTGGCCGATGTCAGCGCCGTGCAGTCTTCAAACGCCGACCATGAGATGCTCACCAACGAGTTTGTGGCGGTAATCGACTCAAGGCTTGTGCAGCCCTTGAAAAATGCCACAGGGATGGATGTCATATAACGCGGGACATCGAAAGTGACAAGGCTGGTGCAGTCCTCAAGGATGTTTGTCCCGAAAGTGATTGTCACGTTCGGAATGGTCACCGAGGTGAGGTTGCTGCAGCCTTTGAGGGCGTAATTGCCAATATTTGTGATGGTTGACGGCATGGTCACGCTGATGAGTCCGTCGCAATTCTCGAAAGCGGTGTGGCCGACACCGGTGACGGTGTAGGTGGTGCTGCCGTATGTCACGCTCTCAGGAATATTGATGACACCTGCGTATGAGCTCGAAGGCGATGCCGCGACCTCAACAGTGGAGGAGGAGAGGATAGTGTAGTAGATTGTTTGCCCCTCACTGTTGTTGGCCTGAAAATCATAAGCTATGGCGTTCAATGCTATCAGCATGAGTATCAATAATGTAGATAACTTCCTGTTCATATTAAGTTATTATAAGTTAGTAATATCCGTACAAAAAGCCTAATTTAAGCAAACAAAAATACAATTTTTTTCAATACGAAGTGTCATTAATTATTATTTTTTTTAAAAAATACAGAAAAAACTGTGGAGACGCGCGTACGCGCGTCTCCACAATTTTGAAAAACTATTATTAAACAACTTATTTTTTCTTCTTCTCGGATGCTTCGAGGAGCTTGGCGTCGGCCTTCTTGCCATGGAACAGTATGTATGCCATAGGCGAGGCGATGAACAATGACGAGAATGTACCCGCCAAGATACCAACGAGCAAGGCGAACACGAAGCCGCGGATGGTCTCGCCACCGAAGATGAAGATGGCGAGCAACACCACCAAGGTGGAACCTGATGTGTTGATAGAACGCAGCAAGGTGCTGTTGACACCGTCGTTCATCCTCTCATACCAGCTTCTCTTTGGATAGAGGTTCACGTTCTCACGGATACGGTCGAAGATAACCACTGTGTTGTTGATTGAGTAACCGATGATGGTCAGGACGGCTGCGATGAACGACTGGTCAACCTCCATTGAGAATGGTAAGATGTTGTAGAACAACGAGTACATGCCAATCACAATGATGGTGTCGTGTGCCAATGCGATGATTGACGAGGCACCATACTGCCATCTCTTGAATCGGATGGCGATATAAACGAATATCACCACCAATGAGATTACGACAGCCCATACAGCCTTACGCGTCACGTCGTCGGCGATGGTGGCACCCACCTTCTGTGATGACATGATGCCGAGCATCATATCGCTCTTCTCGCTGTCGGTGGTGAACTGCTCGTATGTCATGTCTTTGTTGAAGAAGTCCTTCAAGCCTTCATAGAGCAAGCCCTGAATCTTGGCGTCGATATCCGGGTCGTTGCTGTTGATTTCGTACTTGGTGGTAATCTTCACCTGACGGCTTGGACCGTAGGTCTTTACCTCAGGGGCGTCGTCTTTGAACTCAGCGACGTTGGCGAGGGCCTCACGCACTTGTGCCACAGAAACTTCCTTGTCGAAGCGCACCACATAGTTACGACCGCCCTGGAAATCGATGCCGAGGTTGAGACCGCGTACTGCCAACGAGCCGAAGCTGATGACAATCATGATGCCTGCTATGATGAAAGCTGTCTTTCCGAACTTGATGAAGTCGAACTTGGTGTGCTTCAGGAAGTCGCGTGTGATATTGGTTGAGAACTTGATTTCTTTGTCTTTGTCAAGCCATCTCTCAAGGATGAGACGTGTGATGAAGATGGAGGTGAACAGTGAGGTGCAGATACCGATCATCAATGTCGTGGCGAAGCCTTGTACAGGGCCTGTGCCGAACTCAAACAGGATGAAACCTGTGAGGAATGTGGTGATCTGACCGTCGAGGATGGCTGAATAAGCGGCTTTGAAACCGTCAGCCACGGCGAGACGTATGCCTTTGCCTGCCGCTATCTCCTCTTTGATACGCTCGAAGATGATGACGTTGGAGTCAACAGCCATACCTAAGGTGAGGACGATACCTGCGATGCCAGGCAGTGTCAGCACCGTGCCGAATGAGGCGATGACGCCGAAGAAGAACACTATGTTCACCACCAAGGCTATGTCGGCCGCGACACCGGCTTTGCTGTAGAAGAATATCATGTAAATCAGCACGAGGCAGAAAGCGATGATGAACGACCAGAATCCTGATGTGATGGCTTCCTGACCGAGTGAAGGACCAACGACGTTCTCTTCGAGGATTCTTGCCGGAGCAGGTAACTTACCGGCTTTCAAGATGTTAGCCAAGTCTTGAGCCTCTTCCACCGTCATGTCTCCGCCTGAAATCTGTGAACGACCGCCCGGGATCTCATCGTTGACGACAGGGTAGGAATACACGTAGTTGTCAAGCACGATGGCAACCTGCCGACCGATATTATCGCCTGTCAGACGTTTCCATGCCTTGGCACCTTCGGTGTTCATCTGGAGTGTCACCTCCACGCGGCCGTTCTGGTCGTAGTCTTGACGCGCCTCTGTGACGACTTCGCCACCGAGTGAGCATTTGTTGTCGCGGTTGGCCTTCAACGCCACGAGGTCGATGTATTCGACATTGCCCGTAGTGCTCTTGTTAGGCTTCACGCACCATGCGAACTTGAGGTTGCGCGGGAATATCGATGATGTGAGCTTCAACATCCTGTTGACGTTGGCGGTGTCTTTCACCATTGCCATACCGACGCGCGCTGTCTCTGCAGGCACCAGCTGGCCGGCGTTGTTCTGATAATATGACGGGCTGAGGATTACATAAAGGGGGTTGTTCTCCATGAATGTCTCACGGGCTTTCTCCTGCGCCTTCTTCAGCGAGTCTTCCGCCGACATCTGGTTGAGGAGGGCGACGTCGCTTTCCTCTTCGGCTTCCTCAGCAGTCTCAGGCTTGCCTGCCTTCTCCAACTCGGCGATGCGGGCGTTGGCCTCATCGAGATATTGCGCTATCTCGTTGAATTTATATGTCTCCCAGAACTCGAGTTGAGCGGTGCCTTGCAACAGCTTGCGGACACGCTTCGGGTCTTTGATGCCCGGCAACTCGACGAGGATGCGGCCTGAACCTTCTAACTTCTGGATGTTGGGCTGTGCCACACCGAAACGGTCGATACGTGTTCTCAAAATCTGATAAGAACGGTCGATGGCACTGCTTGTCTCTTCTTTGATGACTTTCAACACCTCGTCGTTGGTTGAGTTCACCGTGATGCCTTTGTCCTTGAATTCATATAGGAAGATGGAGGCGAGACGCGCATTGGGGTCGAGCTTGGCATAAGCCTCGCCAAAAAGGTCAACGAAGTCCTTCTGGCTGTTGAGATGCTGCTCGTTGGCCAAACGCATCGCCTCTCTGAATGTTTCGTCGTTGCTATTGCCGGCGAGAGCATAGATGATGTCAGGCACCGACACCTCCATCATGACGTTCATACCGCCCTTGAGGTCAAGACCGAGGTTCAGCTCCTGCTCCTTGCACTTGCGGTAGTCTTGCCACATGTAAACTTTAATCGTTCCAACCGAGTCGAGATAGTAAGTCTCTTTTGCCGTCTTGATCGAATCAAGATAGTACTCGTAAGCATTTTGGTCGCCGTTGGCCATCTCTGTGGCTAATGCGACAGTCGTCGGACTTTCAGCGTACTTCTTAGCCTTGCTTTCCACGTGCCTTGTCACAAACGTGAATGACAACTGATACACCGTGAAGAGAGTCAACAATAACGCCAAAAGCTTAATAACTCCTTTGTTTTGCATTGTAAATCAATTTTTTATAATATTAAACTTTTTAATTAATTTTCAAAAATTCACCTACTGTGATTTTTAGCGTGCAAAGATACGACATTTTTCAATGCAGACAAAATATTTTTTTCAATATTTTATCCATTTGCATATTTCCTTCCACGACGGCTTCTTCCCGTACATCAAAATGCCGGTCCTGTAAACCTTGCTCGCTATCCATGTGAAGATGATGAACGTGATGAACAGAAGCGTCACCGACAGGGCTATTTGCCAATAAGGTACGCCAAACGGTATCCTCAGCATCATCCCGACAGGTGAGGTGAAGGGTATCAACGACATCCAGAGTGCCAAAGAGCTGTCAGGGGCGTTGGCGATGAGGGTGGAACATAGCATGGGTATCACTAACAAAAGCGATATCGGTGTGCTGAACTGCTGGGTGTCGGTCTCGTTATCGACAGCCGCGCCAATGGCGGCGAACATGGCCGAATAAAGGAAATAACCTCCGATGAAATAGAGGAGGAAACACCATAGTATGTCCTTGAAATTGATGGAGTTGATGACCTCAAACACTTCGGTGAGCAACGCGTCGTCATCGGTGCTGCCGGCCATCTCGGTGATCTGCTCGCTCATCACGGTGCCTGTCGAGAACATGTCTTGCGCGGGCAGAAACGCCGACGCCACACTCGTGATGGTGAGGGTGAGCACAGCCCAAAGCAGAAACTGCGTCAGCCCGACGAGCGCGATGCCTGTGATTTTGCCTATCATCAGCTCAAAAGGCTTGACGGAGCTTACTATGACTTCGATGATGCGGCTGGTCTTCTCCTCAATGACGCCGCGCATCACCTGACCGCCAAACACAAAAATCACCATATATATTATCATGGCGAGGATGAGACCGAGGAAAAACTCGAACTCGCCGAAGCTCTTCTGCTCGCCATCGTCCTTGTCGCTCATCTTTATCGTCTGTATGTTTATGGTCGTAGCCGACGCCTTTACTACATCCGGGTCGATACCCGATGCTATAAGCTTATGATGCTCAATGACTTGCTTCATCGTTGACCTGATATGTGCAGTCACCGCCGTGTGAATCTGTTTCGTGCTGTATATCTCAGCGTTGACCGGCAGATTGAGCATGGTGCCGGGGATGTGCAGCACCCCGTCGTAGAGACCTTGCCGCACCTTGTCTTTGGCATCCTCGATGTCGTCGTCGATATATACGAAGGTGGCGTTGTCGGTGTCGTCAAAACGCCATAAAAACAAGGTGGATTCGTCGCATACCGCGATGGTCTTTTTCTCGGAGAAGCTCTCGGAATGTTCCATGAGAATGGCGGGCAGTACCATCAGGGCGGCGAAAAATATCGGGGCGAGGAAGGTTATTATCAGAAACGAGCGTTTCCTTACTCTCGTCAGATATTCTCTTTGTATGATGATGCCTATCTTCATAAGTTGTTGATTGTTATTGATTTGACGATGACACGAGGTCGATGAAGATGTCGTTTATCGAAGGCAGTATCTCGTTAAACGACACGAGTTCGCCTTTTTTGATGATGTCGCTTATCAGTTCGTTTGGCTGTGTCGAGCTGATGGTGAGCCTCGTCTCGCCGGTGCCGTCGAAAGGCTTGTAAACGACGTCGTAGGTGTGGTTTTTGAACCGCTGCTTGATGTCATGGACACCTCCTTCGAGTATCTTTTCACCTTTATTAATTAGCATGATGTTGTCGCAAAGCTCTTCCACCGATGCCATGTTATGCGTCGAGAACAGTATCGTGGCGCCTTTGTCGCGTAGCTCAAGGATCTCGTGTTTCAGCAGGTTTACGTTTATGGGGTCGAAGCCTGAGAACGGCTCGTCGAAGATGAGCAGCTTCGGCTCGTGGATGACGGTGACGATGAACTGCACCTTCTGTTGCATGCCCTTGCTGAGTTCCTCCACTTTCTTGTCCCACCAGCCCGCGATGCCGAACTTCATGAACCAATGGCGGAGGCGTTTTTCGGCTTCTTTTCTGTCCATGCCTTTGAGTCGGGCGAGATATATGGCTTGTTCGCCCACTTTCATCTTCTTGTAAAGACCTCGTTCTTCAGGCAGGTATCCGATGTTGTAGATGTCATCGGGGTTCAGCGGGTGGCCGTCCACCATCACTTGGCCTGTGTCAGGCATGGTGATTTGGTTCAGTATTCTGATGAGCGTCGTCTTGCCTGCTCCGTTGGGACCTAAGAGACCGAAAATGCTTTTCTCCGGCACCTTGATGGAGATGTCGTCGAGCACTTTTTTCGTGCCGTAGGTCTTCGAGACGTTGTTTATTTCGAGGTAGTTCATGTGTTTTTAGCTGAAGAAGTCTCTTATCTTGTCGAATACGCCTTTGTCGTTGGCGCCGGGTTTGGGTTTGAAGTTCTCGCTTTCGAGGAGTTCTTTCATCATCTTTTCCTCGTCTTTCGACAGTTTCTTCGGTGTCCACACGTTCACGTTGACTATGAGTTCTCCGACGCGGTAGCTGTGTATCTCCGGCAGGCCTTTGCCTTTTATCCTTATGATGTCGCCGCTTTGGGTGCCTGCCGGTATCTTGACGCTGACGGCACCTCCGAGGCTTGGCACGTCGAGGGTGCATCCGAGTGCGGCTTGCGGCACGCTGATGAAGAGGTTATATATGAGGTTGTTGCCTTCGCGTTCGAAGTCTTTGTGTTTCTCTTCCTCTATGAGTATGAGCAGGTCGCCCGCAACTCCGTTGCGGGCGCCTGCGTTGCCTTTGCCGCGCACCGACAGCTGCATGCCGTCAGCCACTCCCGCCGGGATGTCGAGCTCTATGACCTCTTCGCCTTTGACGATGCCGTCGCCGTTGCAGGCGGGGCATTTCTTCGCTATCACCTTGCCCTCGCCGCCACATGCCGAGCATGTCGCCACCTGTGTGAAGAATCCTGAGCGCATCACACGCTGGCCGCGTCCGCCGCATGCCGAGCATGTCTCCATCTTGCCGTCGGCCGAGCCGCTGCCGTGACATCTCTCGCAGCTGACGTATTTGTTGACTTTCACCTTTTTTTTCACGCCGCCGGCTATCTCTTCGAGGGAGAGCTTCACGCGTAAACGCAGGTTGGAGCCTCTGTACACCGTGCGCTGCTGTCCGCCGCCGAAGCCTCCGAAGTTGAAGCCGAAGCCACCGCCGCCGAAGCTGCCTCCCAAGATGTCGCCTAAGATGTCGCCAAACTGACTGAAGATGTCGTTCATCGACGCGCCGCTGAAGTCTTGCCCGCTGACACCGGCATGGCCGAAGCGGTCATAACGCGCTCGTTTGTCGGGGTCGCTGAGCACACCGTAGGCCTCGGCAGCCTCCTTGAACTTCTCTTCAGCCCCCTTGTCGCCCGGGTTCCTGTCAGGATGGTACTGAAGCGCTTTCTTGCGGTACGCTTTCTTTATCTCTTCGGCGGTGGCGTCCTTGGCCACCTCCAACACCTCGTAGTAATCTCGTTTTTCTGCCATATTTCAAAAATTAGCATCCCACAACAACGCGGGCATATCTGATGACTTTGCCGTTCAGTTTGTAGCCTTTCTGCACCACGTCGATGACCTTGTCTTTCATGTCGTCCGACGGTGCCGGAATCTGTGTCAGAGCCTCGTGCTCGTCGGTGTTGAAAGTCTCGCCGACGGCTTTTATCTCCTCAAGGCCTTTCTGCTCTAAGGTGTGCTTTAACTTGTTGTAAATCAATATTATGCCTTCGTAATGCGTCTTGTCTTCGTCGTTTTCCATAGTCGGAAGAGCGCGTTCGAAATCGTCGAGTACGGGGAGAAGTGCCGTGATGGTGCCTTCCGCCGCGGTCTTGATAAGCTCTACCTTCTCGTTGGCAGTGCGCTTCCGATAGTTGTCATATTCGGAGTACAAACGGAGGTATTTGTCATTCAACTCATTGAATTTCTCCTCGAAATTGTCAGTCTGCTCTTCTTGTCTCTCCTCGTTGACCTCGACGGCCACTTCTTCCTTGAGTTCTTCGTCTTCGCCTTTAATCTCTTGGTTTTTCTTGTGTTTACTCATGATATGTCTTGTTTATTTTGCTCATAATACAAATAGGTATAATCAAAATGTATGCCAAAACGCGTCAGGTGTCATTTTGGCATAAATCTTTTTATGATGTGGTCAAATACGTTCAATTTTTGCTCCGAGCTGTCTCAGTCGTCCGTCGATGTCTTGGTAGCCTCTGTCGATTTGGTCGATGTTGTCAATGATGGAGGTGCCTTCTGCCGACAGGGCGGCGATGAGCAGTGCCACGCCTGCGCGTATGTCGGGTGACGCCATCTTTGTGGCTTTGAGCCGATGGCTCTTGTCAAGTCCGATGATGTTGGCGCGATGCGGGTCGCAAAGTATTATCTGCGCTCCCATGTCGATGAGCTTATCGACGAAGAACAGACGGCTCTCGAACATCTTCTGATGGATGAGCACTGTGCCTTTCGCCTGTGTCGCCACCACGAGCACTATGCTGATGAGGTCGGGGGTGAAGCCTGGCCAGGGCGCGTCGGCTATGGTGAGGATGCTGCCGTCGAGGAAGGTCTCCACCTCGTAATGCTCTTGTGCCGGGATGTGAATGTCGTCGCCTATGAACTCCATCTTGATGCCGAGTTTCCTGAAAGTGTTCGGGATGATGCCGAGGTCTTTTATCCCCGCGTCCTTGATGGTGATGTCGGAGCCTGTCATAGCTGCCAGCCCTATGAAGGAGCCCACCTCAATCATGTCGGCGAGCAGACGGTGTGTGGTGCCGTGGAGTTTGCTCACGCCTGTGATTTTCAATAAGTTAGAGCCGATGCCTTCGATTTTGGCTCCCATAGCCGTCAGCATGCGGCACAGCTGTACGAGATACGGCTCGCACGCTGCGTTGAAGATGGTGGTGGTGCCTTTCGCCATCACTGCGGCCATCACTATGTTGGCAGTGCCGGTCACCGACGCCTCGTCCAAGAGCATGTAAGTGCCTCTCAAGCCGTCTTCGGGGGCCACTAAACGATACACATGCTCCAGCCCGACGGTCTCCATCGTGGCACCTAAGCTTTGCAAGCCGATAATATGGGTGTCGAGCCGGCGTCGTCCTATCTTGTCGCCTCCCGGACGCGGCATGTAGCCCTGACCGAAACGCGCTAAGAGCGGGCCGAGAATCATCACGGAGCCGCGGAGCTTGGTGGCACGCTCATGGAAGTCGCGGGTGTCGAAATACTCGTGGTTGATATCGTTGGCCTGCAACGTCACCTCGCTCTTGCCGGCTCTGCGCACTTTCACGCCCATGCCTCTCATCAGGTCGATGAGGTTGTTGATGTCGAGGATGTCGGGAAGGTTGGTGATGGTCACCGGCTCATCGGTGAGCAACGCGGCGCAAATCACCTGCATCGCCTCGTTTTTAGCGCCTTGCGGGATGATGGTGCCGCTGAGCCTGTCGCCTCCTGTAACTTTGAATGATGCCATGACTTAATTCTTTTTGTTTGGACGGTTGGGGTTGTTCTGCTTGACCTGAGCCTGATTCTTGTTGTTTTTCTTGTTGTTTTTCTTTTTCTGATTCTGGTTTTGCTGCTGCGGCTTGTTCAGTATCTCGTTTGTCGGGATGAGCTTGGTGTCCATCGGCAAAGCGATCTCCTCACCGGATATTTTGTACAGGTCGTCCAAAATAAGCAGGTCGTTGACGGTGTCGCGGTTCCAGTTGAGATAGTCGCGTTTCATCTGGTTGGCGATGTTCACTAAGATGGCTTGCCGCTTCGGACCGTCGTCCATCTCCTTCACCTTCTTCACCACGTCGTAGATATATTGTCCGTAATGTCCGTAACGGATGTTATTCTTCTGATAGCCAACGTGTTCCGGCTTCTTTTTCTGCATCTCGGGAGTGGGCTTCTGATATGGGCCGTCAACGTCGAGTTCGTAATTGGCGATGATGTGGAGATGGTCCCACAGCTTGTGCATGTAGTCGTTCGACTCCTTGACCTGCGGGTTCATCTGCGCCATCACGTTGACGATGAAATAAGCCGCCTCGGTGCGCTGCTCGCGGTCCTCAATGTCCATCAGATGGCGAATCATCTCCTGAATGTTGCGCCCGTACTCCGAAATCACAATCTTTTCGCGTTCTGTATTGTATTCCATAACTCTTATATCTTTTATCTTTTATCTTTTATCTTTACTCTTTTATCTTTTAACTAATATCAATAACCTTTATTGTTTAAGTATACTTAACCTTGCAAATTTCAGCATCAGCATCTTATTGCCGCCCTCGTCGAAATCGACCGATGCCTTCTTGTTAGGTCCTATGCCTTCCACTTTGATGACCGTTCCCTGACCGAATTTCTGGTGCAAGACACGCTGTCCCACTTGTATCTCATCGGCATCGACGGGTATGAAGTCGGAAGGGGAGGCTTTAGGATGGTCAGTATGCGGCGTGGTGTCGGACGGTTTCACATAACGTCTGTCGCCGCTGAATGTCCAGCCGCCTTTGTTGGAGGAGAACGGGTTATAGCCGTGTTCTTCCTTGATGGTGGTGCCTCTGAACGACGCTTTCCTCGTCCGCTCGATGAGGTCGGGGTCTATTTCCTCGATGAAACGCGACGGCTCGCTGAGGGTGATGTTACCCCAGCGGTAACGGCTCTCGGCATAGCTCAGGACGAGCTTCGTCTCGGCCCTCGTCAGTGCCACATAAAACAGACGGCGTTCCTCCTCCAAGTCTTCGCGTGTGCTTAAGGATTGGATGCCGGGGAAGAGGTTCTCCTCAAGTCCGACGATGTAAACGTAAGGAAACTCGAGGCCTTTGGCGCTGTGTATGGTCATCAGCGTGACGTAGTCGGCGTTCTCGTCCTCCGTTTTGTCCTGGTCGGTGAGCAAAGCCACGTCTTCCATGAATTTCGGGAGGCTGACGGTCATCTGCTCGCCAGTCACCTCATCGACTTGCTTGTCGCTGAACTCCTGTATGGCGTTCAAAAGCTCCTCGATGTTCTGCACGCGCATCACGCCGTCGGGACTCTCGTCTTCCTTCAACACCTTGATGATTCCGACGGTATCGGTGATATGCTTCGCTAACTCGAAGGCGTTCATCTTGTCGATTTGTGTCCGGAAGCTCTGTATCATGGTGACGAAGTTGCTCAGTTTGTTGACCGTTCCCATGTTGAACTCCGTTGACTGCTCGTTCAGTGATGTCAGCACGTCCCAGACGGTGCATTTGCGTCCGTCGGCTATCACCTGCAGCTTCTGTTTGGTGGTGTCGCCGATGCCCCTTGCCGGATAGTTGATGATTCTGAGCAGAGCCTGTTCGTCGGTGGGGTTGATGGTGACACGGAAATAGGCAAGGAGGTCTTTCACCTCTTTGCGGTCGTAGAACGAGAGTCCGCCGTATATCTTATAAGGTATGTCCTGTTTGCGCAACGCCTCTTCTAACGAGCGTGACTGTGCGTTGGTGCGGTAAAGAATCGCGAAGTCCTTGTTGGATAGCTGTCGCGACATCTTGAATCCGAAGATGGAGTTCGCCACGAGAGTGCCTTCCTCGTTGTCGGATGTGGCTCTCAGAAGCGTGATCAGCTCGCCTTCCTCCTTGTCAGACCACACGTTTTTCTTGATTTGGTCTTTGTTGTTGGCAATCACGCTGTTAGCCGCCTTGACGATGGTCTTGGTCGAGCGGTAGTTCTGCTCTAATCTGATGAGTTTGTTCTCCGGATAGTCTATCTTGAAATTCAGTATGTTCTGGATATTCGCGCCGCGGAAGCCGTATATCGACTGTGCGTCGTCGCCTACCACGCAGATGTTCTCGTGCATGGCAGCGATACGTTTTATGATAAGATATTGCGCGTAGTTGGTGTCCTGGTACTCATCGACGAGGATATACTCGAAATGACGTTGGTATTTGAAGAGTATCTCGGGGAAGTCGCGCAGCAGTACGTTGGTGTTGAACAGGATGTCGTCGAAGTCCATCGCGTTGGCGCGTTTGAGGCGGCTGTTGTACGTCTTGAATATCTCTCCGATGAGCGGCTTGTTGGCGCGGCGGTCCTGTTCCTGTATCTCGGCGTTCTCACAATAGTCTTCCGGCGTGTAAAGTGCCGATTTCGCCATCGAGATGCGGTGCAATACATATTTGGCGGGATATGCCTTGGTGTCGATTTCCCTTTCTTTAAGGATGGTGTTGATGAGAGCCTTGGAGTCGTCGGTGTCGTAGATGGTGAACTCGGAGGTGTAGCCTAAATACGTCGCTTCTATGCGCAGTATCCTGGCGAAGATGGAATGGAAAGTGCCCATCCAGACGTTACGTGCGGCACCCGGCTCCACGAGCTGCATGATGCGTTCCTTCATCTCCTTGGCGGCTTTGTTGGTGAAGGTCAACGCCATGATGCTGAACGGGTTGACGCCTTGCTCAATCATGTAGGCTATACGGTGTGTGAGGGCGCGGGTCTTGCCCGAACCGGCTCCCGCTATGACCATCACCGGACCATCTATCGTCGTAACCGCCTCGCGCTGAGGCTCATTCAAATATTTCAGGATGTCTGACACGTTTCAAAATTTTCGGTGCAAAGATACAACTTTTAGTTTAAAGTTGAAAGTTTTTTATTATAAAAAACCAAACGCCCCAAGAGGTGTTTTTCTCATGGCAGCAGTTTCAACACCATCAGCTGACACAAATGAGGTTTTCTCACCTACTATTTGGTCAATTTTTATCAGGTTAAGACAACTGTTGAAAAAATAATTCAAAAAATTTTAAAATTTTTGTCGAACCTATTGAAAAATGTTGTAATTTTGCAGCCCGAAAAAAGGTAGTAAATGTTGCCTCATTTACCAATAGTAAGGACCTGATAAAGAAAACGTTATAGGTTCTTGCACCGTAAGTCACTCAAACTCAACACATTAGACTTCGGTGTGTTTTGATAACAAAAGTCCGTATCGTGACTTGTCAATTCCTTACTATGTAGTGAAATGCTTCGGAAATTACCGTTTTTTAGTGGTGATAAGAGAGAAAATTATCTATCAAACAAATAAAAAATAATAATTTTAAACGCAATTAAAGAATGCCAACGATTCAACAGTTAGTCCGCAAAGGACGTCAGAAATTGGAAGACAAGAGTAAATCTCCTGCCTTGGATTCTTGCCCGCAGCGCCGTGGCGTGTGTGTCCGTGTCTATACGACCACACCTAAGAAGCCTAATTCGGCAATGCGTAAAGTAGCGAGGGTCCGTCTGACAAATCAGAAGGAAGTCAACGCCTACATTCCGGGCGAAGGACACAACTTACAGGAGCACTCAATCGTCATGATTAGAGGTGGCCGTGTGAAGGATCTTCCAGGTGTACGTTATCACATCATCCGCGGTGCATTAGATACCGCCGGCGTGGATGGCCGCCGCCAGCGCAGATCAAAATACGGTGCGAAACGTCCTAAAAAAGCAGCAGCAAAGAAGTAAAAATCAGTAAATGCTTAAGAAATGAGAAAAGCTAAACCAAAGAAAAGAATCATCCTTCCGGATCCAAAGTACGGTGATGTCACAGTCACAAAGTTTGTGAACAACATCATGCTCAAAGGCAAGAAGAACCTCGCTTACGAGATTTTCTACCAGGCAATGGACATTGTACAGGCTAAACTCAACGAAGACCCTGTAGAAGTGTGGAAGAAAGCATTGGCCAACGTGACACCTCAAGTGGAGGTGAGAAGCCGCCGCATCGGTGGTGCGACATTCCAGATTCCGTCTGAAATCCGCCCGTCACGCAAACAAAGCATGGGCATGAAGAACCTTATCGGCTACGCCCGCAAACGCCATGAGCGCTCAATGGGCGAGAAACTCGCAGGCGAAATCATGCAGGCTTACAAAGAAGAAGGCGCAGCTTTCAAGAAGAAGGAGGAAATCCACAGAATGGCAGACGCTAACAAGGCGTTCTCACATTTCAGATTCTAAATTCTATTATATTAATAAGGTGTAAGAAAAGATGAACAACGACCAACATAACACAAACCTCGCTCTGACGCGTAATATCGGCATCATGGCTCACATCGATGCGGGTAAGACGACGACAACGGAGCGTGTGCTGTATTATACCGGCCGTAATCATCGTATCGGTGAGGTTCACGACGGCGCCGCCACCATGGACTGGATGGTCCAGGAACAGGAACGCGGCATCACCATCACCTCAGCCGCCACCACAGTGTTCTGGCAACTCGACGACAACCAATTCAAAATCAACATCATCGACACTCCAGGCCATGTCGATTTCACCGTAGAGGTGGAACGCTCCCTCAGAGTGCTCGATGGCGCGATAGCGATATTCTGTGCAGTTGGCGGCGTCGAGCCACAGTCGGAGACGGTGTGGCGCCAAGCCGACAAATATAACGTGCCGCGCATCTGTTTCGTAAACAAAATGGACCGCAGCGGCGCTGACTTCTACAAAGTCCTCGGACAGATTAAAGAACGCCTTAACGCCAACCCTGTGGCAATCCAAATCCCGATAGGAGAAGAGGATGGCTTCGTTGGCGTGGTTGACCTTATCAAGAATAAAGCCCTGCTGTGGGACGAAGACGAACTCGGCACCCAATTCGATGTCGTCGATATCCCCGCAGAGCTGGCTGAAACAGCAGCAGAATACCGCCTCAAACTTTTAGAAGGCGTTGCTGAAAACAATGAAAAGCTCCTTGAGAAATTCATGGAAGACCCTGAAACCATCACAGAGGAAGAGATTTACGCGGAATTAAGAAAGGCAACATTAGAATTGCGTATGTGCCCTGTGATGTGTGGAGCTTCATTCAAAAACAAAGGAGTACAACCTCTCCTCGATGGTGTAGTCCGCTACCTTCCAAGCCCTCTTGACATCGACCACGTGACAGGCGTCAACCCGAAGACGGAAAAAGAAGAGACACGTAAAGCAGATCCGAAAGAACCTTTCTGCGCACTCGCATTCAAAATCGCCACAGACCCATACGTCGGCAAACTCGCGTTCTTCCGTGTCTATTCAGGCACCCTGGACGCCGGTCAGATAGTGCTCAACGTCTCGACAGGCAAACGTGAACGTATCAACAAGATCGTGCAGATGAACGCCAACAAACAGACGCCTCTCACCAAGATAGAGGCCGGCGACATCGCAGCCGCTGTGGGATTCCGCGAGATTAGAACAGGCGACACCCTCGCGGTGGAAAACAAACCCATAATCCTCGAGAACATCAAATTCCCTCAGCCGGTCGTGCAGATAGCCGTCGAACCTAAGACGCAAGCCGACATGGAGAAGCTCACCATGGCTCTCCAGAAGCTCCAGGAAGAAGACCCGACGTTCAAAGTCACTACCGACGAGAACTCCGGCCAGACGATAATCTCAGGAATGGGCGAGCTTCATCTCGACATCATCGTTGACAGACTGAAACGCGAATTCGGCGTCGAAATCAACGAGGGACAGCCGCAGGTGGCATACAAGGAATCGTTCACACAGACAGTCCGTTTCCGCGAGGTCTATAAGAAACAGACCGGCGGCAAAGGCAAATTCGCCGATATTGAGTTTGAGATCGGTCCGGCCGATGACGGAATGTCAGGATTGCAGTTTATCAACGACGCCAAAGGCAACAACATACCGAAGGAGTACTTCCCGGCAATAGAAAAGGGCTTCAGAGGCTCTATGACGAATGGCGTGCTCGCCGGATTCCCCATGGATTCGGTGAAGGTGCGCCTCATCGACGGCAGTGCTCATCCGGTTGACAGCGACGAACTCTCATTTGAGACGGCGGCACGCATAGGCTTCAAAGAGGCAGGCGCACAGGCCGGCTCGGTAGTGATGGAGCCGATAATGAAAGTCGAGGTGCAGGTTCCTGCCGACTATCTCGGAGATGTCACAGGCGACCTGAACAGACGCAGAGCCGTCTTGCATAACGTCGATGTCGATCACGGACTTCAGATAGTCAAGGCCGACGCGCCACTCGCGGAGATGTTCGGATACATCACGACACTTCGCACACTGACACAAGGCAGAGGCACATTCAACATGGAGTTCAGCCATTACGCCGAGGTGCCTCCGACACTTGCCGACATCGTCATCAAAAAGGCGAAGGGGATATATTTCTTCTTTTAGAAGACAGAAGTTAGAAGTTAGAAGGAAGAATAATTAAAGAGAAATTAATAAATAAAAAAAAGGTCTTATGAGCCAAAGAATTAGAATCAAATTAAAGTCGCACGACCACAACTTGGTTGACAAGTCAGCCGAGAAAATCGTGAAAACCATCAAAATGACTGGTGCAGTCGTCAGCGGACCTATTCCGCTTCCGACCGACAAGAAAATCTACACTGTTTTGCGCTCCACTTTCGTCCACAAGAAATCACGCGAGCAGTTCGAGTTGTCTTACTACAAGAGATTGTTAGACATCTACAACGCGACTTCTCAGCAGATTGATGCCTTGATGAAATTGGAAATGCCTAATGGCGTGGATGTAGAAATTAAATTATTGTAAAACTATCTAGTAATTAACAGCTTAAATTAGTAGCAATGTCAGGAATACTAGGAAAAAAGATTGGGATGACCAGCATCTATGACGAGAGCGGCAAGAACATTCCGGTGACAGTCATCGAGGCGGGTCCATGTGTAGTAACCCAAGTTAGATCAAAAGAGAAGGACGGTTACGACGCTATCCAATTGGCGTATGATGAGAAGAAGGTGAAAAACACCTCAAAGGCGATGCAGAAGCATTTTGAGAAAGCCGGCACGACGCCTAAGAAGTTGGTTAGAGAGTTCACACGTTTCGAGGCAGGACACAGAAAGAGCCTGGGTGAAACGATTACCGTCGAAGTGTTCATGGAAGGCGAGTTTGTCGATGTCAGCGGCATCAGCAAAGGTAAGGGCTTCCAAGGTGTAGTGAGACGTCATCATTTCAATGGCGTCGGACAAGCGACTCACGGTCAGCACAACCGTTTGAGAAAACCAGGTTCAATCGGAGCTTGCGCTTATCCTTCGAGAGTTTTCAAAGGATTGCGCATGGGCGGCCAGATGGGTAACCGCAAAGTGAAGGCTATCAACCTCCAAATTATGAAAATCGTACCGGAAAAGAATTTGTTAGTAGTAAAAGGTTCAGTACCGGGAGCAAAGAACGGCTATTTAAAAATTGAGAGATGGAGTTAGAAGTTTTAAAGATTACCGGTGAATCAACGGGACGCAAGGTCCAGTTGAACGAGAATATCTACGGCATCGAGCCAAACGAGCACTGCGTCTATCTTGATGTGAAGCAGTATTTGGCAGATCAGCGTCAGGGCACACACAAGGCCAAGACACGTAGCGAGATATCAGGCAGCACACGCAAGCTGTTCCGTCAGAAAGGCACAGGTGGCGCGCGTCGTGGTGACATCAACTCACCATTGTTGAGAGGTGGCGGCCGCGTCTTCGGCCCACAGCCACGTGACTACAGTTTCAAATTGAACAAGAAGGTGAAACAGCTCGCCCGCCGTTCGGCCCTCACTTACAAGATGCAGGACAACGAGATTGTTATCATCGAGGACTTTACATTTGACACAATCAAGACCAAACAGATGATTGAGGTCTTGAACAACCTTAAAGTGAATGGTGGCAAGAACCTGTTCGTCTTCCCGGAGACAAACATGAACGTCGTGCTGTCGGCAAGAAACATCCAGCGCACAAAAATCGGCCTTGCCCGCAACCTCAACACTTATGATATTCTGAATGCCAAGAAGCTCTTCATCACGGAAAGCTCACTCGCAGTCATAGATGGAATTCTTGGATGACAACTTAAAAGATTAAAGAGATGATTATCATTAAGAAACCTATAATCACGGAAAAGATGACCGCTATCAGCGAGAAGCTGAACCGGTACGGATTCATTGTTGACGTCCGCGCTAACAAGTTGCAGATAAAGAAGGCCGTTGAAGACCTCTATGGTGTTCAGGTGGCGTCGGTCAACACTATGAGATATGATGGAAAGCTCAAGTCACGTTACACAAAGACAGGCTTTATTCAAGGAAGAAGAGACGCTTTCAAGAAGGCCATCGTGACCTTGGCTAAAGGTGAAACAATTGACTTTTTTAGCAACATTTAAAGATGGCTTTAAAGAAATATAAACCAACAACTCCAGGTCAGCGCTTCAAAGTTATAAGCGCTTTCGATGAGATTACGACCAACAAGCCGGAGAGATCGTTGCTCGCTCCAAAGAAGAGCACCGGCGGCCGTAACAATACTGGAAAAGAGACTGTCCGCAACATTGGCGGCGGTCACAAGCAGAAGTACAGAATTATCGACTTCAAGCGCGATAAAGACGGTATCAAAGGCATCGTCAAGACGATCGAATACGATCCTAACCGCACAGCACGCATCGCATTGGTGGTTTACGCCGATGGCGAGAAGCGTTACATCATCGCACCTCAGGGCTTGAAGGTCGGACAAGAGGTGATGTCAGGCAAGGATGCCACTCCGAACATCGGTAACACATTGTTCTTGAGCGATGTTCCGTTCGGTACAATCATCCACAACATCGAGTTGCGCCCCGGTCAGGGTGCCAAGATGGCACGCAGCGCAGGCGCATACGCACAGCTGATGTCACGTGATGGTAAATACGCCATCTTGAAGATGCCTTCAGGCGAGACACGTCTCATCCTCCAGGCATGCAGAGCTACGATAGGAACAGTGTCGAATGCCGACCACAACCTCGAGAAATCAGGCAAGGCAGGCCGTAGCCGCTGGTTAGGCCGTCGCCCACGCGTCCGTGGCGTCGTCATGAACCCGGTGGATCACCCGATGGGTGGTGGTGAAGGCCGCGCGTCAGGTGGTCATCCGAGAAGCCGTAAGGGCTTGCCGGCAAAAGGCTACAAGACACGTCACCCGAAGAACGCATCCAACAAGTATATCATTGAAAGACGTAAGAAGTAATTAACCAAGTAAAAAAAGAAAATTATGAGTCGTTCACTTAAAAAAGGACCATATATCCACTATAAACTCGAACAGAGAGTGTTGGATAATGTAGCAACAGGAAAGAAGACCGTGATCAAGACTTGGTCAAGAGCTTCAATGATTTCACCTGATTTCGTTGGACAAACCATCGCTGTTCACAACGGTAATAAATTCATCCCGGTTTACGTGACTGAAAACATGGTGGGACACAAACTCGGAGAGTTCGCCCCGACACGCACATTCAGAGGCCATGCCGGTAACAGAAAAGATAAATAATAAGTACTATGGGAGCAAGAAAACATAATACAGCAGAAGCCAGAAAGGCAGCTAAGAAGAAGGTCGCCATTGCAAAATACAATGATATTCCTACTTCACCACGCAAAATGCGCTTGGTCGCTGACATGATTAGAGGAATGAAAGTGGAACTTGCACTGCATGCCTTATTATACTCACCTAAAGCAGCTGCAAAGCCGGTGTACAAGTTACTCCGCTCTGCAATCGCCAACTGGGAAGCTAAGAACGAGGGTAAGCGCATTGAAGACGCCAACCTGTACGTAAAAGAGATATTTGTTGATGAAGGCCGCACGCTGAAACGCATTCAGCCCGCCCCACAAGGCCGCGCGCACCGCATCCGCAAACGCTCTAACCACGTCACTATCATCGTCGATAGCAGAATCGCGGAAATGAACGCAACAGAAGCTAATGTTGAAGAAAAGAATTAATTAAGATTACAATGGGACAGAAAACTCATCCAATAGGTTTAAGACTCGGAGTCATCAAAGGTTGGGACTCAAACTGGTACTGTGGAAAAGAAACAGCCAAGAACATCGGGGAAGACGATAAGATCCGCAAGTATCTCACCGCCCGTCTCGGTAAGGCAAGTATCTCGAAAATCGGTATCGAGCGCTCGATAAAGCTCGTCACAGTCACTATCTTCACAGCTCGTCCGGGTGTCATCATCGGTAAAGGCGGCACAGAGGTCGATAAGTTGAAGGAAGAGATGAAGAAGCTCATCGGTAAGGAGATTCAGATCAACATCAGCGAGATCAAGAGACCTGAACTCGACGCGTATATCGTCGCGAGTTCAATAGCGAAACAGATTGAAGGACGTGTGTCGTTCCGTCGCGCCATCAAGAAAGCCGTGTCAGACACAATGAGAATCGGTGCCGAGGGCATCAAGGTCATCGCGTCTGGCCGTATCGGAGGCGCCGAGATAGCACGTCAGGAAACCTACAAAGAGGGTCGCGTGCCGTTACACACACTGCGCGCTGACATCGACTACTCATTAGTGGAAGCTCACACTTCATACGGTCGCATCGGCATCAAGGTGTGGATCTGCAAAGGTGAGATCTACGGTCGTCCGGAACTGGTGCCTACCACCTCATCCGCCGCAGCCCCCAAGAAAGGCGGCAATGCCGGCAAACCCAACGGTGGCGCCCCACGTCGCAATAAACGTACTACTAAGTAAAAGATTAAAAAAAGATAAGAGATGTTACAACCTAAGAGAACAAGATACAGAAGACCCCAGAAGGGCAAGATGAAAGGCAACGCACACCGCGGTCATGAACTCGCCTTCGGTACTTTTGGTATTAAAACACTTGAGGAACACCTGATCACAGCACGCCAGATAGAGGCCGCACGTCAAGCTGTCACACGTCACATGAAACGTGAAGGACAGATTTGGATCAGAATATTCCCTGACAAACCTATCACCAAAAAGCCTCTCGAGGTTCGTATGGGTAAAGGTAAGGGAGACGTCGAGTACTTCGTGGCTCGTGTAACCCCGGGTCACATGCTTTTCGAAGCTGCCGGCGTGCCGTTAGCAGTAGCTAAAGAAGCACTCCGCTTAGCCGCTCAAAAGCTCCCTGTAGCAACTAAATTCGTGGTAAGAAGAGATTATGTCGAATAAAAAACAGTAAGCATCATGAAGAAAGAAGCAATCAATGAACTAAGTACTGCTGATCTGATGGAACGTATCGACGCCACACGCGCCAAATACATCAAGATGAAAATGCAACACGCAGTTTCCCCATTGGATAATCCGAACACAATCGGCGCCACACGTAAACAATTGGCACGCATGCTGACGGAACTTACAAAACGCCAGAACGCGGAAAAGAACGCTAAACAATAAACGACGAAAGGAATAAAAATGGAAAGAAATCTTAGAAAAGAAAGAATTGGTGTTGTTGCCAGCAATAAGATGGACAAGACGATCGTCGTT
This sequence comes from uncultured Bacteroidales bacterium, assembly GCA_937906455.1. Taxonomy (GTDB): domain Bacteria; phylum Bacteroidota; class Bacteroidia; order Bacteroidales; family F082; genus Limimorpha. The sequence goes on along the minus strand of CALCYT010000014.1, from coordinate 43,564 downwards.
GTGATTGAGCGTCGTACAAAACACCCGATTTACGGTAAATTCGTTAAGAAATCAACCAGATTCTTCGCACATGACGAGAAAAATGAATGCAACATCGGTGACACGGTGCGCATCATGGAGACCCGTCCGTTGAGCAAGAACAAACGTTGGAGACTCGTTGAAATAATAGAAAGGGCCAAGTAATGTTACAACAAGAATCAAGACTTGCAGTAGCCGACAATAGCGGTGCGAAGGAAGTGCTCTGCATCAGAGTATTAGGTGGAACCAAGAAACGTTATGCCCGTATCGGCGACGTCATCGTGGTCACAGTGAAAGACGCTCTTCCAAGCGGTAACGTGAAGAAGGGTTCAGTAGTAAAGGCAGTCGTAGTCCGCACCAAGAAGGAGACACGCCGTCCCGACGGATCATACATCCGCTTCGATGACAACGCATGCGTCCTCCTCAATGGACAAGGCGAAATGTTAGGAACTCGTATCTTTGGACCGGTAGCCAGGGAGTTGCGTGAGAAACAGTATATGAAAATCGTATCTCTTGCACCTGAGGTACTCTAATCAAGAAAGGAAAGAAGCTATGAGTAAAATGTTTGTAAAGAAAGGCGACAGCGTGGTAGTTATCGCCGGAACCCAAAAGGGCAAGAAAGGCACAGTCCTCAGCGTCGATAAAGAGAAGAACCGCGTCATCGTTGACGGCGTCAACCTCGTGTCGAAGCACGCAAGACCAAGCACTGAGAACCCTAAAGGTGGTATCATAAAGAAAGAAGCTTCCATCCATGCCTCAAACGTCATGGTTTGTGACAAGGACGGCAAAGCCGGCCGCATAGGTCGTAAAAAAGATGAACAAGGAAAATTAGTCCGTTATTCTAAAAAAACAGGGGAGGTTATTAAGTAATGAACTATCAACCCAGACTTAAAGTACAGTACAAGAGCGAAATCGTGCCTGCATTGATGAAGGAATTCCAGTACAAGACTGTGATGCAGGTTCCACGGCTTTTGAAAATTTCGCTCAATCAGGGTATCGGCGCAGCTCTCGCCGACAAGAAACTGATTGACTATGGTGTAGAGGAAATGACAGCTATCACCGGACAAAAAGCCGTACCGACAATCTCAAGACACGACGTGTCAAACTTCAAACTGCGTCGTGGTAACCCGATCGGCGTGCGCGTGACATTGCGCGGTGACAAGATGTACGAGTTTCTCGAACGCCTCGTCGCTGTAGCACTCCCACGTGTTCGTGACTTCAGAGGTATTAATGACAAAGGCTTCGACGGCCGCGGCAATTACAGCTTCGGCGTGACCGAACAGATCATCTTCCCGGAGATTGATATGGATAAAGTAAACAAAATCAACGGTATGGATATCACCTTCGTCACATCAGCGAACACCGACAAGGAAGCAATGGCCTTGTTGAAACAGTTTGGTCTTCCATTTAAAAACCAGAAAAAATAAGTAAGATATGGCAAAAGAATCAATGAAAGCGCGCGAGCGCAAGAGAATGGCGATGGTAGAGAAATACGCTGAGAAACGCGCCGCCCTCAAGGCCGCCGGCGACTACGTAGGTCTCCAGAAGCTCCCAAGAAACGCTTCACCAGTCCGCGTACACAATCGTTGTCAGCTTACAGGACGTCCAAAAGGTTATATGCGTCAGTTCGGCATCTCACGTATCAACTTCCGTGAAATGGCCCTCAAAGGCTTGATCCCAGGTGTTAAAAAAGCAAGTTGGTAATTAATTAAAAGGATTAAAACTATGATTACAGACCCTATAGCAGATTTTTTGACACGCGTACGCAATGCCGTCAACGCTAAACATAGAATAGTGGAAGTTCCTGCTTCAAACGTGAAGAAGGCTATCACCAAGATCCTCTTCGAAAAAGGCTATATCCTTAACTATAAGTTCGAAGAAGACGGACCACAAGGTACTATTAAGATCGCTCTTAAATACCACCCCGTCACCAAACAGCCAGCTATCATGACAATCGAGCGCGTGTCGCGCCCTGGTCTCCGTCAGTACGCTGACTCGGAAAACCTCCCGAGAGTCATGAACGGCCTTGGTATCGCCATCATCTCGACCTCAAGAGGCATTATGACCGATAAAGAAGCCCGTAATCTCCATGTCGGAGGCGAAGTGTTGTGCTATGTATCATAATTTAGGAGGAAACAACTATGGCATTATCAAGAATCGGTAAATTACCTATTGCAATCCCAGCAGGTACTGAGGTTACAATTAAAGATAACGTTCTCACCGTCAAAGGAAAACTCGGCACACTAAGCCAGGACTTCCATGGTGACGTTGACGTTAAAATAGAAGACGGTCACATCCATGTGGCACCGGCTAACATCCCTGACGCATCAGCTAAACACGGCCTATACCGCGCCTTGTTCTTCAACATGGTGAAGGGCGTGTCGGAAGGCTTCGAGACAGTGCAGGAGTTCGTCGGCGTAGGTTACAAGGCGGAAGCTAAAGCCAACGGCAAACAGCTCGAGCTATCACTCGGTTTCTCTCACAACATTATTTTCGTAATGCCTGATGAGATAACATGCGAGACTATCAATGAAAGAGGTAAGAACCCTATCCTCAAGATGCGTTCATACGACAAGCAGTTGCTCGGTCAGGTGGCAGCAAAGATCCGCTCATACCGCAAACCGGAGCCTTACAAGGGCAAGGGTATCAAGTTTGAGGGCGAGGTGCTGCGCCGTAAGGCCGGTAAGGCAGCAGGTAAATAATGTTTAATTTTTAAAACGCAAGAAAGATGAATAAGAAGATCGAAAGAAGATTAAACATCAAGAGACGCGTCCGCAAGACCATCAGCGGCACAGCGACACGCCCGAGAATGTCTGTCTTTAGAAGCAACAAGCAGATTTATGTTCAGCTTATCGACGATGAGGCCGGCAGGACTTTGGTCAGTGCCAGCTCGACGGAGAACGGCATCGAACAGGAAAAGATTACGAAGATCGAGAAAGCCGCCAAGGTAGGCAACCTCGTGGCAGAAAAAGCCAAGGCTGCAGGTATCGAGACGGTGGTGTTCGACCGTAACGGTTATTTGTATCACGGAAGAGTTAAGTCTTTAGCAGACGGCGCTCGTAATGGAGGATTAAAATTCTAAAAACTATGGCAGAAGTCAACGTAAAAAAAGTGAAAACTTCGGAAATCGAGTTGAAAGAACGTCTGGTCCACGTCGGCCGTGTGACTAAAGTTACCAAAGGTGGACGCGCGTTTACCTTCGCAGCCCTCGTCGTCGTCGGTAACGAAAACGGCGTGGTGGGCTACGGCCTCGGTAAGGCCAAGGAAGTTCAAGCCGCTGTTCAAAAAGGTACAGAAGATGCCAAGAAGAACCTTATCAAGGTTCCGGTCATCAACGGTACTCTTCCTCACGAACAATACGGAAAATATTGCGGAGCATACGTTTACATCCAGCCGGCAACCCCCGGTACCGGTGTCATCGCAGGCGGCGCAATGCGTGCTGTTCTTGAAAGCGTCGGCGTGAAGAACGTTCTCGCAAAATCAAAAGGTTCATCAAACCCTCACTCAGTGGTGAAAGCCACCTTCGCCGCCCTCGCAAAGATGCGCGACGCGCGTACAGTGGCACAGATGAGAGGTGTGGATTTGGATGTGGTGTTTAACGGATAATCTAAAAATTTTGAACAATGAAAAAAGTAAGAATAACTCAGATTAGAAGTGGCATCGGCAGACCACAGGATCAGAAGGACACTCTGAAGAGCTTGAACCTCAGAAAAATGCACCAGTCAGTGGAAGTGGACATTGAAAACCCTTCGGTGGCGGGCATGGTAGAGAAAGTGAAACACCTTCTTAAAATTGAAGAAATCTAATTGTTAAACTAAGAAAATTAAAACAGTATGGATCTTAGTAATCTTAAACCGGCAAAAGGTTCTGTGAAAGCTCGCAAGAGAATCGGTCGCGGACAAGGCTCAGGCTACGGTGGCACGTCAACACGCGGTCACAAAGGAGCCGGCTCACGCTCAGGCAACACTCATAAGATCGGTTTCGAGGGCGGCCAGATGCCTCTCGCACGTCTCGTGCCAAAGTACGGATTCAAGAACATCAACCGTGTGGAATACCGCCCGGTGAACATCGAGGTTCTCGAAGACTTGGCTAACAGCGGCATCACAGACATCACCCCTGAACTGTTGAAAGAAAACGGTTTCGTCGGAAAAAATGAATTAGTAAAAATTCTCGGAAACGGTGAATTGACAAAAGCAGTCAACGTGAAAGCCAACGCATGGTCGAAAGGCGCTGAAGAGGCTATCACAAAGGCTGGTGGTACGATAGAGAAAATTTAATCAACTAAACTGAAGAGATATGAAGGAGTTATTAATAGTTATTTTGGTGTGCCTCGTCATCGCTGGTCTTCTTTGGATGAACAAGCGACTCAGGGAGAACATCCAGAATATCTTTAAAATCGAGGAACTTCGCAAGAGAATCCTCTATACGCTGATGATCATCTTGATCTACCGCTTCGGATCATACGTGGTGCTTCCGGGTATCGACCCCAATGAGCTGGCGGCGTTGAAAAACCAAAGCAGTTCCGGTCTCCTTGGTTTGTTGAATATGTTCTCTGGCGGTGCTTTCGCAAATGCCTCTGTGTTCGCACTCGGTATCATGCCTTATATCACCGCAAGCATCATCATCCAGTTGCTCGGCATGGCTATCCCATACTTCCAGCGTTTGCAGAAGGAAGGCGAGAGCGGCCATCGCAAGATCAACCAGATTACACGTTACCTTACAGTGCTTATCGTGGCAGTGCAGGCTCCCGGTTACATCGCTAACCTCAGGGCCCAGCTGCCCGCTACGGCAATCTATCCGTTCAACGGCGGAGCCCCGACATTGTTCTTCTGGATTTCTTCAGTGATAATCCTCATCGCAGGAACATTGTTCATCATGTGGCTCGGCGAGCGTATCACCGACAAGGGCATCGGCAATGGTATCTCACTCATCATCATGATAGGTATCATAGCGCGTCTGCCATTCGCTCTGTTCGCTGAAGTCGCATCACGCTTCACCGAAGGAACAGGCGGACCTATCTTCTTCCTGTTGGAGATCGTGTTCCTCGTACTCGTTATCATCATGACAATATTGCTCGTGCAAGGCACCCGCAAGGTCCCGGTACAGTATGCGAAACGTGTCGTGGGCAACAAACAGTACGGTGGAGTGCGTCAGTACATCCCGTTGAAGGTCAACGCCGCCGGCGTCATGCCTATCATCTTCGCCCAGGCGATCATGTTTGTGCCTATCACATTCTTCAGATATTCGGATCCTGACAGAATGGGCGGATTCATGAGAGCTATGACCAACATGAACGGATTCTGGTACAACTTCGTGTTCTTTGTCTTAATCGTCGCCTTCACATACTTCTACACCGCTGTGACCATCAACCCGGCGCAGATGGCGGAAGATATCAAGAAGAACGGCGGTTTCATCCCTGGCGTGAAGCCCGGCAAGCAGACGAAAGACTATATCGATACCATCATGTCAAGAATAACCCTTCCGGGATCATTGTTCCTTGGCGTCGTGGCTATCATGCCTGCTCTCGTCTCTCTGATGGGTGTCAACCAGCAGTTCAGCCAGTTCTATGGCGGAACATCATTGCTGATTCTCGTCGGAGTGGTGCTGGATACATTACAACAGATTGAAAGTCATCTGCTTATGCGTCATTACGACGGTCTCACAAAGTCAGGCCGTATCAAAGGTCGCGTGGGTAGAATGTAATTTCTAAAGGAAAAATGATTCATTTCAGAACAGATAACGAAATTGAATTGCTGAGACAAGCTGCTTTGCTGGTGGGCAAGACCCTCGGCGAAGTGGGAAAGCATATACGTCCGGGAGTCCGTACCATAGACCTCGACAAACTCGCCGAAGAGTTTATCAGAGACCATGGCGCAACTCCTGCTTTCAAGGGCTACGAAGGATTTCCCGGAAGTTTATGCATCTCTGTCAACGAGCAGGTGGTTCACGGCATACCGGGCAACTACGAGCTTCGCGACGGCGACATTGTCTCAATCGACTGTGGCACTGTGCTTAACGGCTATGTCGGTGACTCGGCCTACACATTCTGCTGCGGCGAGGTGCCTGAAGAGGTGAGGCTCCTTCTCAAACGCACGAAGGAGTCGCTCTACAAAGGCATCGAGGTAGCGGTGGCAGGCAACCGTGTGGGCGACATAGGATACGCTGTCCAAAGCCATGTCGAACAATTCGGTTACGGCGTCGTCCGTGAGCTTGTCGGTCATGGCGTGGGACGTAAAATGCATGAGGATCCGCAGGTGCCTAACTACGGCAAACGTGGCACTGGCGTCAAGCTGAACGAAGGCATGGTACTCGCCATCGAACCGATGATAACTCTCGGAAAGAAAGAAATCGTGCAGGAACGCGACGGCTGGACCATCACCACACGCGACAGGAAACCGGCCGCGCATTTCGAACACGATATAGCCGTGCGTCACGGCAAAGCTGAAATATTATCCAGTTTTGAATGGGCTGAAGCAGTAGAAAACAACAAATAAAAAGAAATTATATGGCAAAACAATTGTCGATAGAACAAGACGGTACAGTAACAGAATCGCTCGGTAATGCTATGTTCCGGGTTGAATTGGAGAACGGACTGCAGATTATTGCACACATCTCCGGAAAAATGCGTATGCATTACATCAAAATTCTCCCTGGAGACAAGGTAAAACTCGAGATGTCGCCTTACGATTTGACAAAAGGTCGTATAACTTTCAGGTACAAATAAAAAAAATGCGTTATTTTTGTAAAACGTAACGTAAAAAATTGTAATTTTGCGCCCTAAAAATAGAATGCTTCGAAAAAAGTAAAAAAATAAATAAAATGAAAGTAAGAGCATCAATCAAGAAGAGATCAGACGATTGCAAAATAGTGCGTCGCAAAGGTAAATTGTATGTAATTAACAAAAAAAACCCTAAGGAAAAACAACGTCAGGGCTAATTAAAAAGAGATAAAATTATGGCTAGAATTGCTGGTGTAGATATCCCGAACAACAAACAAGGTCAAATATCTTTAACCTACATTTACGGTATCGGCCGTTCAGCTGCCAAGGCTATCCTTGCGGAAGCCAACGTCGCGGCTGACAAAAAAGTCCAGGATTGGACCGATGATGAGCAGAATGCTATCCGTAACATCATCGCCGACAACTACAAGACTGAAGGTGAACTCCGCAGCGAGGTGCAAATCAACATCAAACGTTTGATGGATATCGGTTGCTACAGAGGAATCCGCCACCGTCTCGGATTGCCATTGCGTGGTCAGAGTACGAAAAACAACGCTCGTACACGTAAAGGTCGTAAGAAGACAGTCGCTAACAAGAAGAAAGCCACTAAGTAGTTTTTAGTTTTTAGTTTTTAGTTGTTAGTCCTCTAAAGACTAAAGACTAAAGACTACTCATGGTTGGATGCATATTAAATACCATTAAAAAATTAAAGTCAAAAAATGGCAAAAAACACAAAATCGGCTAAGAAACGTGTTGTGAAGATTGAGGCTACCGGTAAGGCTTTTATCAAAGCTTCTTTCAACAACATCATCATTTCATTAGCAAACAATGAAGGACAAGTCATTTCTTGGGCATCAGCCGGAAAAATGGGCTTCAAGGGCTCGAAGAAGAACACCCCTTACGCGGCTCAGATGGCAGCAGAGGAATGCTCAAAGACAGCGTATGACTTGGGATTACGTAAAGTGAAAGTTTATGTCAAGGGGCCGGGCGCAGGTCGTGAATCAGCTATCCGCGCTATCCACTCATCAGGCGTGGAGGTGACAGAAATCATCGACGTCACTCCAATACCGCACAACGGTTGCCGTCCGCCAAAACGCAGAAGAGTGTAATTGTTAAACATTTAAAAAGAAAAAGTTATGGCAAGATATACAGGTCCTAAGACAAAGATCGCCCGTAAGTTTGGTGAACCAATCTACGGCTCAGACAAGTATTACGAAAAGAGAAATTTCCCTCCGGGACAACATGGCGCCGCCAAGAAGCGCAAAAAAGTTTCTGAGTACGGCATCCAGTTGCAGGAGAAGCAGAAGGCAAAATACACCTATGGTATCCTTGAGCGTCAGTTCCGCAACACCTTCGAGAAGGCCTCGAAGAAGAAAGGTATCACCGGTGAAATCCTCCTCCAGCTCATCGAATCACGTTTGGACAACACCGTCTATCGTCTCGGTATCGCCCCCACACGTGACGCTGCCCGCCAGCTCGTCAGCCACCGTCACATCACAGTGAACGGCAGGGTGATGAACATCCCTTCAGCAATGCTGAAACCAGGCGACATCGTGGCAGTGCGCGAGAAATCAAAGAGCTTGGAAGTCATCACAAACGCAGTGGAAGGCCATTCAAACAGCTTCCCATGGTTAGAATGGGATTCAGCAACCCTCACAGGAAAGTTCATGAACTATCCGAACCGCGAGGATATTCCTGAAACCATCAATGAACAACTGATCGTTGAGTTGTATTCTAAATAATCGAATATAAACTGATATTATGGCAATATTAGCATTTCAAAGACCTGACAAGGTCGTCATGGTAGAATCGACAGACAAACACGGTGTCTTCGAATTTCGCCCGCTCGAACCCGGCTACGGCATGACAATAGGTAACGCCCTGAGAAGAGTACTCCTCTCATCGCTTGAAGGTTACGCCATCACTTCAATACGCATTGAAGGCGTGGAACACGAAATGGCTCCAATCCCAGGCGTCATTGAAGACCTTACCGATATAGTGCTCAAGTTCAAACAGGTTCGTTTCAAACAACAGATCCCGGGTGAGACATTCGAGAAAGTCACCGTCGTCATCGGCGGACAAGAAGAATTCGTCGCAGGTGACATCAACAAGTTCCTCTCAGTGTTCCAAGTGCTGAACCCGGAACTCGTTATCTGCCACATGGATCCATCGGTGAAACTGACAATCGACATGACCATAGGAAAAGGCAGAGGCTATGTCAACGCTGATGAGAACAAGGTTCTTAACGCGCCGGTCAACACCATCGCCATCGATTCAATCCATACACCTATCAGAAACGTCAGTTTCAAGGTTGACAACTATCGTGTCGAACAAAAAACCGACTACGAGAAGCTCATCCTTGACATCGAAACAGATGGCTCTATCAATCCGAAAGATGCAATGACGGAAGCTGCTAAGATCCTCATTTATCACTTCATGCTGTTCTCCGACGAACGCATCACCATGATGGATGAACAGAAAACGGTGTCGGAAGACTTTGACGAAGGCTCACTGCATATTCGTCAACTTCTGAAGACCAAACTCGTTGACATGGATCTTTCAGTTCGCGCTCTGAACTGCCTCAAAGCAGCCGAAGTCGAGACAATCGGCGAACTCGTTGCCCTCAACAAGGCCGACCTGCTTAAATTCCGTAACTTCGGTAAGAAGTCACTCACAGAATTGGAAGACCTGGTCAGAAGCAAAGGACTCGAATTTGGAATGAATATCAGTAAATATAAATTAGATAAGGAATAAAAGAGATGAGACACAATAAGAAAATCAATCATTTAGGAAGAAAAGCCGCTCACCGTAATGCCATGCTGTCAAATATGGCGTCGTCGCTGATACTTGAGAAACGCATCATTACCACAACGGCTAAGGCAAAGGCTTTGCGTACCTACGTCGAACCGATGATCACACGTTCCAAAGACGACTCCACAAACTCTCGTCGTGTCGTTTTCGCACAGTTGCAAAACAAATACGCTGTCACAGAGTTGTTCCGTGAGGTGAGCCAGAAAGTGGCTAACCGTCCTGGCGGCTACACACGTATCATAAAACTTGGTCTGCGTGCCGGTGACAATGCGGATATGTGCATGATGGAACTCGTTGACTACAACGATGTTTACACCAACGGCAAGAAGGCCGCCGCTAAGACAACCAAGTCAACACGTCGTGGTGGCAAGAAGAAAGCAACCGAGACGGCTCCCAAGGCTGAAGAAGTAGCTGTTGCTCCGGCAGAAAACGCTACACCGGCTGAAGAGGCTCCAAAGGCTGAATAAATTAGCTTAATAGCTTAGAAGCTTAAAAGTTTATAAGTTTAGAGGCTTAAGGTAGAGGCGTCATCAAGGCGTCTCTACTGTTTTTTTAAAAAAATTCTTTTATCTTTTATCCTTTATCTGTTATCTTTTTTTGTATCTTTGTAACTTGTATTGAAAATATTTAAAAATAGAATAAAATGAGTAGAATAGAAAAAATTCATGCCCGCCAGATCCTGGATTCTCGCGGAAATCCGACAGTGGAAGTCGATGTCATCACCGAAGACGGCATTCTCGGCAGAGCAGCAGTGCCATCAGGCGCCTCGACAGGTGTCCATGAGGCTGTGGAACTTCGCGATGGTGACAAAACGAAATTCATGGGCAAGAGCGTTTACAAGGCAGTTGACCATGTGAACAACGAGATAGCAAAAGCTATTGAAGGCTATGAGGTTACAGACCAGAATGCCATCGATGCCAAGATGATTGAGCTTGACGGCACAAAAAACAAAGGAAACTTCGGTGCCAACGCAATACTCGGCGTGTCACTCGCATGCGCCAAAGCCGGTGCCATATATACCGACCAGCCATTGTATCGCTATGTCGGCGGTGTCAGCGCAAACACATTGCCAATACCTATGATGAATATACTCAATGGCGGTTCTCATGCTGATAATAGCGTTGACTTCCAAGAGTTTATGATTATGCCGGTCGGCGCGACATCATTCCATCAGGCTATTCAGATGGGCTCTGAGATATTCCACAACCTCAAAAACGTGCTGAAAGCCGCCGGTTATTCGACAAATGTTGGCGATGAAGGTGGCTTCGCACCAAATCTCAAATCAAACGACGAGGGTATTGAAGTGATTCTCAAAGCTATAGAGAAAGCTGGCTATCGTCCTGGCGAAGACGTGTTCATCGCTCTCGACGCCGCTTCATCAGAATACTACCTTCCGGAAGAAAAGGCTTACCATCTGCACAAATCGACAGGCGAGAAGCTGAACGCCAAGGAAATGGTGGAGTTTTGGAATAACTGGGTGAAGAAATATCCTATCATCTCTATCGAAGACGGCATGGCTGAAGACGATTGGGATGGATGGAAACTCATGACCGACACTATGGGCAGTAAGATACAACTCGTTGGCGACGACCTCTTTGTCACAAATGTTGAACGCTTGAAGATGGGTATCGACCGTAATGTCGCTAACTCTATATTGGTGAAAGTCAATCAGATAGGTTCGCTGACAGAGACTATTGCAGCTGTTAATCTTGCCTATCGAAACCAATATACCGCTGTTATGAGTCATCGTTCTGGAGAGACAGAAGACACGACTATCGCCGACCTCGCCGTGGCATTGAACACCGGCGAGATAAAAACAGGTTCTGCGTCACGTACCGACCGTATCTGCAAATACAATCAGCTGATGCGAATTGAAGAGGAACTTGGCGATATGGCTTATTATCCGGGAAAGAATCATAAATTCACGAAATAGGGTAGTGTCGCATAAGCGACTAATTTGTTTTTTTTGTTTATGGTGGGGATGCTGTAGCAATACAGCATCTCTTTTATTCAAAATATTCGTCTTTGAAATTGACGAAATACAGCTGTTTCTGAGCGCGTGTAACGGCAGTGTAAAACCAACGTAAGTCGCTGAGCTGCAAAGGTTCTTCGTCCTCGAGATAAGGCGCGTCGATGAACACTGTCTGCCATTGTCCGCCCTGCGTCTTATGGCAGGTGAGCGCATAGCCGAACTTCACCTGCAACGCGTTGAAATATGGGTTTTGTCGCATCGCCTTGTATCTGTCACGACGGTTCGGGATGTCCATGTAATCTTCTTCAATGGCTTTGTAAAGTTTGTCAGATTCATCTTGAGTGAGGGCAGGGGAGTTGCTGGTGAGAGTTTCAAGGAGAATTTTTACTGACAGATTTGGTTCTTCTTGATAATCGGAGAGTTGTATCTCAACATCGGCATAATGGAAGCCGTACATCTCCTCAATATTGTTGATGCGCATCAGCTCGACCATGTCGCCGTTGGCGATAAAACTGATTTTTTGATCCTCATCGGTCCAGAAATAGTTGTTTTTCACTACCATCAGCTTATCGCCTGTCGAAATCTCACCATCTTCCTGCAAGATACGTGCACGAATAGCCTGATTGTACATATTGGCGCGTTTGTTGCTCTTGCAGATTATGACGGCGTTGTTGTTATTGCCATTGAAATTTTGCCATAGCAATTCTTCAAACTCTTGAGGTTCAATGCGATGCACGTCAGGAAAACCGTTGACATTAAAAAGGGGCAGTAACGCGTCATTTCGACTGGAGCGTAGCGGAATGGAGAAATCTCCTTCGAAATGACGGCGTAGATATGTGGCGTTCCACAAAATCCCCGATTCTTCTTCTTGTCGCATCACCTCGGTGAGTTCATGTGTTGCCACGGTGAGATTAAAGCCATGCTTCAGCACTTCAATGTCGTTGGCGGGGCTGTTTTCCAATCCCACCGGAGGCAGCTGGGCGTTGTCGCCGATAAGCAGGAGCTTGCAGTTTTCGCCACTGAACACATAGCCGATGAGGTCGTCGAGCAGAGAACGCCCGCTTGAGAAATCATCAGGAATCATTGAGCATTCATCCACAATGAAGAGGGTGTCTTTAGCCTTGTTTTCAGATCTCGTCATGCGGAACGAGCCGTCGGCGTATTGTTGGAAACGGTAAATCTTGCGATGTAAGGTGGATGCGTTCTTGCCTGTGTAGCCGCTCAACACCTTGGCAGCTCTACCTGTGGGTGCCATTAGCTGGTAGCGCAGCCCAATCTGTGGAAGCGTCTTCACCAAAGTGGTCACAAGAGTGGTCTTTCCGGTACCGGCATATCCTTGCAAAAGGTAAGCGGGATTGGGCTTCTCAGACAATAGAAAGGCCGCGAGATGATACAACACAGTACGTTGGCCTTCCGTGGGGTCGTAGCCAAACGAGGTGGTGAGTGCCTTGTACAAATCCTGTCGCGTCATGTTAAAATGGGTATCCTATGCCAAAATTCCAGCCGATGTTTTGTAATTGCAACTTGCCGGCTCTCCATCTCTCTGATTCTGAATATGATGGGTCGTATAACGGTATCGCCATGTCAATACGGATGAGGAAAAACGAGAAATCTACACGTATCCCGAAACCGGCGTCCAATGCCATCTGTTTGTAGAATTTGTTGAACTTGAATTGACCTCCCGGAAACGACTCGTTGTCGCTTAAAGTCCAGATGTTGCCTATATCCGAGAACAAAGCTCCTTTGACCATGCCGTAAAGAGGAAAACGATATTCAATATTTGATTCAATATGCAAATCGCCTATATGTTCCATGTTGACGCCCCACTCGTTGTTAAATTCTCCGGGACCGAGAGTCCTAAACTGCCATCCGCGCATGCCATTGGTACCTCCGGCATAGAAACTCTTTTCAAATGGGATGTCGTGAGAGTTGCCATATGCTATGCCCTGACCATATGCGAAACGCAACGCTAACATGTTTTTGTTTCTAAAGTAATGGTAAAACCTGAAATCAAACTGAAACTTAAGGTATTGCGCATATCGTATCCCAATGATTTCGTGATAGTTATCGGTTTGTTTGATGATTGGCGTGTTGTTCAGGAGCGACAAAAGATTGCCTGATGTCTCGATGTCGAATTTGAAATAGACGAAGTCGTTGGTCTTCTTGACATTCTGGTTGTTGAAGATAAACGAATAATTCAAACCCAAAATCAAGTGGTCGGTATATTGGTCCTTGATGCGCTGGTTTGTCTCCATGCTTAGCAACTCCTCGAAAATGTCTGACGGCAACACCTTGACAGCGTTTAAGTTGATGGGTGTGAGGTAGTGTTCTATGGTGCTTGTTGACATCCAATTGTAACCATACGATGCTGTGATGATATATCTGTTGTACATCGGTCGGATTTGCATGTTATAACCCGTGGCAATCATTGTTTTAGGCTGGTATTCGCTCACAAAACGATGCAAATTGATGGGGCTTAGGAATCGCGGGAACGTGATGCTGGCCTCCGCGCTGAATTCCTGGGTGTTGAAGAGTCCTTCGTTAACAACGAAATTTTCAACTCTTTGGGCTTGGAAACCGTATCTGAAAGTGATTCTAAACACCTCTGAGCCTCTGAAAATGTTGTTGTTACGATAAGAGAAGCTTCCCAGAGTGCCTAAGTCGCCGCCTGAATTGGTGCCCTCAAGCTGAATGTTATAGTAGTGAATCTTGTCTTTTTGCAGCGTCACTATGCAGTTGAGCAATTTCACGGAGTCGTTGCCGCTCGCGATGGTGTCAAAGCTTATGTTGCTGAGATTGTATAACTTAAGACTTCCTAACGCTCTGTATGTCTGGCTGACCTTCTTCTGACTGAAATAATCGCCTTCATGAATCTGAATCACCTGGTTGAAAGTCTTGAAATTGACATTTGGCTTTCGCGTGGAAATGAAATAAAAACGGTGAGTGGGGTCGTTTTTGCTCCATGAGAAGGTGTAAGCCACCGTGTCGTTCTGCATGGTGTTTTTATTCTGTACGTCGAAATCAGGATAGATGAAGACCTTGTTAATCTTATACTTATAATGATTGTCACCGTTGATTCTGAGCGTTACATCCGCTTGTTTGGCCATCAGATTGGTGTCAACTTCATACTTGATGTTGTCTTTCGTGAAGTAATAATAGCCGTTGTCCCTTAGATGTGTTGTGATAAGTGTCCGCTCTTTGTCCATGGTGAACACATCGTAATTGTCACCTGGCCTGACAAGCATCTCATTATCAATGTAATGTATGTCTTGCGCGACGGTGCTGTCATAAATCTTCCTGTTGACTTCCCTTATTTTATAAGGTGTTTCAGGCTTTATCCGGTAAACCACCTTTGAACGCTTGCGTTTCTCCGTTTGGCTTGTCTCCACTGTGGATTTGAAAAATCCGGTGTTCTCTAAGTAAATCTCCATCTGTCGTTTGGAATCGGCAGTGAAGACGCTGCTGTAATATACCGGCTCTACGCCGAAATTGGTGTTAATCCATCTATAAAAGCCTTTGTCCGTTTTTTTGATTGTCTTGTAGTAAACCCAGACTCTCGGCAGCCATCCGAACAAATTCCTGTTTGGCTTCTGCACGATATGACTTGTCAATTCCGATTTGGATATATTGAAGTTTGTTGAATCGTTAACGATTTGATAATCAATCAATATTGATTTGCCTTCAGGCACATATTTCCTGATGGCGCAGCTCGATAATCCAAAAATCACGAGCATTAACAATATCAATCTGACTCTTTTCATTTTTCTGTTAAACAAAACAAAATCACTCCTTGACCATCAAATCACCTCCGCTACTGTAAAATTGCTGCCTCCGATGAAAACGACATCATCGAAATGGGCGTTGTTGAGTGCCGAATGGTATGCCTGCCGTACCGATTCATAGATATTGCCCCGCAATCCGACCTCGAATGCCTTGGCTGCCAATATGTTGGCGTCTAATCCGCGTGGGATGTCGGCCTTACAGAAATAATACTCGGCATAGTGTGGCAACAGATTCAATATGCCGTCAATGTCTTTATCGTTGACACAACCTAAGACGAAATGTAACTTCCTGAAAGTCATATCACTAAGCTGCATCGTTATCTCTTTCACGCCACCCACGTTATGGCCCGTGTCGGCAATCACTAATGGCTGACGGCACAAAATCTGCCATCTGCCCATCAGATTGGTGTTTTTGACCACAAATTCAAGCCCGTTGACGATGTCTTTTTTCTCGATGTTGAACTTTTCTTTCAGTATCTCGACGGCGCAAATCACTGTGGCAAGGTTTTTTTTCTGATAATATCCGAGAAGCGGGAATTCCACCGCCTCAAGATACAAATCGTTGTTTTTCCAGATGTCAAACTTCTGATAATCAAGCGATTCGATGTGAATCTTGTCGCAGTCAATGATTTGGTCAGCGAAGAAAATGGGAGCGTGGCATTCCGCTGCTTTTGCGATGAAAACGTCTTTTGTCTCAGTTTGTGTCTCCCCTATTACGACAGGAGCATTAGGCTTGATGATGCCGGCTTTCTCAGACGCTATTTCCGTCAAAGTGTTGCCAAGCATGTTCACGTGATCCAAGGAAATATTGGTGATTACGCTCAGTTCAGGTTTTATCACATTTGTGGAGTCGAGACGGCCGCCAAGCCCGACTTCAATGATGGCGATATCGACTTTTTCTTTTGCGAAGTAGTCGAATGCCATGCCCGTAGCCATCTCGAAAAACGATAGCTGTAGCTCCTCAAACTTCGACCGGTTGTTTCCGATGAAGTCGATAACACTCTGTTCATCAATCATTTGTCCGTTGACGCGTATTCTCTCGCGATAATCGAGCAGGTGAGGGGAGGTGTACAAACCGGTTTTATATCCGCATTCCTGGAATATTGACGCCAAGGTGTGCGACACCGTGCCTTTACCATTGGTGCCGGCAACATGCACAGTCTTGAATCTGTTTTGCGGATTACCAAGAAAATCAAGTAATTCCACTATGTTGCCGAGGTCTGGTTTATACGCTTTCGCCCCGATTTTCTGGTACATCGGGAACTTGTTGAACATCCAGCTTGTCGTTTCAGCGTAATTCATTCTCTTATGATAAATTTGTATGTTATCGTTCCTTTTTGTAGTTCCACGGCGTTCTTGTCGGGGGCGAACAACGAGTTTTTGGCCGCGTTTATTGCTATTTCGCGCATTTTTCCGTTCAAGATGTCAGTGCCTTTGCCTATTTGTGCGTTTGTAACGCGACCGTCGCGGTCAACCCAGATGTCAACGACGATGGTGCCTTCCTCATTGAAGTCGGAGCTTGGCTTTGGCAGGCTTTTGGCATTACGTCCTCCGAGGTCGTATGATGGCCCCCCGCCGCTGCCGCCTTGTCCGACATAATTGGATATATCCTGACCTCCGTTGGGATTGCCTTGGTCGCCCGGATTCTCAGTGTTTCCTTCTGATGACGGCTGTTCGACGGGTTTGTTTGTCGGCTTGAACAACGCCCTCTCGTCGATTTTAGGTTCTTCTTTCTTGGGCTTTGTCTCCTCGATGGCTGGCGTTTCCTCGGAGTCTTGTGTCACCGTCTCGGACTTCACAGGCTCCGGCTTCGGCGCTTCCTCAATCTTGGTGGGCTTGGGCTTCTGTTGCATCCCCATGCCTTCGTTGTACATGCCGAGATTTACCTCAACGCCGGCCTCTCCGGGTAATGGGAGCGGTGTCGTCAACGCCATGATGACGAGAAGCACCACCACGAGGACATGCACCGCCACCGTGACAGCAATAGCTATTATCTTATTTTTGTTCCGCCTCATCATTTTTTCGCTGATGTTGCCAACAAAACCTTATGGTTCTGATGTGTCTCGTTGTTGATATTGTTCACTGCGTCAATCACATTGACTACATATTGAACCGGGACATTTTTGTCGGAGCGCACCACCACAGTGCCTTCAGTGGGGGTGTTGGCCTTGTTCAGCTCTATCATAATCTCCGATTGTAGTTGATTCTCAGCCACTTGGCGTTCTCCAACAAAATAATCGTTCTTCTCGTTGATATACACAGTCACGGTTTGTTTTGCCATGGTGCGGCTGTTGCTTTGTGGCAGCAAAAGCTTGATGGCGTTGGGTGCCACTAATGTGGATGTCAACATGAAGAAGATAAGGAGCAGGAAAACGAGGTCGGACATTGACGACGAGTTGAACTCCACTTTTCTCTGGTTTCTTCGTTTCAGTGCCATAATTATTTTGCCGGTTCGTTTAAAACATCCATAAACTCTATACTCTTCGATTCGAGGAGGTTCACCACCTTATCTATTTGAGAGACAAGGATATTGTAGAAGATAAAGGCGATGATGCCAACGATGAGGCCTCCCACGGTGGTCACCATTGCCTGGTAGATGCCCGTCGAGAGCAGCTCGATGTCGATGTTGTTTCCTGCCATCGACATATCATAAAAGGCGCGAATCATGCCGATGACGGTGCCTAAAAATCCTAACATAGGGCCGGCACCTGAAATCATGGCGAGAAGTGCCACGCCTTTCTCAAGGTTGCTAACTTCAAGATTACCAACGTTTTCAATGGCTGTCTGAATGTCATTCAACGGCTTCCCGATACGTGAGATGCCTTTCTCAATCATTCGCGACAGCGGGCTGGACTTCTGCTGACAAAGTGCTTTGGCTTCGTCTAACTTGCCGTCCTTCATGTAATTACGTATGCTCTCCATAAAAGTGTCGTCTTTTTTCGACGCCTTGTTGATGGTGATAAACCTTTCAATGAAGATGTACACCGCGATAATGGAGAAAATCCCTAAAACCAACATGATCCATCCGCCTTGGACAGTCATGTCCCATAACGACATCCTGATTTCCGTCGGTTCTGTAACCGCCGCATTTACAGGCATTTGCAATAAATAACTTGTTAAATTCATATTCTAAAATTTGTCAACACAAAAATAACTATAAATTGGCAAGTTTAGTACAAAATAATTCAAAAAAATCAAATCTCAGTGAATCTTTTTACAATTATATTGCTGTAAGTCTTTGAAACAGGCACCGATTCGAGTCCGTCTTGGTTGAAATCGATGTAATAACCATCATCTTCTGTACGTATCAGCTTGATATTGTTGGTGTTAACAATATATGTGCGATGACAGCGCATGAGAGGTGTGCCGGCAAATGTGTCGGCTATGGCCTGAATCTTGTTCCTTAAGGTGAAAGAATTGATGCCACCTTTATTATTATAATAGACGACGACGTAGTTGCCCTCCGCCTTGATATAATATATGTTTTCAAGTTTTACGGTGAATTTCAACGCTCCGGCATAGTCGTTGAAGTTGATGATGTCGGGATTTTCCTTGATAAGCGGCTCCCCCTGAGTGATTTTGACCTCTTTTTGGCCGGTCTTTTCGTTTGCCAATATCACTCTTTTCGCTATTTTTAAGACTCTCTGAGCATCAAGGAGGGCGAAGCTTAAATCGGTCACGATGAAGGGAAATCCCAATGCAATGAATGTCACAAGTATGCTCTTTCCTACAATGAATGCCACCGAATAACCTTCTACATGCATGATTCCCAATGATATATAAGAATGGAACAGACCTATCAACACTATCTCGGCCAAAATCCACAAGATATATTTCGGAAAGGTGAATCGGATTAAACGTTTTGACAGATAATACATCAGTATCCTGCTTAAAATCAGGAAGATGGTCGAGAAGATGATGAACACCGCCGTATATATGAACCTGCCTTCTTCTTCTAATGAGAACCAAGCCGTTGTCGTGTTGGATAAGGGTATATATATGGCCAAAAACGCAATGGCGAAGAGCACTGATATTGTCACTTGTACAATAAGATTATTCTTCTCTATCAGATAATGTGGTAATTTTTTTCTTTTCATTAGCGTAATTTTTACGGTGCAAAGATACAAAATATATAAATACAAAAGAATTTCGTCACAAAATTTTTATAATTTCGTCACAAAATAAAAATTTCGTCACAAAATTTCCAAATTTCGTCACAAAATACCGAATTTCGTCACAAAACACCGAATTTCGTCACAAAATTTCTGAATTTCGTCACAAAATACGCATATGTGATCATTAAGGATTATTTTTGTGCAGTTTTGAAGAGCAGAATTATTAAAAATTAAAACTATAGTGTAATGAAAATTTCAGGAATTGGCAGTTCGCTACCAAAAAAAGTGGTTACCAACGAGATGCTGGCAGAGATTCTCGATACCTCAGACGAATGGATTACAACTCGTACGGGTATAAAGGAACGTCGTGTCCTTTCAACGGAATATGTCCTTGATCTCGCTGTTGACGCTGCGAAGAAGGCTCTTGATGACGCCGGGATGGACCCCAAAGACCTCGATTTCGTCATCTGCGCCAACGTTGTGAATGAGTATGTGACACCGGCTCTGAGTTGCATCGTGAAAGAAAAAATAGGAGCAAAATGCCCATGTGTTGACCTTAACGGAGCATGTGTGGGCTTCATCTACGCTTGCGACATCGCTGAAGCATATTATAAAATAGGTAGGGTGAAAAACGTCCTCGTGGTATGTGCTGAGGCTCCGGCACACATGTTAGGATGGCACGACCGCACATGCGCTGTGCTTTTCGGCGCAGGCTCAGGAGCCGCTGTGCTGACACCGGGCGACAATATCCTCGCCACACGTCTCACCAGCTCCGACGGCTGGGACCGTCTCTATGAGATGCACAATCTGCAGTGGTGCCCATACGACTTGAAAGGCCCCACCAACCTACCGCTCGTGATGCACGGACAGGATGTGTTCAAATTCGCGACCTCCACATGCGTGAACGACTTGAAGGTGGTTCTGCAAGACGCTAAAATCACAGCCGATGACATAAACACTTATTTTATCCATCAGGCTAACTTGAGAATTATTAAATACATTGAACAGATGCTCGGACAGCCGACAGAGAAGTTCCCGACAAACATCGAGAGATATGGCAACACCTCCTCGGCAAGCCTTCCGATACTTCTCGACGAGGTTAAAAAAGCCGGAGGCCTCAAAGAAGGCGATTTGCTCGCTTTCAGTGCTTTCGGTGCAGGTCTCGTGTCCGGAGCAATGATTATGAAATGGTAAATTTTTAATTATGGAAAAAAGAAGAGTTGTTATAACAGGAATGGGCGTTGTCTCGCCAGTGGGCAACAACCTTGAGACATTCCACAAGAACATTATGGACGGTGTATGCGGCATCGACCTCATCACCAAATTCGACACCGCTGACCTCCCGTCGAAGGTGGCGGGCAGCGTCAAGGACTTCAACCCCGCTGAGTACAACCTTGAGACACCTTTTGTGCGTCGCAACGACTTATTCTCGGTTTATGCCATGGCTGCCGCCACGCAAGCCATGCAAGGCAACGAGGAGGGCTGGGACCCCGACCGTCTCGGAGTGTATATCGGCTCCGGCATCGGCGGGTTCGACACCATGATGCGTGAGATGCACAAGTTAGAGGCTGAAGGGCCGCGCTGGGTGTCTCCTCTGATGATCCCAACCATGATAGCCAATATGGCGTCAGGGAATGTGGCCATACGCTTCAATGCCCACGGCGTGTGCATCCCTGTGGTGACGGCATGCGCCACCAGCACTAACGCCATAGGCGAGGCTTATCGCGCCATCAAAGACGGCTACGCCGACGGTGTCATAGCCGGCGGGACAGAGGCACCTATTAATAGATTGTCGATAGCAGGCTTCGCCAACGCCAAGGCACTGTCGAAATCGGAAGACCCTAACGCGGCGTCGCTGCCATTCGACAAACGTCGCGCCGGATTCGTCATCGCTGAAGGCGCCGGTGTAGTGCTTCTCGAAGAATATGAGCACGCGAAACAACGCGGAGCCACAATATACGCTGAGGTTTGCGGCTATGGTAACACTTGCGACGCACATCATGTGACAGCACCGCATCCGGAAGGCACATACGCCGCCAAGGCCATCAAGATGGCATTAGATGAAGCAGGATACCTCGATGGCAAAGACGTTCTTTACGTCAACGCACACGGTACAGGAACGGCACTCAACGACTCGTCGGAGACGGCGGCGTTGAAGAAGGCGTTGGGCGAGACAGAGGCGCGCAGAGCCATGATAAGCTCAACAAAATCAATGATGGGACATCTCCTCGGAGCCGCCGGCGCAGTGGAAATCATTGCATCGGTGCTCGCCCTTCGCGACGGCATGGTGCCTCCGACAATCAACCTCAACGAGCCTGACCCGGCTTGCGACCTTAACTATACGCCAAACAAAGCCGTGAAAGCCGACCTCACCATAGCGGTGTCGGAATCACTCGGATTCGGCGGACACAATGGCGCAGTGGCTTTAAGACCGATGATATTTAGCCGTTAGCTGTTAGCCATTAGCCGTTAGCACTGTTCTTTCTGATGGAGAATGGCTAAATATAGAAACTTGATAAATTGAAAAGCATATGACAAAAGAAGAATTAAAAAACTATCTGCCTCATCGCGAGCCCATGTTGCTTATCGACGAGATTGAGATTGACGACCAGCATGTCGCGCATTCGAAATATCACGTCAAGGGCGATGAGTTCTTCCTTCAGGGACACTTTCCTGGCAACCCAGTGGTGCCGGGTGTCATCCTATGCGAGATTATGGCCCAGTCGTGCGCTCTTCTCATGAAGGACGACCTCCCGGGAAAGCTCACATTCTACACGGGCATCAACAACGTGCGTTTCAAAAACCAGGTGCTTCCTGGCGACACCGTTGAAGTTGACGCCGTCTTGACGGCTCACCGCGCCAACATCTATTTCTGTGACGCCAAACTCAGCGTCGCGGGAAAACAATGTGTCAGCGGAAGCCTGTCGTTTGCCCTCGTTCCAAGAACAGAAAAATAAATTTTTATATAATGCAAAACAAAGATTTTCAAATAGTTGTGCTGGCAAAGCAGGTGCCTGACACCAAGAATGTTGGTAAAGACGCCATGAATGCCGACGGCACCATCAACCGCGCGGCTCTCCCTGCCATCTTTAATCCTGATGACATGAAGGCTCTCGAGATGGCTCTGATGTGCCGTGATAGAATCAAAGCAGAGAACAACATCAACGTCAAAGTGACTGTCATCACCATGGGACCTCCACGCGCCAATGAGATTATCCGCGAGGCTTTGTACCGCGGCGCCGACGACGGCTTTGTGGTTAGCGACAAACGTTTCGCGGCATCAGACACTCTCGCTACCTCATACGCTTTGTCAATGGCAATCAAGAAGTTAGGTCATTATGACGTAGTCTTCACAGGCCGTCAGGCTATCGATGGCGACACCGCTCAGGTGGGACCTCAGACAGCCGAGAAACTCGACGTGCCACAAATCACTTACGCCGACGAGCTAATCGCCGTGACACCTGATACGATACGTCTCAAGAGAGTGCTGCAACACGGCATTGAGATTGTAGAGACAAAGCTCCCGGCTCTCGTGACAGTACACGGCAACGCCAAGGAATGCCGCTCACGCCACGCCCATCTCGTCATCAAGAGAAAAAACACCGAAATCCCAATGTGGTCGGCCGATGACATCAATCCAGACTATGAGAGATTAGGTCTGAAAGGCTCTCCTACAAAGGTGAAAAACATCGAGAACGTCGTTCTCACCAAGAAAGAAAGCATCACAATCAACAGCGATGACGAGGGCATCAGAGGTCTGATTGAAGACCTCACGGCATCGCACATTTTTTAATTAAAAGATTAAGATTCAAAGATTTAAGATTTAAAAAGTTGACATTTAATATTTATTAACAAGATTAAAAATCACGGTTATGGATACAAAAGAAAAAATCACTGAGATCATCGTTAACAAACTGAATTGCGACCCTGCGGTAGTGACGGAAGACGCAGGTTTTGTCACCACATTAGGCGCCGACTCACTCGACATCGTTGAGCTTATCATGGACATCGAGCGCGAATTTGAAATCACCATCCCGGATAACATGACGGAGAAAATCGTCACGGTGGGCGATGCAATCAAAGTTGTTGAAGAAATCAAAGGTAAATAATGAATAACATTATTGTTTATTGTGAAGTTAAAGACGACGGCAGAATAGCTGATGTGAGTCTGGAACTCTGTTCCAAGGCGCGTCATTTGGCCGACCGACTCAATGTCAACGTTGATGCCGCTGTCATTGGCAACAATCTGCAAGGCCTTGAGAATGAGTTGTTTACACATGGAGTGAACACCGTTTTATGCCTTGAGGACTCACGTCTGTCGTTTTATCAGACGTTGCCACATTTCAGTGTGATGACAAAGCTCATCGAGCGCGAGAAGCCTTATTCGGTGCTCTTCGGAGCGACGCCGGTGGGTCGTGACCTCGGTCCGAGAGTGGCGTCATATCTGCGTTGCGGTCTCACAGCCGACTGCACTGCCCTCGACATCGACGACAACGGCAACTTGATGCAGATTC
The DNA here is from genome assembly GCA_937906455.1 of uncultured Bacteroidales bacterium. Lineage (GTDB taxonomy): Bacteria > Bacteroidota > Bacteroidia > Bacteroidales > F082 > Limimorpha. The sequence continues at coordinate 19,634 of CALCYT010000014.1, read as the reverse complement.
GTCCTGCATTCGGAGGCAACATCATCGCCACCATCATCTGTCCCGACGTACGTCCGCAGATGGCGACGGTACGCGAAGGCGTCATGAAACAGGAGGTGTTTGAGAAACAGAAGAATACATCTGTCGTGAAACTCAACGCCGCGGAGTTCTTGAAAGAAGCCGATTTTGTCGTGAAAATCATTGAGCGTAAGCTTGAAGAGAAGAAAATCGACATCAAAGGTGCTCCAATCATAGTGTCAGGCGGTTATGGCATGGGCTGCAAAGAGAATTTCAAGCTTTTGCATGAGCTTGCCGACCTTCTCGGAGGAGAGGTGGGAGCCACACGCGCCGCCGTCGATGCCGGGTTTGCGGAGCCTGAACGCCAAGTCGGTCAGACGGGTGTCACGGTGCGTCCTAAAGTGTATATCGCTTGCGGTATCTCAGGCGCGGTGCAACACCGCTCGGGCATGGAACAGTCATCGTTGATTATCTCCATCAACACCGACCCGCATGCCCCAATCAACTCTATAGCCGACTACGTCATCACCGGTGATGCCGCAGATGTCGTGTCGAAGATGATAAAATATTGTAAATCAAATAGTAAGAAATAATGAACTTTTATCAAGATAATAAAAGCCTCGCTTTCTATCTGAACCATCCTAAGATGGCTGAGATTGTGCGTCAGAAGGAAAACGACTTCATTGACGCCGAGAACGACGAGCTGGCTCCGAAGAATGTCGAAGACGCCATTGACAACTACGACAAGGTTTTGGACATCGTGGGTGAGCTTTGCGGCGACGTTTTGGACGCGAATGCCGAGGCGGTTGATATTGAAGGCCCTAAAATCGTTGACAACGCTATCGTTTACGCCAAGGGGACGCAGCAAAACCACGAGGCTATGCGTGACGCCGGTCTTTACGGCATGGCGTTGCCGCGCAAATACAACGGACTCAACTTCTCATACGTTCCATACGTGATGGCGGCTGAGATGGTGTCGCGTGCCGATGCTGGCTTCGCCAACATCTGGGGCTTGCAGGACTGCGCCGAGACGATTCTCAAGTTCGCTGACGACGCCATCAAAGACGAGTATCTGCCACGTATCTACAAAGGCGACACTTGCTCGATGGACCTCACCGAGCCTGACGCAGGTTCAGACCTCCAGTCGGTGCAGCTGAAAGCCACTTTCGATGAGAAGGCTAACTGCTGGAGACTCAATGGTGTGAAGCGTTTCATCACCAACGGTGACGCCGACATCAAATTAGTGCTCGCGCGCTCGGAAGAGGGTAGCACCGACGGCCGTGGACTCTCACTTTTTGTTTATGACAGAAAAGAAAGAGCCGTGACGGTGAGAAGAATAGAGAACAAGATGGGCATCCACGGCTCACCGACAGGAGAACTTGTGTTCAACAATGCTCCCGCGAGGCTTATCGGCGACCGTAAGATGGGACTTATCAAATATGTCATGTCGTTGATGAATGGCGCGCGCTTAGGCGTTGGCGCACAATCGGTTGGACTTGCAGAGGCTGCTGTCCGCGACGCTGAGGAATATGCCGACCAACGCGAACAGTTCGGTAAGAAAATCAAGGAGTTCGTGGCAGTCCAGGATATGCTTGACCTGATGCGCGCCAAGATCGACGCGGCTCGCTCATTGCTTTATGAGACAGCACGTTACGTTGAGACGAACAAGAAGACTGCAGATATGCTGACACCTGTGTTGAAGATGTTTGCCAGCGAATGGGCGAACCAGATAGCTTACGACGACATCCAGATTCACGGAGGCTCAGGCTTCATGAAGGAATACAAATGCGAACGTCTCTATCGTGACGCGCGAATCCTCACCATCTACGAGGGCACATCACAGCTCCAGGTAGTGGCAGCGGCGCGTTTCTTAGGAAACGGTGCTTATCTCAAGTACATCGCAGACTTGGATAACTTCGAGTATGCTGAGGAATTGCTGCCATTGCGCGATAAGCTTCGTGCCATGACGGAGAGATACAAGGAGATGTTTGAGCTTTCAGGCAACAAAGAGACACATCACAGACGCTTGGTTGAGGCCGTCGGTTACATCATCATGGGGTATCTGATGCTCCAAGACACCACACGTTGCGCCGATTTCAGGAAATCATGCGAAGACATCATCAAGTTAGGTAAAGGAGAAATTGCAAAATCTTACGAATATGTTAAAGAATAGAACAGCTATCATAACCGGTGCCGCGAGAGGTATCGGCAAGGCCATCGCGAGGCGTTTTGCCCTCGAAGGCTGCAATATCGCGATTACAGATATCAATGAAGACAACATCAAGGCCACCGTCGCTGAACTTAGCGAGCTTGGCACAACAGTGAGAGGCTATGTCTCCAACGCCGCTGATTTCGCTGACGTTGACAAGACTGTCGCACAGATTGTAGAAGATTTCGGTCGTGTTGACATCCTCGTCAACAATGCGGGAATCACCAAGGACGGCTTGATGTTACGTATGACAGAGGCTCAGTGGGACGCGGTCATCACGGTGAACTTGAAATCGGCATTCAACTACATCAAGGCGGTGTTGCCTACTATGGTGAGACAGAGAGGCGGCAGCATCATCAATATGGCGAGTGTCGTCGGAGTGAGCGGTAACGCCGGTCAAGCCAACTACTCGGCTTCAAAGGCGGGCTTAATCGGCCTCGCTAAGTCAGTGGCCAAAGAGATGGGCAGCCGTGGCATCCGCGCCAACTGCATAGCACCCGGATTCATCGAGAGCGACATGACAAAAGCTTTGCCTGAAGAGGTGAGAAAAGACTGGGCTACCAAGATTCCGTTGAGAAGAGGCGGCACACCTGAAGACGTCGCTAACGTGGCGTTATTCCTCGCTTCAGACCTCTCAAGCTATGTCACCGGTCAGGTGATTAACTGCTGCGGCGGTATGCAATGCTAATTTAGCTTAATAGCTTAGTAGCTTAATAGCTTAGTAGCTTAATAGCTTAGTAGCTTAGTAGTTTAGTAGTAGAGATGCATGGTTGTGCGTCTCTACATTTTTATACGACAGGATGCCAAATTTGGCCGGATGAAGAATCAGATTTAGCACCCGTTACCGATTTCAATACGTTGATTTCGTTACGGTTACGGAGCAACCCGAGAAATGCGAACACCAAGGCTTCTTTGAAATCGATGATATCGTTGGCAGGAACAATGACATTGTGTTTTGTATTCGCTTGAATACGCTCCACAAGGAATGTGTTTTTTGCTCCGCCACCAGTTATCAACATGTTTCCAATTGGTTGATTGTCAATTGATTTTGTAATCTGTATGGCGATATGTTCTACAAATGTAGCCATCATGTCAGCTATGTCGTCGCGTTTTTCTAACAATGTCCTGACGTTTTCCTCAAAAAACTCGCGTCCTAACGATTTGGGATGGTTTTGATTATGGAATGAATGCGAATTAAGTTCTGTAAGCAATTGATTATCAATATGTCCACTGCGGGCAATCATGCCATCTTCATCATATGATAATGATAATCCATTTGATAAATAATTCAACGCTTGGTTCGCGATACAAATGTCGTATGCAATACGTTGGCTGTCAATGTCGTACGACACGTTGGCGATACCTCCGATATTGAGGCAGACAGGGTAGTCGGAGAATAAAAGTTTGTCGCCTATCGGCACTAACGGTGCCCCCTGACCGCCTTTAAGCACGTCTTCGGTGCGGAAGTCGTTGATGACCATAACGCCGCATTCGTTTGCAAGTGCTTGACCGTCACCGATTTGCAATGTATAATGTTCCTGTGGACGATGAAAGACCGTATGACCATGCGAGGCGACGATTTCCGGTTTGAGGCCATGTTTCTCTATGAAACGTTTCGTGACCTGACCGAGGAATGTGCCATATTGACAATCAAGTGTTTTCAATTGATGGTCATTGTAATAGAATGCGTTTGACAACGCCTGCCGCCATTCGTCATTGTAATCGCAGTTGTCTTTGGCGATGATTTCAAAATGCCATTGTCCGTCATGCCAGAAATCGGCATCAACGAGGTCGAGACCGTCGAGCGAGCTGCCCGACATCAGACCGATAATGTTATGTTTTTCAATCATTTACAATGAATCGATGATTTTGTTGAGATGTATGCCGTTGGAGCCTTTGACGAGTATGTCTTTATCTGCGACAGGATGTTGGTCCAGATGCCGGATGAGACTGTCAACATCAGTGAAAGTCTGGAACTTAGTGCCATCAGACACTTTTTGAAACTCTGAGCCGACAAGAAACACTTTCTGGAAGTTTAGTTGTTTAATAAGTTCGATTATCGTTTTATGTTCCTGCTCTGATTCATCGCCAAGCTCACGCATATCGCCGATAATCAGTAGGTTATCGTCTTTACAGATGTTCCTGAAGTTTCTTATGGCATAGCTCATGCTGGTGGGGTTGGCGTTGTATGCATCCATGACCACCCTGTTTTTGGCCGTTTTGATGACCTGCGAGCGGTTGTTGGTGGGGCAGTAACTTGACAGTGCCGCGATAATATCGTTTGCCGGCACCTTGAAGTATGCGCCCACACATATCGCCGTCATCACATTTTCAAAATTGTAGTCGCCAACCAATTGAGTATCAATTTTATAGCCATTCCATTCGACTGAGAGATACGGATTGGCTGAAAGCATCTTGCCATGAATGTCAGCATCAGCGGAAGTACCGTAAGTCACCTTATTAATATCTTCAGCGAGATTCATCAGCAGTTCGTTGTCATTGTTGACGAACAGAGTGCCGTTGTGTGACGCGATATATTGATACATCTCGTTTTTGGTTTTGACGACACCTTCAAAGCCGCCGAAGCCCTCAAGATGCGCTCTTCCGATATTGGTGATGATGCCATAGTCGGGCTTGCCGATGGCTGTGAGTTCGTTGATGTCGCCCGGGTGGTTGGCACCCATCTCAACTACTGCCATCTCTGTCTCAGGCTTGATTCTCAACAAGGTAAGAGGCACGCCGAGCTGGTTGTTGAAGTTGCCTTGTGTGAAAACAACATCATATTTCTTTGATAAGACGGCGGATATGAGTTCTTTGGTTGTCGTTTTTCCGTTTGTTCCGGTGATTCCTATTATGGGGAGTCCGAGGCATTCTCTATGGTGTCGCGCGAGTTCTTGCAGCGTTTTCAGGCTGTCATCCACAACAAAAAGCCTCTCGTGTCTCGGGAGGTCTTTTCTGTCGGCTATCACAGCCGCCGCCACACCGTCCTCCGCCACTTGCAGGGCGAAGTCGTTGCCATCGAAATGCTCGCCTTTAAGCGCCACAAACACGCAGTCCTTGCTGATGACGCGGCTGTCGGTGGTGATAGTGTGTGCTTTTTTGTAAAGTTTATAAAGCTGTTCGATCATTTCTTGAACGCCGGCTTAATCATGTTCATCGCGCATCTGAAACCGATGGTTGATGATGCTTGGTCTTCTTGCAGGAAGCGACGTACGGAAGGGCTGAGGTAGTACGGACCGTCGGCCCAGGAGCCGCCCTTGTAGATGCGCGAATGGTCGGTGATGAGAGTGGTGTTGCCATAGTCATACATACTGCTTGTATAATGGCTTTGCTCTTTCTCTTTGTTGTTCCAGTCAGTCTGTATTGTTGACATATAGTCACCGTCGCCTTGGTTGACGCTGTAGCTGTCGCGGAAGTTTTGGCGGTCGGATATCTCATTTTGCGTCATCGGAACCTGTGTAATCTTGCCGGTTGAGTCGATGACGGTCTTGGTGAACTCATTGCCTCTGAACGGGTTCTGTTCCGAGAAATCTTCGTATGACAGGGGACGATACACGTCGGCGACCCATTCCGACACATTGCCTGCCATGTTGTACAGACCGAAGTCGTTAGGCCAATATGACTTTACCGGTGCCGGGAAGTCGTAGCCGTCATTGTTGTAGCCTGCCACGCCTTGGTAGTCGCCCCTGCCTCTCTTGAAATTAGCGGTGAAATCACCCATATGGTCTTTCTCGTCAGTACGGAGACCGTCGGTGTTCCAAGGGTATGTCCTGCGTTCCACTATGCGCTCGTCACGGGTGGCACCGATGAGAGCCAAGGCTGCGTATTCCCATTCAGCTTCGGTGGGGAGGCGGTATTTCGGAAGCATGATGCCGTCTTCCATTTTAGCGTTACGGGAGTATTTCTCGCCTTTGTTGTAATCGGGGACACCTTTGGCTATTTTCGCATTGTAAATGCCTGTGAGATAAGCATCGGTGCTGAAATAATTGTCTTTATTCTGGTCAGGGTCGTATTCGATTACACCCGCATCGATGAGCAGCATCTCATTGACACGGTCGGAACGCCACAAGGCGTATCTGTTGGCTTTGAGCCACGACACTCCTACGACAGGGTAGTCGCGGTATGCCGGATGGCGGAAATAGACCTCGACCATAGGCTCGTTGTATGCCAATGAATTGCGCCATACCATGGTGTCGGGCAAAGCCGAGCTTACCATCTCTGGCATATCGGCACCGTAGATGTGCTGCAACCAGTAGATGTATTCGAGATAGTCGATATTCCTGACCTCTGTCTCGTCAATATAAAAAGAGGAGACAGTCACCTGACGTGGCGTGTTGTCCCATTCATAATAAACATTGTCCATAGTGGCACCCATGGTGAATGTGCCGCCTTGAATCGCCACAAGTCCCGGTCCCGGCTTCTGATCGCTGAAGTCTTGGAAGTTGTAAATGTATTGGTTATTAGGATTGTTATAGTTCCATCCTGTTGCCATTGACTTGTTGCTTGATGACTTTTTAAAGCATGAAACCAGCAAAATACTACAACTGCAAATCGCCAAAAGTGTGATAAATCTGAATTTATTACGCATTTCTTTTAATGTTTGATACAAATCCTTTAACTCAAAATCCTTGTTATTATTGCATTTGATGATAAAAAAAACGATTTTTTGCCTCATCATATTTTCAAACTGCAATTATACGACTTTTTTCGATTGAAAACAGAAATTTTTTTTATTTTTTTTGAAATTATTTTCAACAATAATATTTGCAAAAACACGTTATTGTCTTGGTTTTTTGTTTATCTTTGCAGGATGTTTTGTAAAATGGATATAAGAAAGTTTTTGTCAGGCGGTGTCATAAAGACGCTGATGTGCGTTTGTGTGTTTGTTAATATGCTTAATATCACAGCATTTGCTGGTGATTCGAAGCTCAGTGAAGGCGTGTGGTACAAGATGTCGGTAGCTTCCACGGGCATATATAAGTTATCGTATTCCGACCTCGCGTCAATGGGTGTCGATGTGGCGAACATCAACCCGAAGAATATCAGATTGTTCCATAATGGCGGCGGTGTCTTGCCAAAAATCAATCGGGATTATTATCCTGACGACCTGTATGAGATTCCGGTTTTTGTTTCCGGCGAGGACGATGGTGTTTTCAATGAGAATGATTACGTGCTGTTTTACGCCAGAGGCCCGGTAGTTTGGAAATATTACGCCACGATGCGATATTATGGTCATGTGAAAAACCCGTACACCGACTATACCTACGTGTTTATGACGATAGGTGATGAGGCGGGACGACGTATCACCACGCGGCCTGACATCGGCGAGGCATCGGAGACTGTCACTGATTTCATTGATTATCAAGTGGTTGACCGAGATGAGATGAATATCAACAATATGGGATGCACATGGTTTTTCGACAGGTTTGACGTCACGTTGCAACACGATTATTCATTCTCTTTCAGCAACTTGAATATGTCGAAGATGGTGAGGATGAAGGCGGCTGTGGCGTCACGCAACAGCTCGTCGGCGTCGATGACTTTCAAATATAACAACAATGTGTTGTATTCCAAGTCGTTCCTGAATTCCACCACTCATGTCTATGCGAGATATGACACTGCTTGTCTGGTGAGATTCACGCCTGCCGAAAGCACCTTTAATATAAATGTTACATATAACAGGACATCATCATCGTCGGTGGCATGGATGGATTACATTTCAGTCAATGCCTGGCGTTATCTCAAGATGACGGGTGACATCATGCAGTTTCGCAATCCTGAATGCTCAGACACACTCAAAGTTTATGATTATCAGATACAAAATGCCACAAACAACATCAAGGTGTGGGATGTGACCGACCCAATCAATCCGGTGATGATGCGAACCACATTGTCGGCGACGACGTTGTCGTTTAAGGTCAGTGGCAATGTCAACAACCAGTTTGTGGCATTCAACGGCAGCGGGTTCAACACGCCGACGTTTGTCGGTATGGTGGCGAATCAAAATCTTCATGCCAAGAAAGACATTGATTATCTTATCATTACGCATCCAAGATTTCAGTCACATGCTGAGCGGCTGAGAGATATTCACTCCAATATTGACGATTTGATTATCGACATAGTGCAGCCGGAATACATTTACAATGAGTTTTCGTGCGGGGCTCTCGATGTTGCCGGCATCCGCAATTTCATCAGGATGCTGTACAACAACAGCAGTGATGAGCATAAACTCAAGTATGTGCTGCTTTTCGGTGATGCCTCATACGATTACAAGAACACCACTGAATGTCTCGTTCCGACATGGGAGTCGTTCAACTCATGCACACTCAATCCATCTGTTGTCACCGACGATTTTTACGTATGTTTAGATGATGATGACGGCAATATGGAGACAAGCTCTTCGCTCATCGACATCCCCATAGGAAGGATGCCGGTCATGACCACAGGTCAGGCCGACGTGGTGATTGATAAAATCGACGCTTATCTTGATAAGAACAGCGATGTGATGAACAATTGGCGCAACAGCATAACCTTGATGTGCGACGACGAGAGCTCCGACTTCATCACCAATTGCGAGATTATCGCCAACAACATCAACGAGTGGGGAGGCGATGTCATCGTTGACAAGATATATCTTGACGCCTACAATCAGGTGGCGACGTCGAGCGGACAACGTTGTCCTGAGATGAACGAAGCCATCTCCAACAGGATAGACAGAGGCACTTTGGTGCTTGGATATAACGGTCACGGCGGAGAGATAGGCCTTGGCGACGAGCGTATTGTGACCATTGACGACATCAATTCATGGAGCAATCTGCCGATGTTGCCGCTTCTCATCACTGCTACATGCGAGTTCAGCCGTTTCGACGATCACACGAGGACTTCGGCCGGTGAGATGGTGTTCACGAGCGACAAAGGCGGCGCGATAGCCATGATAACGACGGCGAGGGTGACAGGCGGCAGCCAGTCGCTGCTCACACGTACATACCAAAACATGTTCAAGATGAAAGACGGCGAGTATCCGACGATGGGCGATATTTTTTACCACTCAAAACGCGATGGCTCGTCATATACAAGGGTTTTCACGCTTTTCGGCGACCCGGCGCTACGTCTCGCATATCCTAAGAACAACGTGGTGCTGAACAAGATAAACGGCAAGACAGTGTCGCCAAATAATATCGCGACAGCAAGCAACGACACCCTTAAGGCGTTGAGTACCGTGGAGTTAGAAGGAGAGATAACAGATAACTTCGGTAACCGCATGACCGACTTCAACGGCATAGTGCGGGTGTCGGTTTACGATAAGGAAAACACATACCAAACCAAGGGAGATCAAGGCTCTCCGATAAGAAATTTCAAGCTTCGCAACAGCTTGCTGTTTGACGGCAAGGCGAGGGTGGAAGCCGGCGAGTTCACCATAAGTTTTATGCTTCCTAAAGACATCAACTACAGCTATGGCGATGGGCTTATTAGTTTCTATGCCACTGATTATCAGACAGATGCCAACGGACTGTATGGCAATATCATTGTAGGAGGCTATGACACGACGATTATTCCCGACTTGCAGGGTCCCGAGGCGCGCATCTTCATCGATGACACCTTGTTCGTGAACGGAGGCATCACCAACGAAAATCCGCTGTTTTATGCTTATGTGAGGGATGAGCATGGCATCAACATGACAGGCTCCGGCATCGGGCATGACATAACGGTGACTTTGGACGGAGCCACCAAAAAGACATATGATTTGAATGCATATTACGATGCGCCATTAGATGCAAATGATTATGGGACAATAGCTTATCGTTTGTATGGACTCAATGAGGGCGAGCATCATCTGACATTCAGGGTGTGGGATATCTATAATAATTCCACTACAGTGTCGCTTGATTTCACGGTGGTGAAAAGTGCCAATCTCGTTGCGCAGAAAGCATTTAACACCCCGAATCCGATGTCAGACAACACGAGTTTCTATTTTGAGCACAACCAGAAAGGCAATCTTGACATCACCATTAATATATATAATGTGAGCGGGCAGCTTGTCAAGACCATCCGAGAAAGCCGATATGGCACATCCACACGCACTGAGCCGATACAATGGAATGGCACGTCGGACAGCGGGATGCCTTTGGCAAATGGCGTGTATATTTATAACATGGTGGTAACCAACAGCAAAAACGAAAAAGAGATAGGATTCTCCAAACTTGTTATCGCAAGATAATTTTTATGGTGATTTTTTTATTCCAAACAATAAATAAAATATGTGGGCGTTATTGAATAAATGTTTATTTTTGCAACAAATTTAAAATATATGATTAAGAAGTCTTTTATAGTTTTGATGAGTCTTTTGATGACAGGAGTCATAGCAAAAGCACAGATGCAGGAGACGGGTCAGAATCTTGATTACAACGTCATCTCGACAGCTGTTCCGTTTATGATTATCGCCCCCGACGCTCGTTCGGCCGGCATGGGTGATTTGGGTGTTTCCACCTCACCCGATGTTTATTCAATGCATTGGAACCCTGCCAAATACGCATTTATTGAAGATGATTTCAGCGTTGGCTTGGCATACAGCCCTTGGCTGCGGAAACTCGTTCCTGACATGAACATCGCATATCTTGCATTGTCAAAACGTGTCAGCGGGAAGTCAACAATTGCGGGAACCGTTAAATATTTCTCGCTTGGAGAGATTAATTTCCGCGGTCCGAATAACGAGGATTTAGGGACGTATTCGCCCAACGAGTTCGCGATAGACCTTTGCTATTCGAGGAAGCTTGGCGACTATCTGTCGGCATCTGTGGCCGGTCGTTTCATCTATTCTCATCTGACGCAAGGTGTCACCAACAACTCACGAGCTGCGTGGTCGGTGGCTGCCGATATAGGTGTTTATTATCAGAAGCCGATTTATATGGGTCCTGTTGACGGAGCGTTCTCATGGGGTGTCGCCATAACCAACATGGGAAGTAAGATGAGTTATAGCAACGCCAACTCAAGAACCGACTTTGTGCCCACCAACTTGCGCTTAGGTCCGTCGATATTGGTAAACATCGACGACTACAACTCGATAGCTTTTGCGGTGGATGTGAACAAGCTGTTGGTTCCGACGCCTCCTATTTATAACGAAGACGGCACCATTTTGAAGGGCAAGGACCCCAATGTTTCGATGATTCAGGGCATGATACAGTCGTTTTACGATGCTCCTGACGGATTCAGCGAGGAGTTGAAGGAATTTACGTTGAGTGTCGGTGCTGAATACTGGTACAACAAGGTGTTTGCCGTGCGCGCAGGTTTCTTCCACGAGGCCAAGATGAAGGGTAATCGTCGTTATCTGACATTCGGCGCAGGTCTCCGCTACAATGTGTTCGCCCTTGACGTGTCATACCTCGTGCCGGTTAACAACACGGCGACATCAGGTACTAACCCGCTTGAAGGCACTCTGCGTTTCAACCTCGCCTTTAACATCAACAAATGGGGTGCCAACACCGAGCTCGAAAAAGTGAATAGATAAGGTAATACCTTGACAGACAAGAGATATTAGTACAAAAAAGAGACAGTGTTTACACTGTCTCTTTTTTAACCTTAAATAATTAACTATTAGGTACGGCTTCGCAGAATCAATACTCGTCAGATACCGTGAGCTTCTTTCTGCCTTTAGCGCGACGGGCCTTCAAGACCTTGCGACCATTGGCAGTTGCCATTCTTTCTCTGAAACCGTGTTTGTTCTTGCGTCTTCTGTTCGATGGTTGAAATGTGCGTTTCATTGTATTTTATTTTTATCTTTTACCTCAAATTTCGGACTGCAAAAATACAAAAGTTTTTAATACGAAAAACATTTTTTTTGAAAAATTATTTTTCAGGTACATTTTTCAATGTTTCCACGAGGAATTCCCAGAAAGGCTTGACTGATTCGATGAGCAGAGCCTCGTCGGGTGAGTGCGGGTGGACGAGTGTAGGGCCGAACGAGATCATATCCCAGTTAGGATATTTCGCGCCGAGTATGCCGCATTCGAGACCTGCATGGATGACCATCACCTTCGGTTCCTTGCCGAATTTGTCGGTATAGACCTTTTTCATCGTGGCGAGGATAGGGCTGTCGATGTTAGGTTTCCAGCCGTGGTATGAGCCGCTTGACTCGGTCACCGCGCCGTGGGCTTCCAATACTTTGCGGATGTCGTCGGCGAGTTTGTCTTTAAGCTCATCGACGAGACCGCGTTGCAGAGAGCATGTTATGATTTTGCCGTCTTCGAGTTTCACGAGGGCGAGGTTTGACGATGTCTCCACGGTGCCTTCAAAGTCTTTCGACATCCCGATGACGCCGTTAGGGTATTTCGCGATGGCTTCCATCATGTTCTTGAAAGTCTTGTTGTCGATGACTTCGGCCGGCATTTCTGTCTCGACCATCATCACTGCGAGGTCCGGTTCTGCTTTGGCGAACTGTTCTTTCACCGTCACTTCGTATTCGCCCACGAGTTTCTTCATCTTCTCCACTTTTGCGGTGGGGACGACCACTGTGGCGAACGACTCTCTTGGGATGGCGTTACGCAGGCTGCCTCCGTTGATGGTGGCGAGGCGTACGCCGAATTTCTGTGACACTAAAATCAGCAAGGTGTTCATGAGCTTGTTGGCGTTGCCTCTGCCGAGGTTGATGTCCATGCCCGAGTGACCGCCTTTCAAGCCTTTGACTATCAGTTGGAAAGCTGACATGTCGTCGGCTACTTTCTCCATTTTAGGAGTCCAGTAGGCGTTAGTGTCGATACCGCCGGCGCAGCCCACATAAAGCTCGCCTTCTGTCTCGGAGTCCATGTTGAGAAGGATGTCGCCTTTAAGGAAGCCGGGGGCGAGTTGGTTGGCGCCTGTCATGCCTGTCTCCTCGTCGATGGTGAAGAGAGCTTCGATGGGTCCGTGTTCGAGGTCTTTGGAAGCGAGCACGCCCATAGCTGCTGCTGCGCCGAGACCGTCGTCAGCGCCGAGGGTGGTTCCTTTAGCGCGCACCCAGCCGTTGTCAACGTAAGTCTCGATAGGGTCTTTCTCGAAATCATGGACGGTGTCGGCGTTTTTCTGAGGCACCATGTCGAGGTGAGCCTGCAGGATGACACCTTTGCGGTTCTCATAACCCGGAGTGGCTGGCTTGCGTATGATGACGTTGCCGGCTTCATCGACGATGGTCTCGAGACCGAGGTCTTCGCCGAATTTCTTCATGAAAGCGATAACCTGAGCTTCCTTTTTCGAGGGACGCGGGATGCGTGTCAGGCTGTAGAAGTTCTCAAACACTTCTTTTGGTTGTAATTCGTTGATACTCATTTTGTTGTATTTTTAAGTTGTTTATTTGTTTTTAATGAAATTCTCAATTTTCTCATAGCCCCAGATGTTCTCCATGCTTTTGAGAGATTCCTCCACTTTTTGGGTTTTATGAGCTTCCATATTACGTTGGATGAATATACAGTCGGAGAGCTTGCAGCCGTTGCACACTATGTCTTCGGCGAGGGCGTCGCATGATGGCGCGCCGCATATCCCGCAGTCGATCTGAGGCAGCTGGCGTTCCAGCTCTTTGATTCTGTTCATTTTCTCCAATGCCTTGGAGATGTCGGGGTCGAGGCTGATGGAGCGCGGCTCCACCTCGTCAACGCTGATATTGTCAAGCAGATAATCACGTTCGTCCTCCACTTCCTTGGCGCGTGTCAGCTCGCCACGGCGTTCTTTGCCCGCCACGTAGCGTGCTCTGTTGAACATGCGCTCGCAGGTGAGGAAGCGGTTGTTATAGGTGAGGATGCCGCCCGGGCAGCTTTGGTCGCATGCACGCAGTTCGAGGAAATCGACACCTTTAATCTCTTCATTTTCAACCTTTTCCAGAAACTCTATAGCGTTGTCGATGCCGTCAATCGACAGGGAGTGCTCCGACACCGACAGTCTTCTCTCGCCATTTGTCAGCGATGTAAGTATGCTGTCGGAGGTAAGCTGTGCTATAGGCAGTTTCACCTCTTTGTAGTCGTGGCCTTGTTCTTTTATTTTCTTATAGACGCGGTTATACAGCGAGTCCATGTTGATGACGCCGTCAACCAGAGATCGTTCTTCACCGACGGGGCTTTTCACCGCGGCTATCTTGGCGGCGCAAGGGGTGACGTAGAACACCCCGATGTCTTCGGGTCGCCAGCCTTCTTTCTCGAGTTTGCGGCGTATATACATCGCTGTGATGTCGAGAGGAGCCTTGATAGGGATGATGTTTTCCACCAGTCCGGGGAATTTCACTTGGATGAGTCGCACTATGGCGGGGCAGAACGAGGAGATGAGCGGTTTGGTGTTGTCTTCGCGTTCCGAGCGGTTTTTCGCCTCGGTGAATATAGGCGCTGTTATCTCCGTCTCGATGACGTGTTGGAAGCCTATCTCGTTGAGTATGGCATAGATTCGCGACACGCTGATGTCGTTTTTGAACTGGCCGAGGAACACCGCGGGGATGAGAGCGACGCGGCACGGGTATTTGAAGATCTCCTCGAAGTCGTCTTGTTTGACGAACACAGCCTTATGCGGACAGGCGATGAAGCAGTTGCCGCAGTCGATGCAGCGGTTCTCGTTGATGTGTGCCCTGCCGTCGCGCACACGGATAGCCTCTGTGGGGCACACCCTCATGCAGTGGGAGCAGCCTTCACAAACGTTTTCGTTAATCTGTAGAGCGTGAAAAAATGCCATAATCGTAGTCTTTTATGATAAATTAACTTCCATTTCCACGGTGGTGCCCACGCCTACTGTCGATTGCACGTTGAGGCGGTCCACGTTTTTCTTGATGTTAGGCAGACCCATGCCGGCGCCGAAGCCCATGTTGCGGACTTCCGGTGAGGCGGTGCTGTTGCCTTCCTGCATGGCCCAGTCGATGTCGGGGATGCCGGGGCCTTTGTCGATGACACGAAGCAGAATCTTGCCCGCGTCGATGTCGGCGGTGACGACACCGCCGTAGGCATGAGCGATAGCGTTGACTTCGGCCTCGTAGAGGGCGACAACGACGCGTTTCACTATGGACGGGTTCACGCTGAGCTGTTTCAAGGTTTTCTTTATCGAGCTTGACGCTGAGCCTGCGTTGACGAAATCGCCTTCAATTACTGTGTATTCCAGATGCATAATAATAAATTTTGTTAATAAACGGGTTTGAGACCGGCTTCCCAAAGCAGACCGCATGTCTTGAACATGGAATATTCGCATTGCATCAGCACCATGCCCTCGTCTTCGGCAAGTTCAATCATCTCTTCCGTTGGTTTCTTTTTTCTGACAAAAACGACGATGTCGAGGTTGCCCATCTCACAGGTACGGATGGTCTGCATAGTACACAGGCCTGTGACAATCATCGGGAAATTGTCGCCAAGAGTGAGGATGTCGGACATCAGGTCAGAGGCAAAAACCTTGTCCTGTTCCTCATCGAGACGGTCCTGCCCGCAAATCACCTTGGCGTTTAAAACATTTGCTATTTCAGATAATTTCATTTTAAAATATTTAAATTTTATATTTTACACTTTACAAAAAGATTTCTTCCACTCGTCGTCGTAAACAAAATCGGAGTTGTATTTCACGAAACTCTCAACGTTTTCTGTCTTCTGTCTTCTGTCTTCTATTCATTATAATTTATCTCCTCAAGATTTTCCTGAATCATCTCTTTCAGATACTTCATGATGTTGATGTCGTTCATTGACATTCCGTCGAGGGCTTCTTTTATCTCGTCGGTGTCGAACACGAAATCGCCATCGTCGGTGATGTGTTTATAGATGAAATGTATGTCTTCGTGAGCGGCGAACAGCATCACGAGGGTGCCTGCGAGGTCGCCCATCGGCGGGCGGTCGATGTTGTCGTGCTGGAACCAGAAGTTTAGCACGGTGCCTTTGCCCACCTCGCTTTCAATCTTCATTCCTCCGCCGCAGTTCTCGGTGTTCATCTTTATCAGAGGCAGTCCAAGGCCGACTTTGCGTGTCGTCCTTGACGTCGTCCAAGGGTCGGTGACTTTGGCGAGAAACTCCGGCGACATGCCCTTGCCGTTGTCTTTGATGGTGAAGGCATAGATGTTGTCCTTCAAGCTGTCTTTGATGGTCAGCTCGACGAGGGTGGAGTTGGCTGCGGTGGAGTTCTCCATCAGGTCGTAAACATGTAATGCTAATTCTTTCATCCGTATAAAAGTTGTAGTTTTTCCTGAGGTTCAGTATCGATGTAGCGTCCGTCCTCGCCATGCAGGGTCTTGCGGAACTCGTCGAAGGAGAGGTCGTACATGTGCAGCACGCAGTGCACTTCGCCTATGATATGCAGGAAATGCGCGTCGCTGCTCTTGGTGAACATGAACCTTTTCAGATATGCGAATTTCTTTAAAAAATCCTCTTTTTTGACGTGTTTTGAAATTTCGAGTGCGTCGGCTTTGAGGTCGGGTGGGATGAAACCGAGTTGCGACATCAGTGAAGACGCCGGTTTGTTTACATGCGCCGGCACGAATAGCCCACCGATCTCGTGCACCTTGTCGTAGAGCATGTCAAGGTCGCAGTCGAGAGCCGACCACAGCAGCCATTCCTCTTCGCCCACTACTTCTTCGTCTTTATCGACGATGAGCTGATAGCCGAATTTCTCCTCATCGAGAGGGATATGCGGCAGATGCTCGTCGAGAAACTCCTGGAACTTGTCGAGCTGTTCGTCGTTCTCGAAGTAGGCGAGGGCATGAGCCTCCTCCTGTGTGGTTATCTCCACGCCTCCGATGACGAACACGCCAATCTCGCGTCCCACCTGTTGCGCCACCTTCACCTGTCGTGTGGTGTTGTGGTCGCAGATGGCAATCATGTCGAGATGCAGTTTCTTCGCCTGTTCCACGATGGCGGTGGGCGACATATAGATATCGCCGCACGGCGAGAGCACCGTGTGAATGTGAAGATCCGCCCTGTACTTTTTGAGCTCCACGATACTTAGTTGTTCAGTTGTTCAGTTGTTCAGTTGTTCAGTTATTCAGTTGTTCAGTTGTTCAGTTGTTCAGTTATCAAATTAAACTGACTAACTGACTAACTGATTAACTGACTAACTATTTAAAAGGTTGTAAACGAGTCCCGCAATTTCGAATGTCGGCAAGGAGGTTTGTAGAATCGGCAGTTCTTCCTCGTTTGCCTGGTTTATTGTGTCTTCGTTGGCACCGAGGTCTTTGACGAGGATGATGCATGACATCTCCTTGAGGGATGCCACCGCCATCACGTTTTTGTGAGTCTGGAGTGTGATCCAGATGTTGCCTTCCTGTGCGTTGCCCATCACGTCGCTGAGGAGGTCGCTGATGTAGCAGCCGTCGATTTCACGGTCGAGACCGTTTTTGCCAGCTAAGACTTTAAGTCCCAGTTTGTCAACTAATTCTTGTACTTTCATTTGATTTTATTTAAAAAATTCAAAATTTAAAATTTAATGATTAAAAAATCCAAACAGGACTGCAAATATACGAAATAATTTACAGACTTGCAATTTTTTTAATTTTTTTTGATTAGGATGGCGCGTTTCGTTGCCGATGACGAAAAAAATGTTAACTTTGCAGCATGATAAATCTGAGGATGGCGACGGCGTTTTCTGACGATTCCGGCTGCCGATTTCTGTGAAATGAAGAAGAGATTTGAAATAGAAGTGCCTGGAGGAGCCACGAGAGTGCTGCTTCACACCTGCTGTGCACCTTGTTCGTCAGCGATAATAGAATGTCTGTTGAAAAACGGCATTACACCTATTATATATTACTGCAACCCCAACATCTTTCCTTTTGAGGAGTATGAGATAAGGAAAAACGAGTGCACGCGTTATGCGGAATCGCTTGGCTTGGAGATTATCGACGACGACTACAACCACGAGGCTTGGCTTGTCGAGATGGCGGGTTTGGAGGACGAGCCTGAGAGGGGAGGACGATGTCTCAAATGCTTCAAATACAGGCTTCTAAGGGCTGCTAAATACGCTCATGAGCATGGAATCAGGGTGCTGACGACCACCTTGGCGTCGAGCCGTTGGAAGAGACTCGAACAGATTGAAGAGGCGGGAAATTTTGCTGTTTCGCACTATCCCGACGTCACCTTTTGGGCGCAGAACTGGCGCAAGGGAGGGTTGAGCGAGCGGCGGCTTGAAATCATTAAGGAATACGGGTTTTACAACCAGCGATACTGCGGATGTGAGTTTTCGATGGGAGACACACGGAGATGAAAGAAGCAGGCAAGAAGAGAGCAAGAAACAAGAACGCTCCACGGAGCAAAGAACAATAAAGAAGTAAAACAAATAGGAATAATGGCTGACAGATGTTTATACATAGCGACTGTCAAGGAGTTTCTGGAGCAGGAACGCCTTGCGGTTCTCGGAGCACTGCATAACAATTATCATGGCGAGGCTCTTACTACGACCGATGAGGCGTGGATGGGCGAGATAGACATCTTGCAACAAGTGCTCCTTCCCTGGAAAGAGGAGAACGCACAGGTCATTTTTGAGTACGAGATTCCTCGTTTAGGCAAGCGGATTGACGTGGTTCTGCTGCTGCGCGGCATCATCTTTTGTCTTGAATTCAAGGTGGGACAGAAGGACGCTCTGCAGGCTGATGTGGAGCAGGTGATGGATTATGCACTCGACCTGAAAAACTTCCATCGTTTCAGTCACGACAGGGTCATTGTGCCAATATTGGTTCCGACTAAACACGCTACATCGACATCCGAGTTTCGGCCCTCTGTCTATGACGACCAAATATACAACCCGCTTATTTCCGGAGCGGAGAATCTTCAGGACCTTATAGCAGGCATTCTCAATCATGCGAAGGCTACGGACGCGGGGACGATAGACAATTGGATAATCAGTCCTTATACTCCCACGCCCACTATCATCGAAGCCGCCCGTGCCCTTTATGAAAACCACTCGGTTGAAGACATTACTCGCCACGAAGCGGACAAGGTTTCGACAGACCGTACTATCAGCTATATTCTTCGGGTTATTCAGCAGAGCAAGGTCCAGGGGAGAAAAAGCATCTGCTTTGTTACCGGTGTCCCGGGGGCGGGCAAGACGCTGGTGGGATTGGATGTAGCCATCAAGCAGACATACAAGGATGGCGAGTTGGACAAGGAGAACGGTGCTGTGTATCTGTCCGGCAACGGGCCGTTGGTGGCCGTGCTTACAGAAGCACTGGCGCGCGACAACCAAAAGAAATGCAGCGCAAAAGGCGAGCGGAAGAACCTCTCTGACTCAAGGCGGGAAGTGAGCGAGTTCATCCAAATCATTCACCGCTATCGCGACAATATGCTGGCCAAGATTAAGAACCCCGTGGAGAACGGCGTCGTTGAAATAGACCCGGAGAAAGCCATCCATCTGGAGCATACAGGCTATGGCGAGGTGGAGCATGTGGCCATCTTCGATGAGGCGCAGCGCAGTTGGACGCACAAGCGCATTGCCGACTATCTGAAACGCGGCGGTACGTATG
>CALCYT010000013.1 GCA_937906455.1 uncultured Bacteroidales bacterium | reverse complement strand
AGCACGACCTTGCCAAGGTCGGGGTCGCGAGTTCGAGTCTCGTTTTCCGCTCAAATAAATAAGTGCCTGAGTGGCGGAATCGGTAGACGCGCCGGACTTAAAATCCTGTGTCCATTGTGGACGTGCCGGTTCGACCCCGGCCTCAGGTACAAGAGAGAGTGAAGACTTAAGATATTGGCAATCAATGTTTTAAGTCTTTTGTTGTTAAATAAAAAACATATATCAACATGAAAAAAGCTTCAAACACCCTTATCGAAATCAAAAACTATGCGGTCATCACCGTATGCCTGTTCGTCATAGCTCTCGGATGGACGGCGTTCCTCATCCCCAATCACATGCTGGGCGGCGGCGTCAACGGTATCGCGACTATAGTCTATTGGGTGACGGGTATCTCCACAGGTATCACCATTTTTGTGATTAATGCGGTTCTGATACTGTTTTCGCTAAAGATTCTGGGTTGGCGTTTCGGACTGAAGACCATCTATTGCATTGTGGTGATGTCGTTGTTTTTCTCGCTCTTGCAGAATGTGTTCGGCGACGTGCCCGTTATCTCCGACAAGTTCCTCGCAGCCATCATAGGCGGCGGCATCGGCGGCTTCGCCAATGGCCTCATCTTCCTCTCAGGCGGAAGTACAGGCGGCGTGGATATCATCACTATGGTGGTGAACAAATACCGCAACATCTCGTTAGGACGTTTCACCTTGGCGATGAATCTGGTAATCATAGGAAGCTCGTTTTTCGTCTTCCAAGACATGGAAATCCTTCAGCGTGTGGAACTTATAATCTACAGCATAGTAGGTAACTTTGTGAGCAGCTACTGCATGGACCTCGCTTTCACCGGAAGCAAACAGTCGGTGCAGATGTTCATCTTCTCATCGAAGCCTCAAGTGATAGCCGACAGAATCGGCAACGAGATTCATCGTGGGGTAACGATTATCAAAGGCACCGGCTGGTACACAAAGCAGGACGGCGACATCCTGATGGCCGTGGTACGCAAGACCGAGTGCCAGCCTGTCATACGTATTGTGAAGCAGGAAGACCCTAAGGCGTTCGTCTCCGTCAACACGGTGATGGGTGTTTATGGAAAAGGCTTCGAGGTGATGAAGAAATAGGTGTTTTACACCTGTTGTTTCCAGTTTTTATAAGGGTTTTTCGACAGCGAGGCGTTGAAATACCTTGGGTCGGAGGTGACCTCTTCACCAAGCCACGCAGGCTTGTCGAACGTTTCATGTTCATCGTCAAGCTCTATCTCGGCTATCGTAAGTCCGTCGTTGTCACCATGGAACACATCAACTTCCCAGATGTGCTTGCCGTCAGTGTTTTTAATCAGATAACGTGTCTTATCGATGACTCCCGGCTCGCATATCTCGATGAGCTGTCTTGCCTCGTCAAGAGGGATTTCGCGTTCCCACTCGAAACGAGAGGCTCCTGTTTCATTGGTTTTCCCTTTGATGGTGATGAACCCTTGGTTGTCCCTTATCCTGATGCGCACGGTGTGTTCCTTAGCGCTTGAGAGATAGCCTTGTACGATGTGAAAAGCGTGAAACACCTCGTTTTTGAACTCGCCGCTCACCAAAAATTTTTTTTCAGTCTCCTGAGCCATGGTTTTAGGATCGTTTTTCACAAAAGAACGCGAAGCAACCATCGCCGCCTCGCGCTCTTTCATATTTGTGGCGTTTATTTATCTTATTTTATTCCGAGTTTCTTCTTGATGCTCTTTGGAAGGGCGTCTTTATGAACCACATAGTTGAGGGTTTTGTAGCGCACGAAAGCCTCTGAGGCATACCACATTCCTTTGTAGTTGCCGGCTTCACCCCATGAGTTCTTCACCATGAAATAGACGTTGCCCATCTGGTCTTTTGCTTTGCCGTAGATGACCATGCCGTGGTCGTCGGTTGTCTCGAAGTTATTGTAAGCATCGATACGGTCTTGGTCGTTGACCCAGCGTTGTGGGGTGGGTTTGTTCATGGCTTCTTTCTGGCGGTCGGCGGCACTGAGTCCGTTCCAATGTGCGAAGTCTGTTCCCGCCTTGTCGGATGCCTGGTTCTTAAGGTCAGGTAGCACGCATATGCCTGACATCTTACCTCTGAGCCAGCCGCTCTCGCTGACGTCGGCGCCCCAAGCAATCGGGTAGCCGTTATCGATGGCGTTGTTCATCACCTCCATGAACTCGTCAACAGGGAGGTTGTATGCCTTGCCCCAGCGCCAGTTGTCCTGGACCTCGATGACGAATGGCTCATACCAAGGCTGATGGGCGAATGAGGCGATGTTGACATAGTCGTCCATGTTCAAGCCTGTTGATTCAGCAAAGCTTTGTGGGGTGTATTTCTTTCCGTTGTATGTGAATTCTTCCGGGCATTTGCCGATGTATGCGTCGAGGATGCCGTTGAAGGCGTTCTTCCACAGCGGGGTGTGGTTCTCGTCGGTGCCGAGTTGCAAGGTCTTTGTCTTGATGACACCTTCAATGAACTTGCCGCTGACGTTTGAGAACTCCGAGAAGTTGGAGAGGCTGTCGCCGTGCATCTGACCGGCTCTCATCTCCGAGTCGGGGACGAGACCATAATGCTTGATGGCGTAGATGACGTCGCCAAACGAGCCGCCTTCCGAATAAGAGACATCACCGTGAGTGCGGACGGCTTTGTCGGCGCGGTCCTGATAAGTCTTGTAAACGATGTACATCTCCGAGAAATCGTATTCAGGCTTGCCCATGCGGAGCAGTTCGGCCTCGAAAAATCCCAATGTGGAGTAGCACCAGCATGTGCCGGCTCTGTTCTGGTCTTTCACAGGTGTTATAGGCAATTCCTTAATCACCTCAAATTTGTAGCCTTCCTCTTCAGGTTTGGCTTCCTCTTGCGCGAATGTTGGCACGCTCAACAACAGAGCTGCTGCCAAAAGAAAATGTTTGAATTTCATTTTAACTATTTTTTTTATTGTTGATTTATGATACATACACTGTTATGACACGGTGACCGCGTCCTTACACATTATTACTTGATAGATAGTTTGTCTTTTATCCCGTCGCTCAAGCCGGCTTTGTTCACTGTGAAGAACACGGTGTGGAGGCGTACATAAGCATCGGAGCAGTACCAGAATCCTTTATACGGTCCCGATTCTCCCCATGAGTTTTTCACCTTATAATATTTATTGCCGTTTTGGTCATGGGCAATGCCGACGATGAGCATGCTGTGGTCGTCGGTGGTACTCCAGTCGTCGTAGGCGGTCTGGTGCATCTCCTCGGTGACTTCTTTCTCAGGCAGCACGTCTTCAAATTTATAAATGATGTCTTTAATCTCGTCGTCGCTCATCTTCTTGAATTTCTTAGGGTTGCTCTCGCGGATTTTATCGATGTCTTCGTCGAGGACCACGCCGACGCCGGCCTTGCGTGAGAATCCTTTGTCGCTTACATCTTCCGCCCAGCCCACGGTATATCCGTTGTTCAAGGCGTTGTCAAGCTCAGCCATCATCTCATCAAAGCCCATATTGTAGGTCATGGTGCTGGTCCAGTTGTCAGGAATCTGAATCAGGAAAGGCTTGTACATCTCCTGGTCGGTGTATGATGAGAACTGGATATAGTCGTTGATGTCGAGTTTATATTTTTGCGCGAATGATTTCGGGTCATATTGCGCTCCGTCGTATTCGAAGTCTTCCGGCACCTCGCCGAGATAGGCGTCGAGTGTCGATTCAACCATTTTGGGATACACGTCGTAAAGTATGCGTCCGTTGCTTTTCTTGGTCACCACTTTGGCATAACCCTCGATGACGTTTTGCAGCTCCCAGTGGCAGTGTCTCTCGAAGCCGGGGACGAGACCGCTGTAGGCCTCTTCTGTTATCATTCCGTTGGCGTCGAGGGCGTAAAGCACGTCGAACACCTCACCGCCGCAGCTGAGGTTGGTGGCACTGTGAAGACGCACAAACCTGTTGAATTTCTGTGCATAAGCCCAACGGACAAAGAACATTTCGGAAAGATTCAACGCCACGTCGTATTTTTTGAGTATCTCGGCTTCCACGAAGCCGGTGCCGGCAAAACACCAGCATGTGCCGGACTGCGCTTGGTTTTGAACGATGGTGTGAGGAGCCTCGACATCGTCGGTGAATTGATAGACGGGTTTCTCGTCTTTCTGCGCCTGCATCTGAATCGAGAAAAGCATAGATGCGGCTAATAACATGGTAATTCTGAAGTTTTTCATTATCTGATATTTTATAAAATTCGAGGTCACAAAGATAAGAAATTATTGCGAATGAACTTAACTAAAAATAAATTTTTTAATTTTTTTGTAAAATTAGTAAAATATTTTACTATTTTTGCAACTTATAATAAACTGAAGTGCAATTTGTAAATAAAAAAACCATGGCGTTCATACCCACGAAATACCAAGTAAAATGTGTGGCTGACGGTCGTGTCTGCGAAGACAGCGGTTGGATGCTCGACTTCCCGAACAGCGAGAAACCAAGTCTGATTCGCGCGATTTACGACAAGAAACAGCTTGAAGTGAAGGATGAAAACGGAGGATTATACCGTTTTGCCGACTGGCTCCCGATAAAAAACATTCTGAAAAACGCTTCTTGTCCGGTGACATACAAGAGCGAGAGACTTGCCAAGAAGTTAGGACTCAACAACTTATACATCACTTTCAACGGATATTATCCTGAGATTGGAGCACGCATGCGCACATGCTCATTCAAGGAGACGGAGGCGTATTCGGTATGTGCGCGTCTCGATGAGAAGCTGCGCGAGCAGGTGATGGTGGTGTCGTCGGCAGGCAATACAGCGCGGGCTTTCGCTCAGGTGTGCTCCGACAATAACATCAAGCTTTTGCTGACTGTTCCGAAAGATAACATCGGCGCCTTGTGGTTTGAGAAGCCGCTCAATCCGTGTGTGAAGCTTTTTTGCACGGAGAGCGGCAGCGACTATTTCGACGCCATCAACTTAGGCAACATCGTGTGCGAGATGGACGGCTACTTCGCAGAGGGTGGGGCCAAGAACATAGCACGTCGCGACGGCATGAGCACCACCATGATGTCGGCGGTGACATTCATCGGACGTATCCCTGACTTCTATTTCCAGGCAGTGGGAAGCGGGACAGGTGCCATCGCAGCTTGGGAGGCTAACCTCCGTTTTATCGATGACGGACGCTACGGCACTAACAAAGCGAAGATTTTTGTGTCGCAAAACAAGCCTTTCACCCCGATGTACGATGCTTGGAAGGCGCATTCAAGAGCCATGCTGCCTTACGATGCGGAACAGGCTCGTAAAGACGCGGCAGAGATAGTGGCTAAGGTGCTGTCAAACAGAAAACCGCCTTACTCATTGGCCGGAGGACTGTATGACGCTCTCGTTGACACCGATGGCGACATGTTCGCCGTGACTAACGAAGAGGCTCAGAAAGCATGCGATATGTTTGAGGAGCTTGAGGGCATCGACATCTATCACGCCGCCGGTGTGGCGACGGCTTCGCTCATCCAAGCCATTGAAAACAAACAAGTTACAGCCGACGACGTGATAATGCTCAACATCACCGGCGGCGGTGAGAAACTGTTCAGACAACATAACGATGTCTGGTATCTGAAGCCCGATCACGTGTTTGGCGTGAACGCAAGCAAGGAGGAGATTAAAGGACTCGCAAAGAATCTTTTTTAAGACATTAGGCTTTAGACTTTAGACCTTAGTCTTTAGACCTTAGTAAAAAGGACTCGTTTTATACGAGTCCTTTTTTTGACCAAATCTAACGTCTAATATCTAATGTCTAACGTCTATTTTTTCACGACTTTATTAACGGTGCTAACTCCATTGTTGTCAATGACTTTAACCATGTAAACGCCTGATGTGAGAGCACTCATATCGACGTTGACATTCTGTGAGCCGTTGACTGTCAGCACCTTCTGGCTGCAGAGGTTATACACCTCAACTGCTTTGATGTTATCACCTTTTACCATGATGCCGCCATTGGTCGGGTTAGGATATATTTCGTAGCTGCTGCTGTTCTCATCGACGCCTTCATACCATGATGAATCGACTGTCACGTTGACCGACTGCTCTCCCACAGTGGAAGAAATGTTGATGAATGTCGTGACAGGAGATTTTGCGTCATACAACAAAGGAGCGATGTTGACCTGCATGCTTTCGCCAACTTCGAGGGTGTAAGGAAGCACGATTAAGCCTTCAAATTCAATTGTGAGATAATTTGTCTCCGGATTTTCAGCAATCTCGTTGATTGTCACTGCATCAGCGGTGTTGTTGGTGATGGTCAGATACTTCTCTTCGGAAGGATTGTTGAACACGATGGCGGTTGTGCTGAGTGTGAGTGTTGTTTCTGGAATCGCGGTGGCTTTCACCATTTTGACAGATGTCATGTCGTTGTCATAAACGGCTTCGACCGACACAACGTTGAACTCCTCTTCTGTGGCTGTTGTATATTCGAGAGAGGTGGTGTTTTCGGCCAATTCTCCATTGATATATACATTGTAACTCAATGCGTTGCCGCCTTCCGGAGCTTCCCATGTGGCTGTCAGAGTCTCTTCCTCCATGTTGACGGCGAGGCTCTGCACAGGATACGGGTGGATGTCGGTGTATTCATACATGAAATGACTGTTGAGCATCTCTTTTGAGTCATAATTCTGTAGCCAAGCCGACACTTCAAGGTCGCTCATCTCCTCGACGTGTGTCCCTGACATGTCTTGTGTGAACTCAAAATGCTGGTAGTTACCCGCTTCAATGTTCACATCGTCGCCTGATGTCGATGTCAAGAATTTCATAAACACATGGTGGAACGATGTCTCGCCGTTGCTGCCCACGTTGCCGGTTGTGACTTTCTCATTGACCGTGACGAAAGCCTGCGCTGTGTTTAAATCGTAGTACGACATGAAGTCAACCTTAACGGTGATGGTGTTGCCGCTGACGTTGAACGAGCCTCTCACGTCGGCGAAAGCAGGATCGTTGTAATGGCTGTCGAGATTATTTTGCGTCACCGAGGCATAGCCTTGATCCTGACCGTCGAGGAAGCACTGAGGCACGGCATTCACACCGTAATATTGTCTTCTCGTGCCACCTTCTGTCGTGTAATATGGGTCGCCGTTTCCGGGCCAGTTCATCTGATATTTGGTGTAGGTGAACTTGCCGGGGTTGTTATTGGTGAGGTTAAGCATCTGTGTGTTCACGCTGACGCACGGTCCGCATGTGGAGCTTGAGAAATGCTCAATCATCGGGATGCGTTGTGTCGTGCCGAGAGCCACGCCGATGGTCTTTGTCATGGTGTTGTTTTCCAAATCATCGTCAGGTGTGCCGTTCACAGCTTCGACATTAGCAGTGATGATGTAACTTCCGGGAATGAAAGACGCCGGCTCGGCGAATGTGAGTTGTGTTGACGCGAGTGAGGCGAGGTTTACGTTGAATGTCTCAACCACCGCCGGATTGTTGTCGATTTGGTAAGACAGTGTGATTTCTTCAACGGCAGTGACACCTTTGTTGGCTACTGTGACGGCAATATCTTGAGTGCCGGCACCTATGACACTGTTCGTGTTGATAGAAGCTAATTGAACGTCAAGGTTTTCCCGTGTGAAAATCTCGATGTCATCGAAATACCAGTCGTTGATATTGTAGCTGTTGCCATTGAAAAAGATGCAGAACATGACGTTGTTGCTGCCCATGTCGGCGGTTGCGATGTTTTCTGACACTGCCCATGAGTTGTTTTGCGAGTAGCCCTGTGTCCATCCGACGTTCCATGTGGTGCCGCCGTCTGATGACGTGGCGATGCCGATGGTGTTGGAACCTGAATAGTTGTCAAGGGCGTGTTTGAAGCTCATGACAACCGATGTGACGCCTGTAAGGTCAACGGCGGGTGTGACGAGACGTGTCATGCCATTGAACTGAGGATTCCAGTCGAGCTTCATCTCGTTGGCCTGACCGCCGGCGTTATGTGTGGCGGAGACACTCCAGTTTGAAGTGTTGCCAATGATTTGCCATCCTTCCGGCAAAGAAGAGCCGTCAAAATGCTCATTGATAAATGTTGTTCTCGTTTGGGCAAATACTGATACCGACATCAATATCGCCGCGATGAATAGTAATGTTTTTTTCATGATACTGACTTTTATACAATTAATTTAACGATGCAAATATACGTATTTTTTCAAAAGGTGATAAACACATACCTAATATTATTTATTTCTCGACAAATGCCAAGATATCACCTTTCTTC
The DNA here is from genome assembly GCA_937906455.1 of uncultured Bacteroidales bacterium. Taxonomy (GTDB): domain Bacteria; phylum Bacteroidota; class Bacteroidia; order Bacteroidales; family F082; genus Limimorpha. The sequence goes on along the minus strand of CALCYT010000013.1, from coordinate 39,703 downwards.
ACGTTTTTACCTTGTTCTGCGACCACTTCCACGAGTTTGCCGCTCCAGTTGGTGACGACGGCCTCTGTCGCATAAGGCGTCTGGATATAGCAGAAGTTGTCGCCTTCGTCGTATTTCGTGCCTGTAGCAGGTGCCATCGACTTCTCATAGGCGTCAAGCTCCCAGATGATTTGGCCGCTTGTTGGCGCTGTTATTGTCTCTGCCTTAGGATGACGCATCTTCCGCAAGTCGTCGAGGCTCACGCTGATGCCGTTTTTCTCCGCCTTGGCTTGCATCTTGGCCTCTAACTCCTGGTTGAAACGGCGTTTTGCCTCTCCCGACTTGTATTCACGATACTGTTTCTCGTGCATCGCAAATTCGAACAATTCCTCGTCGTCCTGACCGCGGTCCCAGCCTTCTTGTTCCATCATCTTGATGAAATGCGGCAGTGCGTCAGGGTAGTTGTCCTGCGGGTTGCCGGTGAAGAACTCGAAGCCTTTCTTCTTGGCGAGTTCCACGATTTCAGGTGCCAAAGTGCCAGGCAGCTTACCCGCTTTTCCAAGGATCATGTCCCAGGCGGCAGGGTCGATGGATGTCTCGTAACGAGGCTCGCCCTTGCTCATGGCGAAGAGGTTCATCAAGGCGATGTTCTTGGTGTATTGGCTGAACGGCGTCACTAATGGCGGGTTGCCGAGTTTAGGCCATATGTTCTGCACTTCCTGGAACAATTCCACAAGCATCTCGTCTTCTGAAAGCTCCGGCAGTCCCTGATTTTTGCGGTTCATGTTGATGGCGGCATGCACCGGTTTGAGGTCGGCCATCAGCGAACCCATCATGCCGCCTGGCAGCCCGCAGCCCAACAACAAGGAGTTGATGTAACGGTTGCGCGGGTCGATCCAATAACCTAAGAAGTCGTCGATGAAGCTCTGTGTCATGCTGCGGGCTGCCATATAGGTCTTCATGTCGATGTCTTTGACAAGGAAACCGGCGTCTTTCAGCATGGCTTGCACGCTGATGACATCAGGATGGACGGTGCCCCATGAGAGAGGCTCCATCGCTACGTCGATATAGTCGCAGCCTGCCTTGCAGACTTCCAAGACCGATGCCATCGAGAGGCCTGGCGTGGTGTGGCCGTGATACTGCACCTTTATCTCAGGATGCTGAGTCTTGATGTGCGCAACAATCTTTCCTAACGAGACGGGGCGACCGACGCCTGCCATGTCTTTCAAAGCAATCTCTTTTGCGCCGGCGGCTATGAGCTCGTCGGCCATCTTCATGTAATACTCGGCGGTGTGCACCTGCGAATAGGTGATGCTCATGGCGGCCTGCGAAATCATTCCGGCTTCGTTGGCCCATTGGATTGAAGGTATTATGTTGCGCACGTCGTTCAAGCCGCAGAAGATACGGGTGATATCGACACCTTGGGCTTTCTTCACTTTATACATCAGCTGACGCACGTCGGCGGGTACAGGGTTCATCCTCAACGCGTTGAGAGCACGGTCGAGCATGTGACATTCGATGCCACCCTTGTGCAAAGCGGCAGTGAAGGCGCGCACAGAAGGGTTGGGGTTCTCACCATAAAGCAGGTTTACCTGCTCTGCGGCACCACCGTTGGTCTCAACACGGTCGAAACATCCCATGTCAATGATGAGCGGCGCAATCTGCTCCAACTGGTCCTTGCGAGGCACATATTTGCCTGACGACTGCCACATGTCACGATAGACAAGACTGAATTTTACTTCTTTCATGTTCGTTTTCTTTTATATTATTAAATTTTTTTCTTGACACTTTTAAAAAGGGATGCAAAGTTAGTAAATATTTTTTTTATTTTTGCAAAAAAATAAAATTAAAAATGAAGCAATTGATAAAAGTCAAGAGTGACGAGTATTTTGACGATGTTGTGGCTATTCGGCGACAACTGCATCAGCATCCGGAGTTGAGCTTCCGCGAGAGAGAGACAGCCGCACTCATCAAACATTGTCTTGCTTCAAAAAACATTGATTCTCAATCAGAAATAGCCGGATACGGTATTGTGGCGACTATAAATGGCAACTCCACACTCCATACTCCACACTCCACAATGGCATTGCGTGCCGACATGGACGCTCTTCCGATTCAAGAGCAAACCGATCTTCCGTTCCGCTCCCTCAACGAAGGTGTGATGCATGCCTGCGGTCACGATGCGCATACAGCGATGCTGCTTGGCACTGCGTTCATCCTCAATGACTTGAAAGACAATTTTTCCGGTACAGTGAAGCTGATTTTCCAGCCTGGAGAGGAGAAACTCCCTGGCGGTGCCTCGTTGATGATTAAAGAAGGTGTTCTCGATGATGTTGATATGATAATCGCGCAGCATGTTTATCCCGACTTGCCTTGCGGAGAGGTGGGTTTCCATGCCGGACCATACATGGCGTCGTCGGATGAGGTCAACATAACCGTGAAAGGCAGGGGAGGTCATGCCGCCAAACCTGTAGAACGTGACAACTGCCTGCTTACCGCTGCAAAAATCGTGACAAAATTGTCGGAATTGTATCCTGAAAATGATATAAATGCTTGTAAATCAGATGGTTTGCTGTGTTTTGGCGGTTTTGTCGCTAACGGTACTTACAACGTGATTCCATCGGAGGTGAATCTGAAAGGCACAATGCGCACTTTTGATGAAAATAAGCGTAAATCAATGAAAGACAATATCTTAAAGGTTACAAACGAAATTGCTGAAGAATCTGGATGTATCGCTGACGTTTTCATAGAGCAAGGCTATCCCTCACTGCACAATGATGTGGCTTTGACAGAAAAATGTGCCGCTATCGCGAAAAATTATCTGGGTGAAGATAAAGTGAGAGATCTGCCTCAGCTGATGACCGCCGAGGATTTTGCATGGTACTCGCAAAAAACACCGGCATGTTTCTATCGCCTGGGCACTTCAAATCCTGCGAAAAGCATCGAATCTAAACAACATACCGGGACTTTTGACATTGATGAAGAATCGATGAAAATCGGAATGGAAATGATGACATTTTTAACAATAAATTTACTATGAAATTACTTTTAGTTATGAAAATTTTGTTGGTTTACGCAATTCCTGAAGAAAAAATTGAGATTAACATTCCAAGCGCTGAAATTGTTTATGTTGAAACGGGCATGGGCAAGGTGAATGCTGCCATGCAGACCATGCGCGCCATCTGCGAGCATCATCCCGACATGGTGATTAATTTCGGCTCAGCTGGCACATTAAACCATAATGTTGGAGATATTATCATCTGTAACCGGTTCATTGACAGAGATTTACGCAAAGTTACATTGAATGGTTTAGACTCCGAGATTACTTTTAGCGGCGATGCGATGAATCGAGTCTTTACCGAACATCAGTTGAAGAATGTCGCCAAGATGATTAACGGCATCTGCAACACCGGTGATTCGTTTGTAACGCAAGGTATTGATATTGAGGGCGATGTGATCGATATGGAGGCATACGCCGAGGCTGATGTCTGCCGTGAAATGGGTGTCCCGTTTGTTTCGGTGAAATACGTCACCGATGTTATTGGACAGAACTCCGTTGAGGCATGGATTGACAAACTCGCTGACGCACGCAAGGGACTGACGGAGTTTTTTAGACCTTAGACTTTAGGCATGGATTTGTTGAAGTGGTTGCCGATAACGAAGAAAGAGTCCGATTTGCGGGGCTGGGATGAGCTTGACATCGTGCTCGTCAGTGGCGACGCGTATGTTGACCATCCTTCGTTTGGGACGGCAGTTATTGGCAGGGTTCTCGAGCGCGAAGGCTATAGGGTGGGCATCATACCGCAACCCAACTGGCGCGACGACCTCCGCGACTTCCGCAAGTTCGGCAAGCCACGTCTTTTCTTCGGCGTCTCAGCAGGCTGCATGGACTCGATGGTGAACCACTACACCGCCAACAAACGCCTGCGCAGCAACGACGCCTATACACCAGGCGGCGAGTCTGGATTCCGTCCGGATTACGCTTCGATAGTATATTGTAACATCCTCAAACAAATATATCCTGACGTGCCAGTGGTTTTAGGCGGCATTGAAGCTTCACTTCGACGAGTGACGCACTACGACTACTGGTCTGATTCTCTGAAACCAAGCATTCTCGTTGACTCTCATGCAGATATGGGCGTTTACGGCATGGGAGAATTAGCAAATATTGAGATAGCGAAAGCACTTGCTGAAGGCAAGAAAATCGATGAGATTACAGATGTTCCGCAGACGTTTTTCTTGAAAAATAATTCGCAACACATTGATTCTGAATGGGATGATATAAAATTGGTATCGCATGAGGTGTGTCTGAAAGACAAACGGCTTTATGCGTCGAATTTCAAGCATATTGAAGAGGAGTCGAACAAGAAACATGCCTCGCGATTGTTGCAGGATGTTGGAAATCAGACTCTTTACATAAATCCGCCTTATCCGACCTACACCACCGAGCAGATTGACGCGGCTTTCGACCTGCCATACACCCGCATGCCGCATCCGAAATACGCCAAACGCGGACCGATTCCGGCATACGAGATGATTCGGCATTCTGTGAATATCCACAGGGGATGCTTTGGCGGCTGCGCCTTCTGCACCATCTCGGCGCATCAGGGGAAATTTGTGGCTTCGAGGAGCAGGGAATCAATCTTGAAAGAGGTGGAACAAGTGACGCGGATGCCTGATTTCAAAGGATATATCAGCGATTTAGGCGGTCCGTCGGCGAATATGTATCAGATGCGCGGAAAAGACGAGTCGCTGTGTGAGAAATGCGTGCGCCCGACCTGTATCCAGCCGAATGTTTGCAAAAACCTTAACACCGACCATCATCCGCTCATCGAGCTGTATAAAGAAGTTGACAAGAATCCTAATATTAAAAAGGTGACGATAGGCTCAGGCATCCGCTATGACCTTTTTCTGACCAACGACGACCCCGACGGAAGGCTCGGCTACGACGAGTATTTCGAACAGCTGATGCGCCGTCATGTGAGCGGACGACTGAAGGTGGCGCCCGAGCAGGTGAGCGACAACGTGCTGAGGCTCATGCGCAAACCGCCGTTTTCATTGTTCAACAAGCTGAAAAAACGTTTCGACCACCTTAACGAAAAATATCATCTCAACCAGCAACTGATACCTTATTTTATATCGAGTCATCCGGCGTGTACCTTGGCTGATATGGCGGAGCTTGCAGTGAAAACCAAGGAACTGGGCTATCATCTTGAACAGGTTCAGGACTTCACGCCCACGCCGATGACGCTGGCAACCGAAATCTATTATTCGGGCTATGACCCATACACCCTAAAGCCTGTCTTCGTGGCAAAAAACAAGGAGGAGAAGCTTGCCCAGCAACGCTTTTTCTTCTGGTACAAGCCCGAAAACCGCCAGTGGGTGAAGCAAACATTAAGAAGAATGGGCAAGGCCGACTGGATAAACCGCCTCTACGGCCGAAACTAAATCCAGCCTTTGATTCTGTAATAAAACAAGGCGCAATACTCGCGCAAAGTGTCGATTTCGAGTTTCAGATAATTCCAGAAAGTGTAACGCAGATTGGTGCTTTCAACGCTCGGTATTGATTCGCGCCCTTTTGTTTTCTGATGTTTCAAGGAGAGATTGAAATCGACAGTGCCTTCGTAGGCAGCCATACCCCTAACTTGTTGAAAACCAGCCTTGTTGAAGCATTTTATTGTCCTGCGAAGATGCTCTGGAGATGTCACAACAAGGATGTTGGTGGTCAGCAGATCGGGATAATTTTCGGCAAGTCCGAGCACTTGTGAACGGGTGTTCGTACCAATTGTGTCATGGATTATCTCTCTTGTAATCCCTTGATTTACAAGATAATAAAGCATTTCTGCATGACAGATTGAATCTTGTGGATGGACGATGATTATTGGACAGTCGTAATTCTTAGCAAGACCGGCGGTGTAATAAAGCCGCATGAGGTTGCCCGCTGATGGCATCCCAGCTCCACCCATCATTATAACATGTTGAGGCTCAAATTGTTGCACCGTGTCATAATCGTGATTCGGGTCGATTCCAAGATTGTAATGCATGTAAAATGAAGCCGGTGTTGCAGCCAGAATCAGGAGAAGGATGAAAACGACACCCAAAACCACGAAAACCCTATTAAGTATCTTTTTAACCATAAAAACACGCAAAAATACAATTTTTTTTCAGATACAGCATAGAAATTGAAAAAATCTGTAATTTTGTGGTATGGAATTGTCGAATGACGCCATATTAAAAAAGGTGCTGCATTATTGTTCATATCAGGACAGGTGCAAGCAGGAGGTGAAGACCAAGCTCGCCACTTTTGACATTTCTGATTCTGAAAAAGAAAAATTCATGCAACTCCTTGTGGATGAAGGTTTTATCGATGATAGGCGTTATGCCTCCACTTTTGTGAGGAGCAAGATACATCTTAAAAAATGGGGCGTGAACAAGATAAAAATGTCGTTGAAGATGAAAGGGATAGACGATGAAACCATCAAAAACGCCCTTTCGGAGATTGACCCCGAGATATATCGCGAAGAGCTGATAAAAGTGCTGAAAGCCAAGAAAATCAACGAACCCGACCCATACAAAAGAAAGGCAAAACTCGCGCAATACGCTATCCAGAAAGGGTATGAGCCGGGGTTGGTGTGGGAAACGCTCCACAAAAGTTAACAAAAAAAGTCTCCAAAATGTGTTTTACTTTAAAAATCTTTGTAATTTTGCATCAACAAAAGTTGAACACATGAAAGCGAAACCATTTGTCAAATGGGTTGGCGGAAAGACGCAACTCATTGACCAACTCGAAGCACTGCTTCCAGCTGACTTTGACCAATGGGAGAACGTCACTTACATTGAGCCTTTTGTAGGCGGAGGAGCAATGCTCTTCTACATGTTGCAGACACACTCCAACATCCAGTCAGCCATTATTAACGACATCAATTCCGATCTAACTATGTGCTACAAAGTAGTACGTGATAATCCGTCGGCTTTGGTGGAATCTCTCAAAGAGCTCCAAAAAGAGTATTATTCCTTGCAAGCAGAAGAAATGCGCAAGCAATTCTACCTGATGATGCGTGATGAGTTTAATACAAAAACGTTAGATCCAATCCGCAATACTACTTTGTTTTTCTTCTTGAATCGTACTTGTTTTAATGGTTTATACCGCGTGAATAAGGCGGGGCTTTTCAATGTGCCATTCGGACGTTATGAAACCCCGATGATTTGCGACCCGAATACAATTTATGCCGACAGTGCGCTTTTGCAAAATGTAGAAATCCTTACAGGCGATTATCAAGAAACTCTTGCCCACGCAAAAGGCAACACACTATTCTATTTTGACCCACCATATCGCCCGTTGAACAATACCAGCAGTTTCAACGATTATGCCAAAGAAGCATTTAACGATCTTGCGCAAGTGAGGCTCAAAGAGTTCTGCGACAAAGTGGAGGAAGCAGGATATAAGTTCATGTTGAGCAATTCCGACTGTTCCGACATGTTCTTTGACGACCTCTATTTGCAATATATTATTGATCGTGTGTGGGCATCGCGCAGCGTAAATGCCAACGCAAGCAAGCGAGGAAAACTCACGGAAATCCTTGTGCATAACTATCAAGACACGAAACAACTTAAATTAGCAGTATAATATGGCAGCACACACTGAAAATCAATTTGACTTGTTCATGTCTCAATTACGAGAAACCAATACTACGCTTGACTTCTATTGCGACTTTCCAAAGATTGCAAAGAACGTTGCAGACATTGAAATCAGTCTTAACACACTCAATTACCTTATAGGTAAGGAAAATCTGCATGAGGCAGTTGAGGCACTTTGGTATAGAGATAAGCGAGTGTTTGATGTGATGGATATCCTCATTGCCACACGCAAAAAGGATGACAAGAAATACATTGACAATGATGGTTCTATGCACTCTATTCATACATTGTTCAGTTCGGTAGATGGTGTAATGAAATTCATTGAGGGTACAGGACTTGACAAAGTCTTCAAAAATAAAGAGGTGAAAGATTTGGTAGATTACGTGTTTGGTGTTGAAACGGGGCTTGATACAAATGCTCGCAAAAATCGAAGCGGAGAGATCACTGAAACACTTGTGGCACGTATCCTTGATAACGCAGGCATTAAATATCGTGAGCAAGTCTCATCCAAAGAGTTTCCTGCAATAGCAGCTGTATTAGGCGCAGACCAGAAAGTGTTTGACTTTGCTATTGCCACAAAAGGAAAAACATATCTTATTGAGGTGAATTTTTATTCAGGTGGCGGTTCTAAACTGAATGAGGTAGCACGTTCCTATACTGATGTTGCACCGAAAGTAAATGGTGTGCATGGCTTCGAATTTGTTTGGATTACCGATGGAATAGGATGGCATAGTGCACGCAACAAACTGGAAGAAGCTTTTGCCGCAATACCATGCATTTACAATCTAACAACAATCAACGAGTTTATATCTAAAATCAAATAAAATATTAACGTATGGCATCAGATATTTCGTGGAAAAAGATATGGGATGACAAGAATTTCAATTCCCATGATTTCGATGCATCTCCAGCAATAATAACTGCGAAGGAGATAAAAAGAAGTTGTCAACATTTCGAGGATGTACATGATAAGGAAGTAAGGATTTTGTGTAAACAAGATAAAAGAGAAGATCGGCCTAAAATATTTAGAGATAACGGATTGTTCTTGTTACCAAAGAAAAATGGAACGTACTACATAATTAAAGGTGAAGGGTATGTAGATGTTCCTGATATTACGACTCCGATTCATGATTATCATAAGCAATTGGATTTTGATTTGGAGAGTTCAAAGGTCGGTGATTCCGAAATGCAGCATCTTGATTATGCTTATGCTAATTCTTTAATAAGGACTTTTATGGAGGATCCTTCGTTAGTGCTAACCATTCGTGGTCGAAAATATACTCCTGAATTTACATTTCAAGTAAATGGCTTTGTAATCCAAACGCAAAGTGTCCAGACGGAAGTGGATGCCGGATATGAAGGACGGGAACAAATAATATTGATTGAAGCAAAGAATTCATCTAATAATACAGAAATCATTCGACAACTATACTATCCATTTAGACAGTGGTCTGAGAATACAACCAAACGAGTTATTCCCATTTTCTTTGAGAAAAGAATCATTGATAGCGAAGAGATTTATTATATTTGGCAGTATGAATTTACAAATAGGGATGACTATAATAGCATTCGTTTAGTTAGAGCAGAAAGGTATCGCATTGTATAATCATTCTACATATTCTGACTTCACTATCCTGCAAGGCGATTGCATGGAACGTCTTAAAGAGATAGAGGACAATTCTATCGATGCTATCTTTGCCGACCCGCCATACTTCTTGAGTAACGGCGGCATCAGCGTGCAGAGCGGCAAGCAAGTCTGCGTGGATAAAGGCGAATGGGACAAAGGCGGCACACCCGAATATATCTACGAGTTTAACCGCAAATGGCTTGCACTTTGTCGTCCCAAACTGAAAGACAACGGAACTATCTGGATTAGTGGCACTCACCATAACATACATGTTGTTATGCGATGTCTCCAAGAGTTAGGCTATAAGGTGCTTAATACTATTACATGGCAGAAAACCGACCCGCCACCCAATTTGTCGTGCAAGTACTTCAATTTCTCCACCGAACTGATTATCTGGGCACGCAAATACGAGAAGAAAACACACAAGTTCAACTACGAAACCATGAAACAACTGAACGGCGGCACGCAGATGACGGATGTTTGGCGTATTCCGGCTGTCTCTTCATGGGAGAAACTGCAAGGCAAACACCCCACGCAAAAGCCCATGCGTCTGTTGTACCGCATTATCCTTGCTTCAACCAATGAGGGCGATACGATTTTAGACCCTTTTGCAGGTTCCGGAACTACCGGTATAGCAGCCAATTTATTATGGCGTAAGTTTATCGGTATTGAGAAAGAAACCGAGTTTGTGCAACTATCCTTGCGCCGCCGTAATGCATTAGAAGACACAGTAACACGCAAAAAACTCTTCGACAAAATGCGTGAAAATGCACAAGAAGCAACAGTCATTGTGAACCACATGCGTGAGAAAGATCGTGAAATAGCAATGCGGTTAGGCATCACGTATCTTCGTGCCGGCGACAGCAAAGGCTCATTGCTCGTCAAGCAGGGTTTTGAGCGGTTGGGATATGTCTGCCTGCATACTAACGGCGACAATCCTCAGTTGTTCAAACTGACCAAGAAAGGCTTCCAGATTTGGACAGCAGAGGCTCTTCGAGAAAAAGGGTTTACAGCCGAGAATGCACCATATTATGCCGTGCTGCATTTTAATTCGACAGAAACAATTATGTTTGACCAACCAATTGATTTGCGCAAACGAGCATATACGCATGTGGCACATATAAGACCATTCAGTGATTTTGTTGAGATAAAGTGATATGAACCATATCATATTTTCAAGGTGAATATGAAGCCGGAGATACATACCGAGATACAACATTATTGACCGTTGAAGATGAATAATGGCTCATATTCTAATTTACACATATCTACTGAAAGAAGGCTTGGGGATTGAAAATTTACAAGTGGTAGGAGGGGAATAATTTTTGCATAAAAAACAATTTTTTTTTGGAAAACTCTTGACATGTAATAGTAAAAATACTATTTTTGCAGAGAATCAGATGCCGGATTTATGAAAGTTGTAAAAGTTACCGTTACAATGCACTTCATTCTTTAGGAAAAGAATTGCAATCGGTTACAGCGTGAAAAAAATTATTATCTTTGCAAAAATTTTATACCTTATTAATATGGTCACTTTAGACAGCATAAAAGAATTGAGTAAGAGGATTGATGCCTTGAGGAGGTATCTTTGACATTGATTCCAAATTATTAAAAATCAAGGAATTAGAGGAGCAGACAAAAGTTGATGGCTTCTGGGACGACCCGAAAAACGGCAAAGTCATCATGCGCCAAATTAAGGACGTGAAGAGTTGGGTGACAGCTTACGATGAGATTGTAAAATCTAACGACGACCTCGGCGTTCTGTACGAGTTCGCCAAAGAAGGCGAGGCGACAGAGGAAGAGGTTGACAAGCAATATGCCGATGTCATCAAGATGGTGGAGGAGTTAGAGTTCCGCAATATGCTTCACGACGAGGCCGACTCGATGAGCTGTGTGCTGAAAATCAACGCGGGCGCGGGCGGCACCGAGTCGCAGGACTGGGCTGACATGCTCATGCGAATGTATATGCGCTACGCCGAGGCTCATGATTATAAGGTGAGAATAAGCAACATCCTTGAAGGCGACGACGCCGGAATAAAATCGTGTACCATGGAGATTGACGGCGACTACGCTTACGGTTATCTCAAAGGTGAGAACGGGGTGCACCGCCTCGTGCGCGTGTCGCCATTCAACGCCCAAGGCAAACGAATGACGTCGTTCAGCTCGGTGTTCGTGACGCCGCTCATCGACGACACCATCGAGATTGTGATTGACCCGTCGCGGCTCACATGGGACACCTTCCGCAGCGGCGGCGCAGGAGGTCAGAACGTCAACAAGGTGGAGTCGGGAGTGCGACTCCGTTATCAATACAAAGACCCTTACGACGGTCACGAGGAGGAGATTCTCATCGAGAACACCGAAACGCGCGACCAGCCGAAAAACAAGGAAAACGCTTTGCGACTGCTGAAATCGCAGCTGTACGACAAGGAGCTGCAGCATCGCATGGAGGAGAAAAACAAAATCGAGGCATCGAAGAAGAAAATAGAATGGGGCTCGCAGATACGCTCTTACGTGTTCGACGACCGCCGCGTGAAAGACCACCGCACCAACTACCAGACCAGCAACGTGCAGGCGGTGATGGATGGCAAAATCGATGACTTCATCAAGGCTTATCTTATGGAATTCGGACAGAAATAAAAAATTTGAGATATGATTACATTTTTCATTGCTTTAGCCGTCTTGGTTCTCGGCTATGTGTTTTACGGAAAATTTATCGAGAAGCTTTTCGGTGCTGACCCGAAACGCGAGACGCCGGCTGTCACCATGGCCGACGGCGTTGACTATGTGCCCATGAAGCCGTGGCGAATCTTTTTGATTCAGTTTCTTAATATCGCCGGTGTCGGCCCTATCATCGGAGCCATCATGGGAGCGCAGTTCGGCACCGCCTCGTTCCTGTGGATCGTGTTCGGCAGCATCTTCGCGGGCGCAGTGCACGACTATTTCGGAGGTATGATATCATTGCGTCACAAAGGCGCGAGTCTGCCTGAGATTCACGGCATGTACCTCGGCAACGGAGTGAAACAGTTTATGCGTGGGTTCACCGTCCTGCTGATGATATTGGTAGGCGTGGTGTTCGTAAACACTCCGGCGACGTTGCTCATCGACAACTTCACACCAAGTTGGAACCCGTATGTCTGGGTCGTCATCATTTTGGCTTATTACCTCATCGCCACATTGTTGCCTATCGACAAGCTCATCGGTAAGATTTACCCTGTTTTCGGAATCCTGCTTCTGGGAATGGCGGTGGCCATCTTCGTTGCGTTTATCCTCTATAAGCCTGAGATTCCGGAGCTTTGGAGCGGGCTGTACAACCGTCATCCGGATGCCGCGCATAACCCGGTCTTCCCGATGATGTTCATCAGCATCGCGTGTGGTGCCATCTCCGGTTTCCATGCCACACAGTCGCCGCTCATGGCGCGCTGCATGGTCAATGAGAGACAAGGACGCTCGATTTTCTACGGCGCGATGATTACCGAAGGCGTGGTGGCTCTCATCTGGGCTGCCGCCGCCGCATATTTCTTCGGCCCCGACAGTGTCGTTGACGTGACAGGCAAGAGCGGAGCGGCGATAGTGGGAATCATCGCCAACACTTGGTTTACACCCGTAATAGCAGTGATAACGGTGCTTGGTGTGATTTCAGCGGCTATCACTTCGGGCGACACGGCCCTGCGCTCGGCTCGTCTCATCATCGCCGACTTCATGCACTACGATCAGAAACCCATCAAAAACCGCCTCATCATCGCCATCCCGATGTTCGCCGTGACAGCCGCGATATTGGTTTACAGCCTCGCCGACGCTAAAGGTTTCGACATGATTTGGCGTTATTTCGCTTGGGCTAACCAGGTGCTTGCGATGGTAACTCTTTGGGCTATAACGGTTTATCTCGCTAAAGAGAAGAAAACATACATAGTCACCCTCATCCCCGCGATGTTCATGACGATGGTCACAATGACATATATCTTCGAGTTCCCTGCCGGAAAATATATAGAAGGCGTGGGCTTCTCATCGACGGTCGCCCCGATAATAGCGGGCTGCATCACGGTGCTGTTTACGGTGTTGTTCTGGAACTGGCACAGAAAAAACGTCAGTAATGTCTTGAAACAGTGACGATTAACGCCGCCACACGAGATTTTATAAAGCAGCATCTTAACGATGACGTGCGCCGTATAGCGTTGTCTAAGTTTCCCGATGATGTTGATAAGACATTGGTACTCAACCAGATAGAGGCTTGGCAAATCTTGTCGAAGAAAGTGCCGTCGTGGGCATCGAATCCCGATTTGCTGTTTTCGAAGCATCTTTCGATAGAGCAGTGTTCGTCGGAGCTTACCGCGAAATACAAAGCCTCGATAGTTGAAAAAGGCGAGGTCTTTGTCGATTTGACTGGCGGATTGGGTATCGATTCGTATTTCCTTTCGGAGAAATTTAAAATCTCGTATTACGTTGAGAATCAGAAGGAACTGTGCGATTTGGCAGAACATAATTTCGGAGTTTTGGGGCGGAAGATAACGGTGGATAATTCTGATGCGGAATCGTTTTTAAAGCAAAATCATAATTTCGATTTGATTTTTGTCGATCCTGCCAGGCGGGATATCTACAACCGAAAAATGGTGTCGTTGCACGATTGTTCGCCCGATGTAGTTGATTTGCAGAATAATTTGTTAAAAAATGCAAAAAATGTATTAATCAAGGCATCTCCGATGTTGGATATTTCATTGATTATCAATGAATTGATGAATGTTAAAGAGATTCATGTCGTAGCGGTGAAAAACGAATGCAAGGAGGTTTTGATAAAGATTGAACCGGGATTTTGTGGAGAGACAAGATTTACATGTGTTGATTTAAGACAGGATTTACAAGATATTTTCCCTGTCATTTCGACCGAAGCGATGCGTAGTGAAAAAATCTCCTTCAAATTCACCGAATTCGAAGAGAAAACCGCCATTCCGACCTTTGCCACCACGATTCAAAAATATCTTTATGAGCCAAATGCCACTCTGATGAAAGCGGGCGCATTCAAACTCGTCTCAGAGCGTTTTGGAATCGATAAGTTGCACATTAACAGCCATTTATACACATCCGACAAGATGATTGCTGATTTTCCCGGCCGTGTTTTCGAGGTCGTCAGTTGTGCACCTTTCGGCAAAAAAGTGAAGAGAGAGTTGTTGAAGGATGTCGCGGAGGCATCTGTTGTGACACGTAATTTCCCATTGAGTGCCAATGAGTTGCGAAAAAGTCTCAGTCTCAAGGAAAGCGATAAAAATTTCGTTTTCGGCACTACGATGGCAGGGGAGAAGAAGGTGTTGGTTTTATGCAAAAAAATATAAATCACTAAAAATTTTTTCAAAAAATCTCTTGCCATTCAAAAAATAGTGTAATTTTGTGGGCGAAAAGGTGGTAATATTACCACCAATTTAGGTGGTAAATGTATTTTATGGAGAATAAGAAATTACAAACAGCATTGGAAAAATGGCAGGCGATTCAGCCGTTGTCACAGCGTGACACGGATAGGTTAAGTCGAAGGTTTACGGTCGATTTTAACTATAATTCTAACCATATCGAGGGAAACACTCTGACGTATGGTCAAACGGAATTGCTGTTGTTGTTTGATAAAGTGATAGGTGAGGCTGATTTTCGAGATTATGAGGAAATGAAAGCGAGTAATGTGGGCTTGAAAATGATGACTGTTGAGGCGACAGAAACAAAACAGCCTCTTACTCAAAACTTTATCAGAACATTGCATCGCACATTGTTGCGCGAGGATTATACCGTTTATCGTAATCTTCCAGGCGGATTTACAACCAGTTATATCGTACATGCAGGGCAATATAAAACCCGTCCGAACAGTGTTGTCACTCGTTATGGAGTGCGTTTCGACTATGCTTCACCGGAAGAAACACCGTCTTTGATGACTGATTTGGTTGATTGGTACAATAAAGCAGAATCTGATGGGAAACTGACGCCGATTGAGTTGGCTATTTTATTTCATTACCGTTATATTCGCATACATCCGTTTGAAGATGGAAACGGTCGTATTGCACGACTGCTGCTTAACTACATTCTGTCGCGTCACGGCTATCCGATGATAGTTGTGCGCAGCCGTTTGAAAAAAGACTATTTGGAAGCGTTGCACCAATCCGATTTGATTGTTGGAGACAGTCCGTTTGAAGGTGCAAATGCGTCGTTGAAAAAAATACGTCCGTTTCATAAATATATGACAAATCTGATTGCCAAAGAAATTGAAAACGATGTGCTTTTTGTCACTGAGAAAAACGAAAATGTTTGGTGGTACGATGGTGAGCGCATTGAATTCCGTTCACAAAATTATACCAGACTTCTTGACGAGATTATGCTTGAGAAGAATGTGTCGTATTCGTATTTACAGCAAGCGTTAGGTATCAATCGCTCGGCAATACAGAAAATGCTTGAGATGTTGCAAAAGAACAACTATATCGAGAAGAACGAAACTGGTGGCTATCGAGTATTTCTCACCCAGTCGCTTTAAAACTACAACAAGGCCAAGACTCATCTCTCCGCCATGCTCACCGGCAACCCGTATTCTTAGATTCATCCTTGCAAAGGGGAAGATGAGATTTATGCGATGAATGATGAGATGTTGAAAAATAATCTCGAAACTATGCTGCACGAGGCGAAATTAATATTATCTTTGCGGTATAAATTTTAAATATATGAAGGATTATAAGGTAGTTGAAAACGATGTGGCAACGGTGGCTGAGCCGTCTCAGTCGTATGCTGCAATGGGGAAGGTGAGCAAGCCGGGAAGGATGACGGTTAACGAGTATTTTGATGAGGTCTGGAAAAGGGTGGTAGAGAAACATGAAGGAGTATAAAGTGGAAATTGATTCATCAGCAAGAGAAGATATTGAAGGATTGGCAGAGTTTTTATCGGCAAAATTGTCACCTGAAGGAGCCAGAAAATATCTGAACTCAATGATTCAAGAAGTTTTATCGTTATCGGTTTATGCCGATGTATATTTCAAAAGCAGATCAAAAACCATAAAAATGATTCATCCCCAAGCCAGAAGAATGGTGTCTCACAATAAAAAATGGAATTACATCTTCCATATCGAAGATGACATTGTCGTTGTTGATAGGATTATGCCGTCAAAGAGAGAGTGTAAATTAAACTGTGTCAGGCTACAATAAAAAGTGGAACGACAAAGTTTAAATAAAAATGGAAGAGAGAATAGATTACAAATTAGCAGCGGAGCAGCTGCGGAGCGGCAAGCCACTGTTCGGTGAAGGGGTGCGTTGGCGCCGATGCTCGAACGGATACTGAACGCCGCATTGGAGGGCGAGATGGACGCCCACCTTAACGAAGAAGGCCGTGAAGGCGGCAACCGCCGCAATGGCAAGATGTCAAAGACAGTACAGACACGCTACGGCGAGGTCAACGTGGAGACGCCACGGGACCGTGACGGCAGCTTCGACCCTCAGACCGTCCGCAAGCGCGAGACGATACTGGCCGAAGGCATGGCCGACCAGATAATAGGCATGTACGCCTTCGGGACAAGCACACGCGAGATAAGCCGTTACTTTGAGAGGGAGTTCAACACGAAGATGTCCGCTGAGACCATCAGCGCGATAACCGACAGGGTGCTTCCAGTACACCAAGGACATACGCTGTCTCATCTACACCACCAACACTGTCGAGGGCTATCACCGCCAGATACGCAAGGTGACGAAGAACAAGGGCGTGTTCCCATCGGATACCGCTTTGGAGAAACTCGTCTGGCTTGCATACCGCAACATCTGCGAGAAATGGACATCATCACTCCCCAACTGGGCTTTGATATCTCAACAATTAGCAATAAAATTTGGAAACAGATTTGAAATTATGTAATTTTGCAACCTGTAACAATGACGAATTTAGACCTTGACACAGTTCAGATTACACTACCTCTGTATATGAGCCAGACAACGCTGAACGGATGTGTCGGGACACGCAGACTTTACTGCCTTTATGATGTTTCTCCCTCCGTCACACGTCACGCTCTCTATCCTGACACCAAGAGACTGTATGTTGCGTAAGTCCTCCTCAATCTCCGATTCCCATTCGTTATCAGTCAGGTGAGGTATTCATCAAGATATTCATCGAACCATCTTGACAACTGACGGGTACTGTATCCGCTAAGTCCGGATATCTGTTCTATTGTCTGTTTGCCCAATATCCACCATCTGAACCAAACGAACCTGTTCAACTTTGACACATCTTTCCTGGTGAATGTAAACACAGTCCCGCAGTTCTTGCATTTGTATCTCTGGTGACCTGATTGTCTACCCCATTTTATGACATCCAAAAAGCCGCATTCTGGGCATCTTTCTCTCCTGTTTTTTGACATGATTAAGTAACTTTGATGAAAACGTTTTCATCAAAGTTACTCCTTTTACTTGAAAAACCTTATGCTTACAATGTTTTTACCAACTATTTTTGTCTATTATACCTTTTTTTATGATTACAAATAATGCCACTTACAAATGAATGCTTTTTATGGATTAGTGTTCTATATATGTTGTATTTGTATTATAATTATATTCAATATAAAATCGATCGGGTCCTGATTGTGTAAAGACTCGTTTGTTTTGACCTTCTATTTTCCTTCCACAGTTTGATTTTGGAACAAGTTTGGTGATTTTTTCAATTGGATAGTTTGATATTTCTGATACATAGAATTCATTGATTATTCTTATCATCTCAGGTGACTCACCAACAGAATATGCTAATTTATTGCCAAATACATAAGGGCTTTCTTCACTACTGTCAAAACTCAAACTGTATTTATCCGTTTTTTTCGGATATAGAAATATGTCACAATCTCTGTATAATGATTTTCTAATACAAAACTCGGATATTATTTTTTTATTCTGAGGAGGGATACATACAACCATTTTCTCTGCAGTTGAAACGCTTTTTGATGAAGAGCTTACATAAGTATTTGAAAAACCTCCAATATAACCATTTTTATATGTGTTGCCCGAACCATAAGCATTACCATAGGTAATTGTGCCGATTGAATAGCTACTAGCATTAACATTAGCAAAGGTTGAACTATTGGAACCGCTCAATGAATATGAATTAGTTGTTGAGGCAACACTAGAACTACTATTTGAATAGATTCTATTCTGATAGTAATCATAAGCAAAACCATTGACTACAAAGAAGCATTCGTCTAAATGTATATAAATATTTTCATCGCCTTTATTGTAGACTAAAAATCCAAAGTCTCCATATTCTCCCCAGAAATCATAAAGAATAACACAATGTTCATCTTCAAAAATCAATGTATTTTCGTTAACAATTATATTATCGTTAACTGGTTTTGTATGATACATTTGATAATAGATAGTTGGCGAGCAAGACGTCAGCATCGAAAAAACTGCGATAATTAGTAAAGTTTTTTTCATAATAAACACCCTTTTTCGTGTCGGGCACAACTTTATTATTACCAAGTTCCATGGTAAAAAACAACAATAAAAAGCGTGGAACTGCATGCCACACTGTAGATGAAAGTCGTAGGAAAACTCGAAAACACAAATATGGGAACAGCCCACGCATAACGCGTGAAACCATTATGAAATCTTGTGTTTTCAAATGAAAATTTCCTACGTTTTCATCTACAAGAAAAGCATAACGCTTCGTTAATTCAATAAATCAAAGGTTTAATTGCTTAAACCAGTTGCAAAGATAAAGATTTTTTAGGAATAAACCACAAAAGAATGGAAATTTTTATCAAATACATCCAATATATGGTTCTAATCACCAATTTTTCAGCCTTCAGCTTTCGGAGAAAGGTAGCAGTTGAAAAATGATGCTCAAAACTAAAAATACTTTTTCTAACCAACATAATTTGGTAAAAAGTGTTGTATGCAACCAACATATTTTATAAAAAAGTGTTGCCCGTAAAAAGTATTTTTGTATCTTTGCAGCCGAAAAAGATATTGTTATGGAAACTTTGTTTGTAAAACATGACCGCTTAATTGCGAACACTTCACTTGAAATCGTCAGGGAAATGATGCACCGCGTGAACTGGGATGCCCGACTTTTGTCGATACAAGGTGCCAAAGGTGTCGGAAAATCGACTTTGCTCAAGCAGTTTGTGAAATTGAATTATCAAGCAGGAGACAGAAGCGTTTTGTATTGTTCGACCGATACTGTCGATATGTCGCGCAGAACTCTTGTTGACCTTGCCGATGAGTTCGTGATGAATGGCGGAAAACGACTGATAGTAGATGAAATTCATAAATATGACGGATGGAGTAGAGAGATTAAGGAGATTTATGAATTGTATCCCGAATTGAAAGTGATTATCAGCGGCTCGTCGCTTATGAGTCTTTTGGCTGGCGATGCTGATTTGTCGCGCAGATGCGTGAAATACAACATGTCGGGACTCTCGTTCAGGGAAGCTTTGAGGTTTTACGAAGGTCTTGACTTTCCTATTTGTAAATTGGAAGACATCATTGCAAATCCTTTTGAATTGTGGAAAAAAGTATCGTCAAAATGCAAGCCTGTCGAACAGTTTAAAAAGTATTTGAAAAGCGGTTATTATCCTTTTTATTTGGAAGGTAAAGAGGATTATTATACAAAAATTGAGCAAATCGTAAATTATGTCATCGAAGTTGAGCTTCCTTTGATTTGTAAGGTTGAGGTGGCAAATATCAGAAAAATAAAGGCTTTGTTGTCGGTCATTTCTGAAAGTGTGCCTTACGAAGTGAATGCAAATAGGCTGGCGGCTGCAATTGAAATCGGACGCGATACCGTGATTGGTTATCTGAAAAATCTTGGCAATGCAAATCTTTTGAATCTGTTGTATTCAGATAAGAAAAGCATAGGAAAACTGACCAAACCTGATAAAGTTTATCTTGATAACACCAATCTTTTGTATGCGTTAAGTCCTTCGTCGGTAGAAATTAGAACAGCACGTGAGACTTTTGCCATCACTCATCTTGCTGAAAATCATAGCGTTGAATATAGCAAAGACAAAGGCGATTTCAAAGTTGATTCAATATACCATTTTGAGATAGGTGGCAAGGATAAAGGCTTCAATCAGATTGCCGATTTGCCTGATTCTTACATCTTTGCAGACGACATCGAATCACCTGTAGGGGCAAAACTTCCTCTGTGGATGCTGGGATTTTTGTATTAGATTTTTTGAGATTTCTCCACTTCTCTTCGCTACAGTCGAAATGACGTAAGGAAAAGCTAATGGCTAAAAATCTTTTATCTTTTATCTCTTATCTTTAATCTAAAATTTGTATTTTTGCAGTTTGTAAATATTTCAAAAAATGGCACAGAAACCGTCTATACCCAAAGGCACTCGCGACTTCCTGCCGGATGTCATGACGCGCCGGAACTATATATTCGACACCATCAAGACCGTGTTCAAACGCTTTGGCTTTCAGCCGATTGAGACGCCCTCTATGGAAAACCTCTCCACCCTTATGGGAAAATATGGGGAGGAAGGCGACAAGCTGCTGTTCCGCATCCTCAACTCCGGCGACTTCATGTCGGGAGTGGAGCAGAACGGCGAACCGCTTGATTCTCAGAAGCTCTCAAGCAAGATCTGCGAGAAAGGCCTCCGCTACGACCTCACAGTGCCGTTTGCGCGCTTCGTGGTGCAATACCGCGACCAGATTGCGTTCCCGTTCAAACGCTACCAGATGCAACCGGTGTGGCGCGCCGACCGCCCGCAGAAGGGACGCTACCGCGAGTTCTACCAGTGCGACGTTGATATCATAGGGAGCGACTCGCTGCTCAACGAGGCTGAACTCGTCCAGATTGTCGATGAGGTGTTTAATAAGCTGGGAATCAACGTGGTGATGAAGATAAACAACCGCAAAGTGCTTGCCGGCATAGCCGAATACATCGGCAACCCTGACGCTCTCGTCGATATCACCGTCGCCATCGACAAACTCGACAAGATAGGAATCGACGCGGTGAATGCCGAGTTAGCTGAGAAAGGCCTTGACAATGAAGCCATTGCGAAGCTTCAGCCGATTCTCTTCATGAAAGGCGACGCCCGCGAGAAGATGGCGCAGCTGAAATCGCTGATGAGCGGCATCGAAATAGGGACCAAAGGCATTGAGGAGCTTGAGACGCTCTTTAACTACTTGGACGTCATGGGTTTACGTATCGAATACGAACTTGATCTCACCCTTGCGCGTGGCTTGAACTATTACACCGGTGCCATCTTCGAGGTCAAGGCGAAAGACGTGGCGATGGGAAGCATCTCGGGCGGTGGCCGTTACGACAACCTCACCGGAATATTCGGTCTGCCTAACGTCTCAGGCGTGGGCATCAGCTTCGGAGCTGACCGTATCTACGACGTTTTGAGCGAGCTGAACCTCTTCCCGGAGAAAAACGCCGAGAATACTGAGGTCATATTCCTGAACTTCGGAAAGAAAGAGGAGATGTATTGCCTCCCATATCTGCAACAGCTTCGCCGTCAAGGAGTTAACGCTGAGATTTATCCTGACGCGGCTAAGATTCAAAAACAGATGAAATATGCCGACCAGCGCAACATCCCGGTGGTGCTGATGGCAGGCGAGAACGAGGTGAACGACAAGGCTTTCACAGTGAAATGGATGAAAGAAGGTCGCCAGGAAGTAGTGAAAGCTGAAAATTTAATCGAAATAATCAAAAAATAACATAAAATGAAGACACATTATATTTCAACAGAAACCCTTACTTTTGAGGAAGTTAACCGAATCATCAGCGAGCATTACAAACTTGCGCTTTCAGAAGATGCAAAGTGCCGTATCCAGAAGTGCCGCGACTATCTCGACAAGAAGATGGAGACGCAGACCACGCCTATTTACGGTGTCACTACGGGCTTCGGCTCACTCTGTAATGTAAACATCTCGAAGGAAGACCTCAGCACCTTGCAGAAAAACTTAGTGATGTCGCATGCTTGCGGCACCGGCGACCTCGTCCCGGAGGAAATCATCCGCATCATGCTTCTTCTGAAGATTCAGAACATGTCGTATGGCAATTCAGGCGTGCAACTCGTTACAGTTCAGCGACTTATCGACTTTTTCAACAACGACGTGCTTCCTGTTGTTTATGATGAAGGCTCGCTCGGTGCCTCCGGCGACCTCGCGCCTCTCGCCAACCTCATTCTGCCTTTGCTCGGTCTCGGTGAGGTTCATTACAAAGGCGAGATTCGTCCCGCCGCTGAGGTATGCAAGATTTTCGGCTGGGAGCCTATCACCCTTCAGTCGAAGGAAGGTCTGGCGTTGCTCAACGGCACACAGTTCATGTGCTCATACGGCACTTACGTGCTGCTCAAGGCGTTCCGCCTGCAATATCTCGCCGATATGATAGGCGCCGTTTCATTGGATGCTTTCGATGGCCGCATCGAGCCGTTCTACGACCAGATTCATCAGATTCGTCATCATAGAGGCCAGATTGTGACAGCCGAGCGTTTCCGTAACTTCTTGAAAGGCAGCGAGATGATTGCGCGTCACAAGGAGCATGTGCAGGACCCGTATTCGTTCCGCTGCATCCCGCAGGTGCACGGCGCGTCGAAAGACGCCATCGCCTACGTGTCGCAGATCCTCGGCGAGGAAATCAACGCGGTGACCGACAACCCGACGGTGTTCCCCGATGAGGACATGGTCATCTCGGCTGGTAACTTCCACGGACAGCCGTTAGCATTGAGCCTCGACTTCTTGGCAATAGCGATGGCGGAGCTTGGCAACATCTCGGAACGCAGGACTTACCAGCTCATCGCAGGCAAACGCGGGCTGCCGTCGTTCCTCGTCGCGGAGCCGGGACTGAACTCGGGCTTCATGATACCGCAATATGCCGCCGCCGCCATCGTAAGCCAGAACAAACAGCTATGCACGCCGGCATCGGTCGATAGCATCGAGTCGTCGCAGGGACAGGAAGACCACGTGAGCATGGGTGCCAACGCCGCGACAAAGGCACTGCGCGTGGCAAACAACCTCGAGCGTATCCTCGCCATCGAGCTCTTCAACGCGGCCCAGGCGCTCGACTTCCGTAAACCTGTGAAATCATCGGAGTTTATTGAGAACTTCATCGCCGAATACCGCAAGAAAGTCGAATTCGTGAAGATCGACAAGGTGATGTACACTGAGATAGCCAAATCAGTGAAGTTCTTGCAGGATTATGACCTTGGCGAGAAGATTTTTGAGAAATAAGATAAAGGGCTGCCGGCAGCCCTTTATCTTATAATACGAGAATATACTTTTCTCGATTTCAGACCACTTTTTCAAGAATGTTTTTGACTTCAGCCAAAGGGATTTGTGGTCGCAAGTGTATGTTTACTCGTTTTGATACTGATCTTCCAACGAAGCGCGAAGGTCTTCAACCTTCTGTCTGATGTCTTCACTGACCTCTTGCAAGTCAATGTTCTCAAGTGTCTCACGAAGGTTGTCGAGCTTTTCGTAGGCGGCGTCTATCTTGTTTTTGATTTTCTTCTCAAAACGGCTGAGTGCCGCTATGCCGATGATGTTGGAGAGACCGTATAATATGATGCCGATGCCGATGAGCACTGAGAGTGTGCGTCCGGCCGCTTCAGGATTGCGCAGTCCTAAGAATCCGAGCACCGCCGAGGCGAGGCCAAGAACCAAAATCACCCACCAGTATTTGAAACCGACTGATTTGTAATCCGTTGAGCGCACAGCCATGATGATGCCCTCAATCATAATCCATGCCGCGAATATTACTGGCAACGAGGCGGCTAAGAACAAGTTGTGTCCGAGGAAAATGCAACCTAAGATAATCTGCATCAGAGCCGACAGCATACGTGTGCCGCTATTGGGCAGATAACGCTGGGTGTTGAGTGTGAACACCAACTCCGCAATACCAGAGAAGAGTGTGAGAAGTCCGATGAGCCATGCCGCCGAGAATAGTGTCCCCGCCGGATGTGCAATACATACCACGCCAAGTATCACGAGAAGAACGCCTGTGATACAAATCCAAATTTTAGTGCTTTTTTTCATATAAATTTAATTTTGACAGTTAAAAATTTTCACAAAGGTAAAGATATATAAGCAATAACGCAAATATTATTACTTTTAGACCTAAAAAAGCGACAAATAGACCATTGTGTGTCGGATGCCAATGTCGATGAGTCTCGTCTCAGCAAACTTAAGTCGCGTTTTGGTGTAGAATCTATAAATGCGGTTTTTTTAAGTAAAAAGATGTAAATTCAAGAAAAATTAGTATCTTTGTCGTTTGTTTTTAAGCAAATGAAAAAATTTTTGGTGATACAGACAGCATCTATTGGCGATGTGATTCTTGCGACTGCCGTTGGCGAGAGATTGCATTCGTATTATCCTGATAGTCAGATAGATATGATGATTAAAAAAGGATATGAGAGCCTTTTTGTCAGCCATCCATATATTAATAAGGTGTTGTTGTGGAACAAAAAAAGTCACAAATACAGAAATTTGTTTGCACTTTTGAAAGAGGTGCGCCGTCAGCGTTATGACTTGATTGTAAACATCCAACGTTATTCGGCAACCGGGTTCTTGACCGTTTTCGGCAAGGCGAAAGAGACATCCGGCTTTGACAAAAACCCATGGAGCCGTTGGTTTACGCATAAGATTGAACATCAGATAGGGGTGAAGGGCGTTCATGAGGTTGACCGCAACCAAAAACTCATAGAGCACATAACCGATAACAAGCCGATGCGACCGGCACTGTATCCGAGTGAAGAGGTTTTTGAAAAGGTAAGATGTTATAAATCAGAGAGATACATCTGCGTGGCACCGTGTTCGCTTTGGTTTACAAAACAGTTTCCGGAAGACCGCTGGGTGGAGTTTCTGAGCCGTGTCCCTGATGATTTGAGGGTTTATCTCCTTGGCGGAAAAGACGATGTGGCAACGTGTGCCCGTCTCGTGTCAAATCTGCCGTCTAAAAACGTTATAAGTCTCGCCGGCAGGCTTAATCTTCTGGAGTCGGCGGCACTTATGCGCGATGCCGTGATGAACTACGTGAATGACTCCTCTCCCATGCACCTCGCGTCATCGCAAAACGCGCCAACAACGGCTATATACTGCTCCACAGTGGCTGATTTCGGCTTCGGTCCGCTGTCGGAAAATTCGGTGGTTGTAGAGGAACACCGCGATTTAGAATGCCGTCCTTGTGGACTGCATGGATATAAACAATGTCCGAAAAATCATTTTAATTGTGCATATTATATTGATATTCAAGAACTTATAGATAGAATATGAATACTTTTGAGCAAGAAGTTGAATTGTGTGTGAAACTGCTACGAGAAGGCAAGATCTTGGTGTATCCCACTGACACCATCTGGGGATTAGGTTGCGATGCTACCAACGCCAAGGCCATCGACAAGATTTTCAAGATAAAAAAACGTCCGGCGGGCAAGGGGCTGATAATCTTGGTTGACTCCATCGAACGCCTGAAAGATTACGTGAAAAATCCTTCGCCTGTGACCGCCGACCTGATAAAATCATCACGTAATCCTTTGAGTATCATATATAAAGAGTCAAAAGGACTCGCAAAAAACCTCTCATCCGACGGCAGCGTATGCATCCGCGTCACTACCAATGAGTTCTGCCAAGAGGTGATAAGGCGCCTCGGACATCCGATTACCTCGACGTCGGCAAACCTGAGCGGACAGCCGGCACCGGCAAATTTTGTTGACATTTCAGAACAGATGAAAACCACCGCCGACTATGTGGTGAGCCTGTATCATGACGTTATCGTCAAACCTAAGGCGTCAACGATAATAAGGATTAATGAGGATAATTCGTTTGAAATCGTCAGAAGTTGATTGTTGGAATTTATAAATGACAATGTTGTATAAACGCGATTCATCGCATCATGTTGAAAAATAAAAATCAGACAATGAAAAGGTTATCTCTAATTATATTATTGGCAATCAGCCAGTTGTGTTTTGCACAAAACAAGGTGAAGCAGTCGGAGACCACGCAGAAGCTCGCCACCACGATGTATCTGATTGACAATTTTTATGTTGACAGCACCGATATGCCCAAGCTGACGGAGGAGGCCATCATCGCGATGCTGAAATCCCTTGACCCTCATAGTGCTTACATCGCCGCCAAGGATGTCCAGAAAGCCAACGAGGAGCTTGTGGGCAGCTTCGAGGGCATAGGCGTGACGTTTCAGATTTTGAGAGACACCATTCTTGTCGTATCTGCGGTGCCGGGCGGACCGTCGGAGAAGGTGGGCATCATGGCGGGCGACAGGATAGTGACCATCGACGGGGAAGACGCTTTCGGAAAAAAAGTCAACAACGAATATGTCACGAAACATCTGCGTGGACAAAAAGGCACCAAGGTGGTGCTCGGCATCAAACGAGGCGATGACAAGGAACTTATTGATTTTGAAGTCGTTAGAGATAAGATACCATTGAATAGCATAAACACCTATTTCATGGTTGACAAAAAAATCGGATATATCAAGCTTGACAAGTTCGCGCAGCAGTCGGTAGATGAGTTTGAAAACGCTCTTGAGGCATTGAAGTTACAAGGCATGCAGTCGCTTATTTTCGACCTGAGAGGCAACTCGGGAGGGTATCTGCAAACCGCCTTCGGTCTGGGCAACGAGTTCCTTGGCAGTGATAAAACGGTGGTGTTTACTGAAGGACTGAGGAGTCCTAAGCAGATTTTCGCCACCGACCACAACGGCAGTTTCAGGGAGGGCAGGTTAGTGGTTCTGATTGACGAAGGCAGCGCATCGGCAAGCGAGATAGTGTCGGGAGCGATACAAGACTGGGACCGTGGCGTGCTCATTGGCCGCCGTTCTTTCGGCAAGGGTCTGGTACAGAGGCCGTTCAACCTGCCTGACGGTGCCCAGATACGTCTCACCACAGCACGTTATTACACCCCGACAGGCAGGTGCATACAACGCTCCTACGACAAAGGCTCGGAAGACTATTTCAAGGAGATGACAAAACGCCTCGAACATGGCGAATATTACCACGCCGACAGCATCAAACTCGCTGATTCTCTTAAATATTACACCCTGCGCAACAATAGGACGGTATATGGCGGCGGAGGCATCATGCCGGATATCTTCATGCCCGTTGACACCACATACTCAACCAAACTGTTCACCGATTTGGTGAGAAAAAACGTGTTCAACGCCTATTGCATCGATTACGTTTTGGCAAACAGAGAGAAAATAAACCATGATTATCAGACTTTTGAGAAGTTTAACAAAAAATTCGATATTGACGACACGATGTTGGAAGATTTCAAGCAGGTGGCTGAAAAAAAAGACATCAAATGGAATGACGAGCAGTTTGAACGCTCGAAAAACTGGATTAAATTGAGAATCAAAGCGATAATAGCGCAGAACATCTGGAACATCGACAAATTCTATCAAGTGGTGATGAAAGAGGACAAGATGATAGAGCGCGCTGTTAAGTTGTTGAATTCCAAAAAAGAATACGATATCTTATTAGGTCAATGACGTTTTTTTTGAAAATTTTGTCAAAAAAAAGGAACACTTTTTGAAAAAATATGTATTTTTGTAGCTTGTAAAAAAGCGAAGCTCTGTCTTTGAAAGATAACATAATTAAATAACTTAATTTTACAAAAATGAAAAAATTTGAACTTAAAAAACTCGCAATGGCATTGGTAGTCATCATGTTCGGCTTCCAAGCATTTGCTCAGGGTCATATCGACCTTGGTTCAAGAGGGAACAAAACTCCTGAGGCACAACATGTGACCATGAGCGGTTTCTCAGCATCATTCTCATACGAAAGCATTGAGAGTGTGAACGTCAACACAGAAAAAGGCGTTTTTTCGGTAATTACAATGGGCAACTCTGTGCCGGCCGGCGAAATCGGCGAGCCTCAGGTGCCTGTGACACGTGAGCTTATCGCTGTCCCATTCGGTGCCAAACCCGTCGTGACAGTGAAAAACTACACAGTGAACGAGTATAACCTCACCGACTACGGCATTGAAAGAATCTATCCACAACAGCCGTCTCAGAGCAAGAGTGAGAAGGAAGTGGAATTCAAGTACAATGAGAATGCTTATGCGGCAAAGGGTTATGACGAGCGTCCTCTCGCTGAGGTGACAGTGATGGGCACGATGCGCGGCGTGCAGATTGGAGCATTGCAAATCAATGCTTTAAGATACGATGCCTCCGCTAACACCGTACGCGTTTACAACGACATTGAAGTGGAAGTGACATTTGAGGATGCCGACCTCGCTCTCACGGAGAAGACCTTGGTCAACACCTACAGCCCTTACTTCAGAACGGTTTACGCCTCGTTATTCAACGAGAAAGCCATCCGCGACATCTATGACGACCACCCGGACCTCTGGGCAACACCGGTGAGAGTCCTGGTCATCGCCAACCGTATGTTTGAGACATCGATGCAGCCATGGCTCACATGGAAGACCGAAAAAGGCTTCATCCTCGACGTCAACTACACCGATGAGATAGGAACGACAGCCTCTGCCATCAAGTCATTCATCATCAACAAGTACAATGATGGTGTCGCCAACGGAGGAACACCTTCATTCGTCATCATCTTCGGTGACAGCAACCAAGTGCCTGCGTCACAGACAGGTAGCGCGACAAGCTGCGTGACCGACCTTTATTACTATGCTGTGGCAGGCGGCTCAAACGACTACTACGGAGACATGTTCCACAGCCGTTTCACAGCTGAGACAGTGGCTGAGATGGACATCATGATCGCAAAATCGCTGCAATATGAGCAATATACCATGCCCGACCCGTCATATCTGAGCAACGTTCTTCTTATCGCAGGATGGGACAGCTCATGGAATCCGAGAGCAGGCAAACCTACCATTGAATATGCCAACTACTACTATTACAATGCAGCGCATGGTTTCCAGGATGTGAACCTGTTCCTCACCCAGCCGTACAACAACACATACGCGAGCTTGAGCACCGGCGTCGGTTTCGTGAACTACACCGCTCACGGCAGCAACACCAGCTGGGCTGACCCGAGCTTCACCAACAGCAACGTCAACTCACTGACCAACCAAGACAAATACTTCTGGGCTATGGGTAACTGCTGCCAAGCCGCTGACTGGGGCATCTCAGGAAAATGCTTGGGCGAGACATTCGTGACAACAGCAAACAAAGGCGCTTTCGCTTACATCGGTTCATGCCCGAGCTCCTATTGGTATGAAGATTACTACTTCGGAGTAGGTGCTACCAACACATTCAACCAGATGCCTACATACGAGGAGTCATCAATGGGCGTTTATGACGCACAGTTCAGAGACGACTTCAACAGCTTGTCGGCAGTGGTGTTTATCGGTGATGTGGCGGTGGCTTACTCACACGCCAACGGCTACCAGGGCAGCGTTTCCGACCAGTACTATTGGGAGTCATACCACGTGCTTGGCGACGGTTCTATCTGCCCATATCACACCAATCCCGCCGAGAACAGCGTCTCACACATGCCGACTATGCCAATAGGCATGGATACATATACCATTGAGGCTGATCCGGGTTCATACGTCGGTATCACAAAAGACGGCGTGCTATATGGCGCTGGTGAAATAGGCGAGGAAGGCGTGGCTGACATCCAGCTGTTTGAGCCTATCACATCAGGCGGCGACGTGAAAATCGTGGTGACACACCCGCAGCGTCAGCCTTATACCGCCATCGTTCCGGCCGCCTCATTGGATGGCGCTTACGTGGCAATAGACTCATACGCGTTGAACGTCCCTCAAGCCGACTATGGCGAGACAATCGACATGGACATCACCGTGAAGAATGTTGGCACAATGGAGGCCAGCAATATCACAGCCACACTCACAACAGAAAGCGAATATATCGAGATTATCTTGGCTGACGGCGAGGTGACAAGCTTGGCACCGGACCAGACAGCTACAATGGAAGGATTCCAATTCGCGGTGTCGAATAATGTCCCAGACAAGACCAAGGCACAGTTCATCCTTGTGGTGACCGACGGCAATGAGGTATGGGAAGGAAAATTCAAGGTAGAGCTGCACGCTCCGGTGCTCGCATTCAACAATATGGAGAAGACAGATACCGAGGTGACCCTGACATTCCTGAACTCAGGCTCGGCACCGTTGTATGGCGGCGAGTTCACCTTGATAAGCTGCTCACCAGACCTCGTGTTCGACCCTGAGACAATAACGTTTGACGACATTATCGAAGGTGGCGAGACAATCACGATGACTGCCAGCTATACAGTCGATGAAAGCGTTGAGCCGGGCACCACATTCGAGGTGGCCTACGAGATGACATCAGGACTCTTCGTGGTTCAGGATGTCTTCGTGCTGAGCTATGGCGCTATCATGGAAGACTTCGAGTCAGGCACATTCGGCAGCGACTGGACCTTAAGCACACAGTACCCTTGGACGATTACCGACGGCGGCGTGAAAGGCACGAAATGCGCACAATCAGCTAACGCAGGCGTGGCAAGTTCAGAAGGCTTCATGCAACTGTCAGTGAACGTGCTCGCAGCAGGTGAGCTTACATTTATGTATTATGTGTCATCAGAAAGCAACTACGACAAGCTCCATTTCTACATGGACAACCAAGAGATGGGCGTATGGTCAGGCAACATCGCATGGACACAGTTCACACAGGCCGTGACAGTGGGTTATCACACATTCAAATGGAGCTACACCAAAGACAGCTCGGTGAACAGTGGTGATGACTGCGCTAAAATCGACGACATCCTCTTCCCGCCAACCAATGTCATCACATTCATCGACCCGGTGACAGGACTTGAGGCTAACGTCGAAGGCCATGACGTGGCTCTGACATGGGAAGGCTCAGCCGATGCTACAGCATACTTAGTGAAACGCGACAACGAGGAACTCGCAACAGTCACCGAGACGGAGTTCGCCGATTACCTTGAAGAGAACGGCACATACAAATATTCTGTGTATGCCGTCAATGACAACAGCTCGATGTCAGCCCCTGTCACATGCTTCGTGACAGTTGACTTCACAGATGTCATTGAAAATCAGAATGTCATGGTGAGCGTATATCCAAATCCGGCAAACGGCGTGATGAACATCGTGACCAACGCCGGCAGCTATGAGTATCAGATTATCAACAGCATCGGCCAGGTGGTGATGAGCGGCAACGCCAACGGAAAGACAAGCGTTGACGTGAGCGAACTCAACGGAGTTTACTTCTTGAGAATCACTGCCAACGGCGATGTCGTGGTAAGAAAAGTTACTGTCAAGTAAATTATTTTTTAAAAAAAATTAAGGATGTCGGTTTACGGCATCCTTTTTTTTTATATCTTTGCAGGCTATTAATAGAGTAAGGTGTAAAATATTATCAAACCATTTTATAAAAAAATTATGAGAAAATCATTATTACTATCAGCTTTGTTCCTGCTGTTCTCGTTTATGGGATTCGCGCAGGAATGGCATGGAATCTCGAGTGAGACTCCGTCGCCGATGAAAAAGACCTTAATCTCATCCACTGAGAATGAGACGATTATCGAGGTTAACCTCGCAGGTTTTTACACACAGAACGTGACAACCCCTGAAGGCAAGCAGGTCGTAGTCAGCGTGAAAGACATGGCATACGAGCTTGAGGCCGGTGCGCCGCAACTCTCATACGATGTCATCCCGGTTATGATTGGTGACATGGCGGAAATGAAAGTTACCGTTGTCAACTCGACATACGTTGACTATGAGAATGTCGAGGTGGCTCCTTCCAAAGGCAACTTCAGCCGTCAAATCAATCCTGAGGATGTCCCTTACACCTACGGTGAGATGTATCAGCAAGACGCATTTTGGCCGGCGGCTCAGGTGTCGCTCGACGCCCCTTACATCATCAGGGACTTCCGCGGCCAGAACATAGTGGTGCGTCCGTTCGCATACAACCCTGTGACCAAGACATTGCGTGTTTACACAAACATGACAATAGCCATGACAAAGGTGAGCGACAACGGCGAGAACCCGAAACTCGCGCGTAAGAGCAACACTGTCAAGACCTCTCCGGAGTTCAAGGCATCTTATGAGCGTCGTTTCATCAACTTCGCCGAGGCTGCCGGAAAATATCCTTTCATCGAGGACAACGGCGAGATGCTCATCATCTGCGCCGACCAGTTCATGACAAGCATGGAGCCTTTGGTGGAATGGAAAAACCAGTCAGGCCGTCCTACCACGATGGTGAGCGTGACAACGGCTGGCGGAAACAGCGACACAGGTATCAAGAGCTATATCTCAAACATGTACAACGACCCCAACCATAACCTCGTTTATGTGTTGTTCGTCGGTGACTATGAACACATCACACCACATAGCCTCGGCTCAGAGCGTTCCGACAACTGGTTCGGCCAAGTCGAGGGTACCGACCACTATCCGGAGGTGTTCATTGGCCGTTTCTCAGTGCAGACCAACGCCCATGTGACATCACAGGTCAACAAGGTGCTTTATTATGAGCGCGATTTGCAGCCGAATGTGACATGGTGCGACAAAGGCATGGGTATCGGATACTACGGCGCAGGCAGCGGTCACTTCGGTGAAGACGACTATCGTCACATCGACCTTATCCGCGACACACTGTTGCACTACACCTATTCTGTGGTCACGGAGCATCACGGCGGCAGCGGCGGTGACGCAAGCACATCGACAATCAGCGCGACGACAAACCAAGGTATCAGCATCATCAACTACTGCAACCACGGTTCAGAGACAAGCTGGGGCGTCGCCAACTACAGCACCAGCAACGTCAACGCTTTGACAAACGACAATATGTGGCCTATCGTCTGGTCGGTGGCCTGCCTGAACGGTAAGTTCGACTACGGCGGCGCAGGCGGCGAATGCTTCGCTGAGGCTTGGATGCGTGCCACCAACAACTCCAACGGCACACCTACAGGTGCTATCGGAGGCATGTTCTCATGGATGTCACAGCCCTGGATCCCACCGATGTACGGACAAGACGAGATGGTTAACGTCTTGTGCGAATGGCGTAACGTTGACCAGTTTAACCACACTTTGGCAGGCGCCTCGTTGAACGGCAACATGGACGTCATCGATAAGAGTAACGACACTGAATGCCATGACACATGGGTGCTCTTCGGCGACCCGTCATTGATGGTTCGTACAGCCAACCCGACCGACATGAGCGTGACGGCGACACCGTCGGTGCTGATGCTCGGGATGACAGAACTCGAAGTATATGCCGATGCCGATTACGCTATCGCCACATTGTCGATGGACGGCGAGGTGCTCGCATCGCAGAGGCTCATCAACGGTCATTGCACGATGACATTCCCGGCCTTGTCGAATGTGGGTGGCGCCACTTTGGTGGTGATGGGCTTCAACAGAGCGACATACGTGGGTGAAATCGATGTCCTGCCGGCAGAAGGCGCATACGTCACGGTGAACGGTTACGAGATGAGCGCTCCTCAGGCTAACTATGGCGAGACCATCGACCTGTCGATTGACTTCAAGAACGTGGGTGTGGATATTGCCAACAATGTAGTGGCGACAATCTCAACAGAAAATGAATACATCAACATCACAGCTGCTGAAGTAGCCTTCGACGCCATCAACCCTGACGAGGTGTTGACAATAGAAGGCTTCCAGTTTGAGGTGTCGGCCAACGTACCTGACGGGACAAAGGCACAGCTTGACGTCAATGTCACAGACGGCACAGATGTGTGGGTTGGTAAGATTATCATTGACCTGCACGCTCCTGTGCTCGCCTTCAACAACATGGTGACTACCGACACCGATGTGGCTCTGACATTCCTGAACTCAGGCTCAGCCCCGTTGTATGGCGGCGAGTTCACCTTGATAAGCTGCTCACCAGACCTCGTATTCGACCCTGAGACAATAGCGTTTGACGACGTTATCGAGGGTGGCGAGACCATCACGCTGAACGCCGGCTACACCGTCGCTGAAAGCGTTGAGCCGGGCACCACATTCGAGGTGGCATACGAGATGACATCAGGACTCTTCGTGGTTCAGAACATCTTCGTGCTGAGCTATGGCGCCATCATGGAAGACTTCGAGTCAGGCACATTCGGCAGCGACTGGACCTTCAGCACACCTAACGCCTGGACCATCGTCGATGGAGGCGTGAAAGGCACGAAATGCGCGAAGTCAGCCAATGCAGGCATGGCAAACTCAGACTATAACATCACACTTACAGTGAACGTGCTCGCAGCCGGTGAGCTTACATTTATGTATTATGTGTCGTCAGAAACCAACTATGACAAGCTGCACTTCTACATGGACAACCAGGAGAAGGGTACATGGTCAGGCGAGGTGTCATGGACACAGTTCACACAGGCCGTGACAGCGGGTCAGCACACATTCAAATGGAGCTACACCAAGGACGGCTCGGTGAACAACGGCGGTGACTGCGCCATGATTGACGACATCCTCTTCCCGCCAACCAGTGTCATCACATTCATCGACCCGGCGACGGGACTTGAGGCCACCGTCGAAGGCCATGACGTGATGCTGACATGGGAAGGCTCAGCCGACGCGGAATCATACTTGGTGAAACGCAACGACGCCACACTTGCGACAGTAACCGAAACAGAATATGTCGATGCCCTTGAAGAGAGCGGCACATACAAATATTCGGTGTATGCTGTCAATGCCAATGGCTCTATGTCGGCACCGGTGACGCTGTTCGTCCAGGTCGATTTCGACGGAGTCGAGGAAATAAGCGAGATGTCGGTGAGCGTATATCCAAATCCGGCAAACGGCGTGATGAATATCGTGACCAATGTCAATAACTATGAATATCAGATAGTTAACAGCATCGGCCAGGTGGTGATGAGCGGCAACGCTAACGGAAAGACCGCCGTTGACGTGAGCGAACTCAACGGAGTTTATTTCCTGAAGGTGGTCGCAAACGGCAACACCGAGATTCAGAAAGTCGTTATCAAATGAATTTGATTAAAAAAATTACGAAGGACGTCGCTATCGGCGTCCTTTTTTATTATATTTGCAAAAATTTATCACCATGAAAAAACATCTATTTTTAACAATCGGATTGATTATCAGTCACTTGGCTTTTGCACAGGGCTGGGATGCGAATCTTGTTTCATCAACAGAGAAGGAAATTGTCGTCGAAATTAATGTCGATGGATTTATTTCCCATCCGGTGACGACTCCCAATGGCGATGCCGTTGTGGTCACCAATAAGAAAATGATGCTTATGGCGCAGGCAGGCGAGCCCGACGTGTCGAGTATGGTGATTCCCACGGTGATTGGCGATAACGCTCTGATGGATGTCGAACTCGTTGACGCTCAATATGTTGACTATCAGAACATAGAGGTGGCTCCCTCGAAAGGCGATTTCCCGAGAAGCGTGGCTCCGGAAGACGTGCCATATACGTATGGCACTATGTATCAACAAGATGCCTTTTATCCTTCACGGGTTGTGAAGCTCCATGAGCCGTATATCCATCGTGATGTGAGAGGTCAGAACATGGTTGTCACACCTTATTTATATAATCCGGTGACGAAGACCCTGAGGGTTTACAGCCATCTTGTCATAAAAATGAAAAATGTGGGCATTGACAGCAGAAATGTCATTGAAAAACGCAGGGATGCCTTCGTCTTGGACCCTGAGTTCAGGAAGATTTACGAGAACCGGTATATCAATTACAACGAGTTGATGTCGAAATACGTTTCCATTGCCGACGACGGCGAGTTGCTCATCATTTGTCACGACGACTTCATGACGGCCATGGAGCCTTTTGTGGCGTGGAAGAGACAGATAGGACGCCCCACCACAATGGTCGGGACCACTGTCACAGGTAACAACGCGCCGGCGATACGATCATACATCCAGAATTATTACGCGGAGCATCCCGACATGACCGACATACTTCTCGTTGGCGATGTGGAGCAGATTCCGGGAGTCTATATCTCGGCAGGCGCAGGCTCCAACGGATATTCGGGTTACGGCGACGTCCAATACGGACAGCTCGCGGGCAACGACTATTACAACGAAGTCATAGTGGGACGTTTCTGCTGTGAGACGGAGGCGCAGGTGACAAACCATGTGAACAAAGTGCTTAATTATGAGCGTGATTTGGACGAAAACGCCACATGGCTGACCGTCGGACAGGGCGTCTCGACTTCGGCGGGTTCAAGTGGTCATTTCAATGAAGATGATTATCAACATATTGACAATATCAGAACAGATTTGTTGGGATACAACTACACTGACGTTTATCGTGATTATCAAAATGTTACCGGTACCACGGCATCCAACGCAAGTGCCGTGAGCGCACATATCAACGGAGGTGTGAGCATCATAAACTACTGCAACCACGGCTATGTGACAGGCTGGGGCGTCTTCAACTACAGCAACTCGCATGTCAACGCCTTGACCAACGATTACAAGCTGCCTTACGTCATCTCGGTGGCTTGCCTCAACGGGAAATACGACAACAGCAGTCCCTGTTTCGCCGAGGCCTGGATGCGCGCCACCAACAACAGCAACGGCAACCCGACCGGCGCCATAGGCGGCATGTTCTCATATATCTCACAGCCGTGGGTGCCTCCCATGTATGGACAAGATGAGATGGTTGACATCTTAGTGGAGTCGTACAACGACAACATCCGGCGCACCATGGGCGGCGTCTCCATCAACGGCAACATGAAGGTTCTTGACCAAGGTCCGAACCAAAATGCGGTGAAAGGCACATATAACACATGGATTTTGTTTGGTGACCCGACGTTGACGCTGCGCAACGCGGTGCCGGCGGATATGGGCGTGACGGCGGCAACAACGTTAAGCCCTTCAGCCACCAGCTTCACCGTGAGCACCACCAACGGAGACGGCGCCTTGGCGACACTGACATTCAACGGCGAGATATTAGGCTCCGAGATGATTGACGGCGACGGCGCCACAATCAACTTCGAGGCCGTTGACACGACAGGCTTCGCCACCCTCACGGTGTTTGGGTACAACAAGAAGACGTACTTCACCAATATAGCGATAACCGACGGCTCGGCACCGATACCATTGTTGGTGGTCGCAACAGCCGACTCCGACACCGTAACACTCGGAGAATCAGTCACTTTGACGGCCGAAGCCACCGGAGGCGAAGAGTCCTACACATACGAATGGACATCGGCAGAGACCATAGCCGACCCAACGGCGGCCACAACGACGGCGATGCCGACAGAGGCAGGAGCAATGACATATACGGTGACTGTTTACGATGGCACCACCACCGCATCGGCGGCAGTCACGGTGATCGTGACAGAGCCGCTGCCTGTGACTTGCCCGCAACCGGAGAATTTCGTGGGCGAGAATTATTATGATGAAGGCGAATTTGGCGCACATTTGTCGTGGGATAGAGCCGAATATGAGTTCACCCTCGATAGATTCGAGATTTATAGAAGCGTGGATGACATTGATTATGAATTGGTTAAGCGTATCGTCAACACGCCTTCCATCGCTCATTATGAATGTAATGACGAGGTGGAGACACCCGGTCTGTATTATTACAGGATAATCGCTTTCTATCAGAACGAATGCCAGTCGGATTATCTCCTGACTAAGGTGGAAGTAATTGATTATACGTCAGTTAACGAAGAGAATGCAGATAATGTGTCGATTTATCCCAACCCGACATCCGGTAAGGTGAATATCCAAGCCGATGCCATGAGACAGGTGTCGGTGGTGAATATGACAGGCCAGGTCGTGTTGATGCAACATGTTGATAATGATGATGTTATAATAGACATGAGCATATTTGTGAATGGAATGTATTTAGTAAATATCATGACAGACAACGGTAGTTTTGTCAGACTAATAAACGTGTTAAGATAATGAGAATCAAGTTTATAGGCGCAGCGCGCGAGGTGACAGGCAGTAAGCATCTTATCGTCACCGACAAAGGCAAGAAGCTCTTGCTTGACTGCGGAATGTTTCAAGGCAAGGGTCTGGAGACTGATGCCATGAACCGCAACATCATGGTTGACCCGAAGGAGATTGACAGCATCATTTTGACGCATGCTCACATCGACCATTCGGGCCTGATACCATATTTCTACAAGTTGGGTTTCCGAGGCTCTGTGATATGCACCACGGCGACACGCGAGCTGTGTTCTATAATGCTTCCTGACAGTGGTTTCATACAAGAGAATGATACTCATTGGTTTAACAAGAAACGCTCGCGTCAGGGACTGAAGCCGGTGGAGCCTATATATACTGAGAAAGACGCCCGTGACTGCATGGAACTGTTCATCACCACTGAGCCTAATCGCAGGTTTTACCTCGACAACAACGTCAGCGTGAAGTTTTACAACACCGGCCACATGCTCGGCAGTGCCTGCGCCACCATCATGATTGACGAGAACGGCAAGGTTATCAAGGTGGGCTATACCGGCGACATCGGGCGCGCCTCCAACTATCTGCTGCGACCACCGGCGCCATTCGAGCAGTGCGACTACCTCATCACGGAAAGCACCTACGGTGACAGGCTGCATCAGGACAAGACAGGGGCTGAGAAAGAGCTTCTCGACATAATCAGGCATACCTGCGTGGAGAAGAAAGGCAAGCTCATCATCCCGTCATTCGCCATCGGCAGGACACAGGAGATAGTGTATATCCTCAACAACGCCTACAACAGCGGTGATTTGCCGCGCATCCCTGTGTATGTCGATAGTCCGCTGGCCACCAATGCCACCTCCATCTTCAAGATGCATCTCGGCGATTTCAACAAAGACGTGGCGGAGGTGTTGCGTTACGATGACGACCCGTTCGGCTTCAACAGCCTGCATTATATAACGGATGTCGCCAAGAGCAAGGCGTTGAACAACTCAAAGGAGCCGTGCATCATCATCTCGGCGTCGGGCATGATGGAAGCCGGCAGGGTGAAACATCATATAGCCAACAACATCGACAACCCGAAGAACACGGTGCTTGCCGTGGGCTATTGCGCCCCTACGACACTCGGCGCCCGCATACTGTCGGGTGAGAAGGATATCTCCATCTTCGGCATGCCGCATAAGGTGAACGCCGAGGTGCGCAGCATCGACGCCTTCAGCGGACACGGCGACTACCAAGAGATGGCGGAGTACCTCAGATGCCAGAATCCAGACAAGGTGAAGAAGGTGTTTGTCGTTCACGGCGAGGCTGGAGTGCAGGAGAGATACGCAAAGTATCTGAGGAAAAACAACGGGTTTAAGGATGTGGTGATTCCGGAGGCAGGGGAGATGGTGGAGTTGAGAGTTTAGAGTTTAGAGTTTAGAGTCAGTTTTTTAGTTTAGAGTATAGAGTAGAGAGTAGGGACGTGCCATTGCGCGTCCTTTTTTTGAAATGCAAAAAACATTATTAGGTTTTGAAACGGTATTTTCCCAAATGTTAAAATTTTTTGGCCTATTATGTCATTTTTTTGTGAGATAATGATGCTTAATCCGAATTTTAATTGTATATTTGCAATTTGAAAAATATACGGATATGAACACTCAGCGTCGCAGATACCCGATAGGGATACAGACCTTTTCAGAGAT
>CALCYT010000012.1 GCA_937906455.1 uncultured Bacteroidales bacterium | reverse complement strand
TTACGGGTCTGACAGCCGGCACCACATATCATGTGAGGGCGTATGCCACCAACCAAGCCGGCACCACATACGGCGCAGATGTCAGCTTCTCGACAACTGCAAATCCTAATGGTACGCTTGTGGGTGAGTTTTCATTAGGTAGCACCACGAAGGTGTACTTTTCAAAGAGCAATTTGGTTTATAACAGCAAGTATATGTTCAGCGATGACCAAACATACTACAATATTGCTTCACCAAGTGCCAATTCGCGCACATTCTTCAACTGGAGCACTGCTTACGGCATGGCGAGCCAGACGATATACGACAGCGACGGCAGCACCTCGTGCGGCACCGGTTGGAGAATACCCACAAAAACCGAGTGGGAGTATCTTATCGGCCGCACCGTAAACGGTAATACCGGAGACGGCGGAGCATACCGTAGGGTTACGTTGACTGACAGCAAGGACGGGAAGGCGAGTGTATATGGCATGATAATATTCCCTGACAATTATACAGGGACCGTGCCGTCAAGTGGAGCGTCCATCACGAAGACGACATTCGTGAACGACTACGAGTCTGTCGGCTGCGTGTTCTTGCCTGCTGCCGGCTACTTTCGTGGTTACTCGGTGAACGGTGCCGGGCGTTGCGGCTACTACTGGTCGAGTACGGAGATCGATGATAGCGGCGCGTACCACTTGTACTTTGGTTCGGGCTGGTGGTTCATGACCGGCGGCAACGAGACCGACGGTCTATCCGTGCGTCTGGTTAGGTTGGAGTAATTTTTCCTGTGCCCTTCCCGAGAGAGCAGGGCGCTTGTGTCGTCGGGTTGTAGTTCATAGGATTTACCTTCCCGACCAAACCAATTTGCCGTCGAATATTTTTTTATTTTTTAACTGACATTTTGTCAGAATTTTGTATCTTTGCAGTTTGTTCAGGAGATTTCTCCATTCCGCTCCGCTCCAGTCGAAATGACGGACACACAGACGTCATTCCGAACGGAATGTAATGGAGTCGAGGAATCTCATATTGTTGAGTAACAAACATTTACAAAATGAAAATATCATATAATTGGCTTAAACAGTACGTTCAGTGCGATTTGCCTGCTGAAGAACTTGGAAAAATTTTGACCGGAACGGGTCTAGAAGTTGAAGACATGACACCTTACGAATCGGTAAAAGGCGGCTTGAAAGGCGTGGTGGTGGGCAAGGTACTCACCTGCATCGACCATCCCAACTCCGACCATCTGCACATCACCACCGTTGACGTCGGCGAGGCCGAGCCTCTGCATATCGTCTGCGGCGCGCCTAACGTGGCTGCCGGACAAACGGTGCTGGTGGCAACAATAGGATGCGAGCTGTGGAGCGGCGACGAGCACTTCACCATCAAGAAAGGCAAGATACGCGGTGAGGTGTCGGAAGGCATGATTTGCGCGGAAGACGAGCTGCAACTCGGCGAGTCGCACGAAGGCATCATGGTGCTTCCTGACAGTTACGAGGTTGGTAAACCGGCATCGTGCTATTTCCCTGTAGAACAAGACTTTACGTATGAGATAGGCCTCACTGCCAACCGTTCCGACGCCACCTCACACATAGGATGCGACCGCGACATTGTGGCGGCACTGAATCATCTGAACAACACCCGCGAATATCATATCACACGCCCCTCGGTGGAGGATTTCAAGGTGGAAAACACCGACCTCGACATCGATGTCACGGTGGAAGACACCAAGGCCTGCCCTCGCTACAGCGGTGTCACCGTGAGCGGCGTGAAGGTTGGACCGTCACCGGCATGGCTCAAACACCGTCTTGAGGCAGTGGGACTGCGCTCCATCAACAACATCGTCGATATCTCAAACTTCATACTGATGGAGGTCGGACAGCCATTGCACATCTTCGATGCCGACAAAATCAAAGGTAAGAAGGTGATTGTCAAATGCTTGGCAAAAGACACCCCGTTCACCACTCTGGATGGCATCCAGCGTAAGCTCAACGACACCAACCTCATGATTTGCAACGCCGAAGAGCCGATGTGCATAGCAGGTGTGTTCGGCGGTCTTGACTCCGGTGTGACCGAAAACACCACGAATATCTTCATTGAGAGTGCCTACTTCAACCCCACCTCGATACGTAAGACCGCACGTTTTCACGGGCTTCAGACCGACGCCTCTTTCCGTTATGAGCGCGGCTGCGACCCGAATATCACTCTCTATGCATTGAAACGCGCCGCATTATTGGTGAAAGAACTCGCAGGCGGCACCGTGTCGTCATTGATAAAAGACATCAAAAACGGCGACTTCACCCCTG
Source organism: uncultured Bacteroidales bacterium (assembly GCA_937906455.1). Taxonomy (GTDB): domain Bacteria; phylum Bacteroidota; class Bacteroidia; order Bacteroidales; family F082; genus Limimorpha. Next base: position 65,696 of record CALCYT010000012.1, on the reverse strand, counting down.
TCCGCGTGCAGCTGAGATTCGATTACCTGAACAAGATTGCAGGTCAGGAAATAGAAAAAAATATAGCCGTCAACATCCTCAAAGACCTTGACTGTCAGGTGGTTGAGCTCACCGACGCTTACGTCACCGTTGATGTGCCGACATGCAAGGTCGATGTGTATCGTCCAGCCGATTTAGTTGAAGAGATATTAAGGATCTACGGCTACGACAACATCGCCATCCCGACAAAAATCAACGCCAGCCTCAACGTCAACAACAAGCCCGACAAAGAGAAGATTCAGAAAGAGATTTCCATCATGTTGGCTTCCAACGGGTTCTATGAGATTATGAACAACTCTCTCACGAAATCGGCATACACACGTGACCTCGACAGCTTCGACGAGGCTCATAACGTGAAGATTATGAATCCGTTAAGCTCAGACCTCGACGTGATGCGCCAGTCGCTGATGTTCGGCGGACTCGAGAGCATAGCACGCAACCAGAGCTTCAAGAGCTTTGACATGAAATTCTTCGAGTTCGGCAATGTATATCACTACAACGCCGAGAACAAGGCGACGGAGGAGAAGCCCCTCAATCCCTACACCGAGAACTTCCGCCTCGACATGCTCATCACCGGCAACGCTAAGGAAGAGTCGTGGACCGGCAAGCCACAGAGCCTCACATTCTACGACTTGAAAAAATATGTCCTTGGCGTCATCCATAAGGTCGGCATCAACACCGATGAGCTTGAAATGACCGAAGGCGATGAGAAACATTACGACTATTCCATGGTTTATTCATTGAATAACAACAAGTTAGTGACTTTAGGCAAAATCAACGCCAAGACTTTGAAGATTTTCGACGTGAAGAAGGAAGTGTTTCACGCCACCTTCGATTGGGATATGGTCGTGAAGATTGTCAAAGGTCTGAAAACCATCAGTTTCGAGGCATTGCCGAAGTTCCCGAGCGTGCGCCGCGACCTCGCCCTTGTCATGGATAAGAACGTGACGTTCGAGCAAATCAAGAAATTGGCTTTCGCGACCGAGCGCAACATCCTGAAATCGGTGAATCTGTTCGACATCTACGAAGGCGACAAGATTCCGGCGGGCAAGAAACAATACGCTGTCAGTTTCACCTTGCAAGACAAGCAGAAGACCTTGACCGACAAGGTGATAGAGAAGACCATGGCAAGGATTCAGTCGGCCATCGAGCAACAACTTAACGCGACTTTAAGATGATTGACATCCAGGCCATAAAACAGCGTTTCGGCATCATCGGCAACGACCCAGCCCTGAACCGCGCCATCGAGGTGGCAGTGCAGGTGGCCGCCACCGACCTCACCGTGTTCATCAACGGGGAGAGCGGCACCGGCAAGGATGTGTTTCCGCAGATAATACACCAGAACAGCAGCCGCAAGCACGGGCAATATTTCGCCATCAACTGCGGCGCCATACCGGAAGGCACCATCGACTCAGAGCTGTTCGGTCACGAAAAAGGCTCATTTACAGGAGCTTACGACACTCGCAAAGGCTATTTCGAGGTTGCTGACGGTGGCACCCTGTTTCTTGACGAGGTGGGAGAACTGCCTTTGGCGACGCAGGCACGCCTCCTTAGAGTTCTCGAAAACGGCGAGTTCATAAAAGTCGGCTCATCGAAGATACAGAAAACCAACGTGCGTGTGGTCGCCGCCACCAATGTCGATATACCCACAGCCATCGAGAAAGGACGTTTCCGCGAGGATTTGTACTACCGCCTCAACACCGTCCCGATACACATACCGGCTCTGCGCGAGAGAAAAGACGACATCAAGATGCTTTTCAGGAAGTTCGCTTCCGACTTCGCCGAAAAATACCGCATCCCGGCGGTGCAGCTCACACCTGAGGCACTCGGCGTTCTCGAAAACTACCGTTGGGACGGCAACATACGACAGCTGAAAAACGTCACCGAGCAGATATCCATCATCGAGACGGAAAGGATAATAACGCCTGAGATTTTGAGAAACTATCTGCCGGTGCAAAACGCCTTGCCGGCCATCTTCAAAGATGAAAGCAAAGCCGACTCCATCTCAGAACGCGATCTTCTTTACAAGGTGCTATTCGACATGCGAAAAGACATCACCGAACTGCGCAAAACCGTTGACGAGCTGACGGCCGGACAAATCGCGACGACACCGTTACAGCAACAGAACATCACACCTATCAAGGCGACGACAGTGATAGACTACGACAACACCCAAGACGCTGAAGTTGAATATCTCCAGGAAGAGCATAACGACAACCTCTCGTTGCAAGATAAAGAAAACGAAGTGATTATCAAAGCTTTACAAAAATATAACGGCAAACGCAAGGAAGCGGCAAAAGAACTCGGAATAAGCGAGAGGACGTTGTACAGAAAAATCAAGGAATACGACATAAAGATATGACAAATCACGAAATGCGTTGAACCATGTTGAAGAGATTTAACACCTTGTTAATATTGACAGCGGCATTAGTGCTGTCGGGATGCGGGATTTACTCGTTCACGGGAGCGAGCATCCCGGCGGAGGCTAAGACCGTGTCGGTACACTATTTCCCAAATAACGCCAATCTGGTCAACCCTCTGCTTAGCGACCAGATTACCAACACTTTACGTGATTATTTCATGAATCAGACGACGCTCACCGGTGTGGACGACAACGGTGACCTCGCCATCGAGGGAGAGATTGTCGATTACAAGACCGCACCCACCGCCATCACCGGCGACCAAGTGGCGGCTCTGAACCGTCTCTCCATCACCGTGAATGTCAGGTTTTACAACCGATTCGACGATTCAAAGAACTTCGAGCAGAAGTTTACGCAATATGAGGACTATTCGAGCAATCAGGACTTGAATGCCGTTCAGAACGAGTTAGTTGAGTCGATTTGTGACAAATTATGCGAGGATATTTTCAACAAGGCAGTGGTAAATTGGTGAACGATGAACAAGAGCAAGTTGACACGGTTGTTATCGCATCCTGAAATCATTGACACTCAGGATGTTATAGAGCTAAGGGAGATGGTGAGGGATTTCCCTTACTTCACGGCGGCGCAAGTGCTTCTTGCCGTCGGCATGCGACGTGTCGGACATGAGCAAGCAGACCTGCAGCTCAGTTGCGCGGCGGCGATGGCACCCGACAGAAACGTGTTGCGCAAACTGTGTACCGAACTGCCCGATGAATATGTGGATTCAACACAAAACCCTGACAATCAAGCGGATATAATCCCTGAAAAAACCATTTTGATTCCTGAGATAGACCTCGGAGGCACCTCAGAGGCACTCAACAGAGAAGTGGCACTACTCGAAGAGAAGAAAAAAAGCCTCGACGAGCTGATGGCTATAATCGAAAACAAAATCGCCGAACTCGAACAAAAGAAAAAAACATCTAAAAAACCGGAAAAAAAACTCTCAAAAGCCGAAATTATCGACAAATTCATCGCCGAAAACCCGACAATTTCGCGTCCGAAACAGGAGTTTTTCAACCCAATATCGGCCGCACAAGAGTCGGTAATCGACCAAGAAAATATCGTAAGTGAAACATTAGCAACGATTTACGAGAAACAAGGATGTTTTGAAAAAGCAATTTCAATTTATGAAAAATTAAAATTAAAATATCCAGAAAAAAGTGTTATCTTTGCGGCTCGAATAAATGTGTTAAAAAATAAGTCAAACAATTAATATTTAAGACAATGTACGTAACTATTTCAGTATTAATCCTTATCGTCAGTTTCTTGATGATGTTGGTGGTGTTAGTTCAGAATTCAAAAGGGGGCGGATTGGCATCCAATTTCTCGTCACACAACCAGATTCTTGGCGTCCGCAAGACTACCGACTTTTTAGAGAAGACCACTTGGACACTCGCTATCCTTTTAGTGGTGTTCTGCCTCGCTTCAAGTCTCACCATCCCGAAAGGCGGCGTGCAAGGTGCCAGCAAGTCTGACACTAAGATGCGCAGCCAGATAGAAAACACCATGACATCGCCTATCGAGGCTCAAACTGACTCAGAAGCTGCAGAATAATCTGATAAGCAAGACAAAAAAATGTCAGAATGTCACCCGTTCTGACATTTTTTTTATCATTCATCTGACAAAATCGTTTTGGAATGATTTTTGATAATAAGAAATCGCAAGAAAATGACAATTAAAACATAAATATCATGGCAAAATTGAATATCAAACCGTTGGCAGACCGCGTCGTTATCGAGCCGGCTGTCGCAGAACAGAAAACAGCAAGTGGAATCATTATCCCTGACACAGCAAAAGAGAAACCGCAGCAAGGCACAGTGGTGGCTGTCGGTCCTGGCACAAAAGACAACCCTATCACCGTGAAGGTTGGCGACACCGTCATCTATGGCAAATACGCCGGCACGGAATTCCATCTCGACGGAAAAGACTACATGATTATGCGTGAGAATGACATCATAGCAATCATCTAATTTGTAAATAATTAAAAATCAAAGATATGGCAAAAGACATAATGTTCAATTTGGATGCACGCGACGGCCTGAAGAAAGGCGTCGATGCATTGGCAAACGCAGTGAAAGTGACTCTCGGACCTAAAGGCCGTAACGTCATCATAGAGAAATCATACGGTGCCCCTCACATCACGAAGGACGGCGTGACAGTAGCAAAGGAAATCGAGCTCGCCGACCCGATAGAGAATATGGGCGCACAGCTCGTGAAAGAAGTGGCATCGAAGACCAACGACCTCGCCGGTGACGGCACCACGACAGCCACAGTGCTGGCACAGTCGATAGTGGCGACAGGCCTCAAAAACGTCATCGCAGGTGCCAACCCGATGGACCTCAAACGCGGCATCGACAAAGCTGTGGCTAAAGTCGTGGCTTCCTTGAAGGAACAGTCGGAAATCATTGGCGACAACACCGAGAAGATACAGCAGGTGGCCACCATCTCAGCCAACAATGACGCCACCATCGGCACCCTCATCGCCGACGCGATGGGCAAGGTGAAGAAAGAAGGCGTCATCACCGTTGAGGACTCAAAAGGCATCGAGACATACGTTGATGTCGTCGAGGGCATGCAGTTCGACCGCGGCTATATCTCACCTTACTTCGTGACCGACACAGAGAAGATGGAGGCCGTTTATGACAACCCGTTCATCTTGATTTATGACAAGAAAGTCAGCGTGATGAAAGACCTCCTCCCTGTTTTGGAGAAGACCTTACAAACCGGCCGCGCCTTGTTAATCATTGCAGAAGACATTGACAGCGAAGCACTTGCGACATTGGTTGTCAACCGTTTACGCGGCTCGTTGAAGGTCGTGGCAGTGAAGGCTCCGGGCTTCGGCGACAGACGCAAGGAGATGCTCGAAGACATCGCCATCCTGACAGGCGGCACCGTCATCAGCGAGGAGAAAGGCTACCGTCTGGAAGACGCGACATTGGCAGAACTCGGCTCATGCGACAAGATTACCGTCACGAAAGACAACACGACTATCGTCAACGGACATGGTGAGAAAGAGAACATCCAAGGCCGCGCGGCACAAATCAAGGCTCAGATTGCAACCACGACGTCTGACTACGACCGTGAGAAACTCCAGGAGAGATTGGCAAAGATCGCCGGTGGCGTGGCAGTCATCCACGTCGGTGCAGCATCTGAAGTAGAGATGAAAGAGAAGAAAGACCGTGTTGAAGACGCTTTGAACGCCACACGCGCCGCCATAGAAGAGGGCATCATCCCGGGCGGTGGCGTCGGATTCATCAGAGCTATCAAGGCTCTCGACAGAATGAAAGGCGAAAACGACGACGAGACGACAGGTATCAGCATCATCAAACGCGCTTTAGAGGAACCGCTTCGTCAGATCGTGGAGAACGCCGGACTCGAAGGCTCGGTGGTGGTCAACAAAGTGGCTATGGGCAAAGGCGACTACGGCTTCAACGCCCGCACTGAGGTTTACGAGAACTTGCTCAAGACAGGCGTCATCGACCCTGTGAAGGTGGCAAGGGTGGCACTCGAGAACGCCGCTTCCATCGCAGGCATGCTCCTGACAACAGAATGCGTCATCTCCAACCACAAAGAGGAGAACCCTGCACCGCAGATGCCTAACATGGGCGGCGGAATGCCGGGAATGATGTAGTCTTTTGAAGAAGACAGAAGTCAGAAGTCAGAAGACAGAATGAGGTGCGGAGCGAACGTAGTTCGCTCCGCACCAGCCTTTTAATTATCAATTGTCAATTTAATCCCGTTTTCTCTCGTGAACTGCAGTATTTTGGCCGCATGTCTTCCCCTGACGATGACGTGATGGTTGCCGATGGAACGGTTCAAGATATAAGGCTTGAGGTTGATGTCGAAGGTGATTTGCGTGCGACAGAAATGGTCACTATATTGATTGTCAATGGCTTTAGCTTCGGCGACAAACATTTTATCGAGACGGCGGCCGCCCCATTTCATGATGGTGTAATCGGTCAACGGCATGGCACCTTGTATGGCGACGCCTATACCCGACTCAAAATGCGAGCGCACTACAGTGTCATCACACATTGAGAGCGGCACGGTGCAATGCGCGAGCATGGCAGTTTTGTCGGTCAGGATGGAAGGATTCGCCATGAAAGCAGTCTCACCGCACAGCCTCTTCGCCAAAATCATGGTCATGAGAGTCTGCATGTCGCCTTCACAGCCAGCCACCACACCTTCGTCGTTGAGCAAAGCTAACGCCACACAACTTGTTGTGTTACAGGCTTTTATGATGTCGAAACACCTTATCGTCATAGCGTCTAAACGCTCTTCACGACATATTTTCCTTATCGCCAGATACGTCTTGGCGGCTGCTATCATATCATCATCGGAAGGCTCTTGCACCGATTTCGAGCGTTTTACCAAGTCCTCCGCTATTTTTTCGACCTCTGATGAAGAAAAATGCGATGGCACGTCTTTAAATTCATTGATAAGTCGTTGTAAATCAATGAATACAGTTTCAACGCCATAATAATCACCCAGATAGTCGTAGTCAACGCCGGAGGCGATGAGCCAATCAGAGGGTTTACCGAAGACACCGATGCGGAGTCCTGACAACAGACGCGTGGCATCTTTAGGCCGCGAAGAAGTGCCGCCTCGTATATTATTGATTTCCATCACAATATCATCGGCACTTCCATGAATTATCCTGCCATTATTGCCGTTTTCCGACAAAAACGACAGTATTTCCAAGGCGGCAGCCAGCGAGTTATTGCGTCCGTCGGCAATGATTGAAATCGTTTGCTTGGGGGCATTGTTCCATGTCTCCATGAAAATATCTTTAAACAGACTCTCCACGCCGCCGGTGGCAATCATCAGGAAATCGGGTACAAAATGCTTTGTTTTCCAATCAGTTACGTCAGATAGTATAGTGAACTCGGCATCACAATCTCTTTCAAGACGTGAGATAATCTCAGCGTATTCCGTGTTGACAAATTCGTCAGACTGAAACGAAGACCGAAGAACTAAAACCCTCATCAGTCATTTTTTGGGGTTATTTTATATGTTTGTTGATATTTTAATGTCTGACAACAAATTTCTGTGTTTTCGCACCGACTTTGACAAAATAAACGCCATCTTCAAAATTTGATGTGGCGACATTCAACTCATCATGGGCTTCAAACTCCTCTATCTTCTGACCAAAGACATTGTAAATGCTGACATTTCCGAGATTTTCCCCGAATATTTTCATAAAATCGTTAGCGGGATTAGGATAAGCGACAAACGTTTCGGCATCAGCTTCATCAACTGATTCTTCACACTCATGCTGTTCATAACCTTCGTCAAGCAAAGCATTGATAATAGTTTGTTCATCCTCAATAGGATATAGGTCGCGAATAGCGATTGTGTAGTCAGGTCTGATTATCATCACGGTAGGATAATAAGCCACAGGAATACTCTGGACTATAGGTGTCGCATTGCCGGTTGTGCTGATTGTCGGATAATTCACACCATTTGCCTCCATCCATGCCATGCATGCCTCGTCTTCAGCATTTGCGCAGACTCCCATGAAATACACGTCGTGCTGGTTGCAGCCGAAAGCTCTGTAAGCTTCATTGACATACGGCATGTTAATCTGTGAAGACTCGTCGTCATTAAGGAAGAAATGGATAAGCACCGCCTGGCCGCCATCAAGTATTGAATAGAGGTTTATCTCATTACCGTCAACATCTGTTCCGGTGAAATCCGCCATAATATCATCACCGCCCGCCGTGGTAGTAACAAGTTCTTGAACAACTTCATAAAGATTACCGTCAGCGTCAGCAGGGACAGCATAAATCATATAGTCAGTATTAGGTTCAAGTTCTGTGAAAGTCTGTGAGATCTCGTATTCACCAGGGAAACCGTATGTTTGGAGATAATCCGGCATGTCAAGTCCGGTTGCTGCCATCCATTGTTCAAACTCCGTCTCAGTCCCCATCATATAATAATATGATGCGCAATCCTCGTTTGGAGTAAATGTCACGGTGACTTCAGTCTCAAGAACCTGGTCAACGGATATTGTCACTTCCGGATAGGCGGCGCCACATTCATACTGCTGTATGCCGTGGTTTTCCAAAGCCGTGATAACCGTCTGCGCATTGCTTATCGGCCAAAGGTCTTGAATGACAATGTCATGGCTCGGAGCTATAAGAATAACTGTCGGATAAGCTTGTATTCCGTATGAGCTGCAAATGCTTGTACCTCCCGCCGCTCCGCTTATGGTCGGGTATTCCACGCCATAGGTGTTAACCCAGTTCAGACATGCGGTCTCAGAGTCACCTGTCGCGATTTCGATATAATAAACATCATGCTGATTGCAGCCGAAAGAATAATACGATTCCACGATTTTAGGAACTGCCTGTTGACACGGACCGCAAGTTGTAAAGAAGAAATCGATGAGGACATACTGTCCGCCGGCAAGAATATCGAACAAGTGGACTTCTGTTCCGTGAACGTCAGTAGCTGTAAAGTCAACAGCCGTTGTAATCGGGCATTGTGCAAACACATTGAATCCCAATGCGATAGCAAAAACAAATGTAAAGATTTTTTTCATTGTACAATTATTTAAAATTTTCGACGCAAAAATAAAAAAAAATTTAAAAAACCACAAAAACTTTTTAACTTTAAAAACTTTACAAACTTTTTACTAATTTTGCAGTCTGTTATGGAAGAGAATAAACCAAGGAAGCGCGACCGTATCATTAAGGGATTTTCGAAGCTTCTGAAAGAGGACAAATTGAAGGCTGTTTCAGAATACATTGAGAATCCCGGGGAGTTTATTGCCCTTCTGAAGGGGTTTTGGTATTCCGACAGTGAGAAGCAGAAGCAGTTTGACGAGTTCAGCGAGAACACCATCTCCAATTTCCACATACCCTACGGAGTGTCGCCCAACGTGATGATAAACGGCAATATTTATATGGTGCCGATGGTCATTGAGGAGAGCAGTGTGGTGGCGGCGGCGGCGGCGGCGGCGAAATTCTGGGGCGACCGTGGCGGCTTTCATGCCGAAGTGATTGACGTTCAAAAAGTTGGACAGCTGCATTTCTGTTATAAAGGCGACAAAGATGCCCTCAAAAGTCTCATGCCTGAGATAGACGCGCAGCTCCGCGACTCAACAAGAGACATCACCGCCAATATGGAGAAACGTGGTGGCGGAATCATTGATATTCAATTGGTTGACTTCACCGACAAGCTTGAAAACTATTACCAGCTGCGTGTCACGTTCAACACCTGCGACTCGATGGGAGCCAACTTCATCAACTCGTGCCTCGAGACTTTCGGACACACCTTGCAGGATTATTTTCTCCGTCGTGGCGAAACTGTTGAGATAGTGATGGCGATTTTGTCGAACTACACCCCCGAATGCCGTGTCAGAGTGTGGGTTGAGTGCCCTGTCTATGACCTTGACGGCGTTGACGAACACCTTGACGGACAGGCATTTGCGGAGAAATTCAAGAAAGCCGTTGACATCGCCCATATCGACGAATATCGTGCCACGACGCATAACAAAGGCATCTACAACGGCATCGATGCCGTGGTGATAGCTACCGGCAACGACTTCAGGGCCACCGAGGCGGCGGGTCACGCCTATGCCTCGCGCAGCGGACATTATGAGTCGCTTAGCTCATGCGAAATCAAAGACGGGATGTTCAGATTCTGGCTTGAAGTCCCGATTGCGCTCGGCACCGTGGGCGGCTTGACGAGCCTCCACCCTCTCGCCAAGAAATCGTTGGAATTGCTTGGCCGTCCGTCGGCTCCCGAACTGATGACGATAGCGGCCACTATGGGTCTCGCAAACAACTACGCCGCCGTCAAGTCGCTGACAACCAAAGGAATACAACAAGGGCACATGAAGATGCACCTCGCCAATATCTTAAATCAACTTGGAGCCTCCGACGAACAGAAAGCCGCGGCGTTAGTGCATTTTAAGGATGTAACGGTGACATATGCCGCGGTAGAAGACTTCCTCCGTCATGAATAAATATCACTCCAACGGCAAGCTACTGCTTTCAGGCGAATATCTCGTGCTTAAAGGCGCGAAGACACTTGCTTTGCCGCTGAATTTTGGACAGTCGCTCGAAGTCAAGACCATAGGCATACAGGAAGGCATGATACATTGGGACGCCTACACCACAAAAGGCTTCTGGTTTGCCGCCATCTTCAGCAAGTTCGGATTCACCGTGCACGCCTCCGACGACATGGACAAAGCCGACAACCTCTGTAATATCTTTAAGGAGATTAAAGCGTTGAACCCCAATATTTTACAAGATAAAAACGATTATTTTTTCACCACACGCTTAGAATTTGACAAAGACTGGGGACTGGGCAGCAGCTCAACGCTCATCTCGTTGCTCGCGCAATGGGCTGAGGTGAATCCCTATGAGCTTTTAAAGAGGACGATGGGCGGCTCAGGTTACGACATCGCATGCGCAACGGCCTCAAAACCAATAACTTATCAGCTTAAAAACGGGAAGCCTGTCGTTGAAGAAATAGAATTTAAGCCTACTTTTTCAGATAAGTTGTTTTTCGTTTACCAGGGACACAAACAAAGCTCAGGCAAAGAAGTGAAATCGTTTGAAGAAAGAGCGAAAACCTGTGATTTCTCAAAAGAAATAGAAGATATTTCAGCTATTTCAGAGAATTTGGCAAAAGCCATTTCGTTTGATGATTTTTGCCATCTTCTGACTCGCCATGAGACAATTATGAGCCAAGTTTTAGCGCAGCCGTGCTTGCAATCGCAATATCCTGATTTTCAAGGTGTTATAAAGTCACTCGGAGCTTGGGGCGGTGACTTCTTCTTGGCGGCGACGGAGCTATCTGAAAAGGAGGTGAAACATTATTTCAACGAAAAAGGTCTTGACACCATTTTCAAATACGACGACATCGTTCTCTGACGTGGACGGAAACCCTCGGCCGTTTCAGTTGAAAAGACGAATTTTTTCTACCAAAAGATATTCGCGTTATCAAAAAAATTTTGTATAATTGCAGTTTGGAATTTTTAGGATTTGATTTTTGATGAAAATTTGGAAATATTTTATAAGTCTCTCATTCTTAATGTGTTTGTTTCTCGGGACGCACAGTGTCGCGTTTGCGGAAAGCGAGGCGCAAGAGGAATTTAAGGCGGGCGAGGTGATTATAGAGCACATCCTTGACTCGTATGAGTGGCATATTTTCACGTGGAAAGGCCATCATGTGAGCGTATATTTGCCTTGCATCGTCATCAACGAGGGCAAATGCTATACTTTTTCATCAAGAGTATTCCATGACAACGAGTTTTACACCACGGTTAACAAAACCAACTCCGAAGAGCTTGTTTTCACCATCCCTCACGATGGCAGTTACAAAGGTAAGATAGTGATTCTCAATGCTGACGGCATGCAAAAACGTCCGTTAGACATCTCGATAACGAAAAACGTCATGGCGTTGTTCATCTCCTGCGCCTTGATAATCGTTTTGTTCTATTTGGTGACGAAAGCGTATCAAAAACGAGGTGAGAAAGCCCCGAAAGGCCTGCAGTCGCTGTTTGAGTGGCTCATCGTCTATGTGCGCGACGACATCGCGAAAAAAGCCATCAGCGAGAAGAGCGTTGACCGTTATCTGCCCTATCTCGTCACGGTGTTTTTCTTCATTTTCATCAACAACATCTTAGGGCTCATCCCGATTTTCCCGTTCGGCGCGAATATCACGGGAAACATAACGGTGACTGCGGTTTTGGCACTTTTCACCTTTTTCATCACGAATCTTCTCGGAAACAAAGAATATTACAAGGACATCGTGAACACGCCCGGAGTGCCGTGGTTTTTGAAGTTTCCGCTGCCTCTCATGCCAATCATCGAGACGGTGGGCTGCTTCACCAAGCCTTTCGTGCTTGCGATACGTCTGTTCGCCAACATCACGGCGGGACATATAGTGGTGTTAGGCTTCATCAGCAGCATCTTCATAGTGGCGAAAATCAGCGTGGCGGGAGGCGTCGGGATGTCGGCGTTTTCGTTGTTGCTGGCGATTTTCGTCGATTGTATCGAGTTGTTGGTGGCATATATCCAGGCGTATGTTTTCACCCTGCTCTCGGCATTGTATTTCGGTATGGCAAGCAAGGAACACCATCATTAGTTTGAAGTTTGGAGTTTGAAGTTAATTGATTAACAAATATAACAAATGTAAAGATGCGATTCATCGCATCCCAATAACAACAAAAAATTAAAGTTATGTCATTATTAGTTATGTTACAGGAAGTGGCAAGAGCGGCGGCGGATTTGGCTCCATTGGCTAAGTTTGGCGCGGCTTTCGCTGCAAGTATCGCCGTAATCGGCGCGGCAATGGGTATCAGCAAAATCGGCAGCAGTGCCTTGGAGTCAATGGCACGTCAGCCCGAGGCTGCAGGTAACATCCAGACGAGCATGATTTTGGCGGCGGCATTCGTGGAAGGTGTTTCACTGTTTGCTGTGGTCGTCTGCTTGCTCGTCGCAGTCGCTTAACGAGCAAAGGAACGGGTTGTAACGGTTGGTTGCAACCTTAAACTTAGTTAGTCAGTTAGTCAGTTAATCAGTTTGTCAGTTAGTAACTGAACAACCGAGCGACTGATTAACTGAACAACTGAACAATTGAACAACTGAATAATTATATAATATGGAATTGATAAGTCCTGATTTCGGGTTTTTCTTCTGGATGGTGCTGGCGTTTGGCATCGTGTTTTTCTTTGTTGCGAAGTACGCCTTCCCTGTGATAGGGAGAACCCTGAAAAACCGCGAGCAGAAGATTGCGGAATCGCTTGAGCAGGCTGAACGCATACACGAGGAGATGCAGAACATTCAGGCGAAGAACGAGGAATTGCTCAAGAAAGCCCGCGAGGAACGCGAGGACATGCTCAACGAGGCACGCATCTCACGTGATAAAATTATCGACGAGGCACGTACGAAAGCCAAGGAAGAGACAAGCCGTCTCGTGGAATCGGCAAAGGAAACGATTGAGAATGAACGCAAAGCAGCGATGACCGACATTAAAAACGAAATCGCCAACATCTCAATAAAAGTGGCCGAAAAAATCCTCGAGAAAGAGCTGTCTGCCGACGAGGCTCAGTTAAATTATATCAACGAAATCATCAAAGAAGCTGACAATCAATAAGATAGTATGAGAAACACATTACTGATACGTCGCTATGCGAAGGCTTTTCTCGACTACGCCATCGAAAACAAGATGACTGAGCAGGGACTTGCCGACCTCGAGCTGCTTACCGCAACGCTGCAAGACAACCGCGAGCTGCGTAGCATACTGTCACAGCCTTTCTTGTCGAAAACGAAAAAAGAGACTATCATCAACAGGATTTTCAAAGATAAGATTTCGGATAAGACATTGAATTTCATAAAGTTAATGCTCGAAAAAAACCGTCATGACATCATCCCGCTGATTCTGGTGCCATACCGCGAGCTGTATTATGAATACAAAAACATCGCCGAGGTGACCATCACGACAGCGGTGAAAATCGATGAGCCGACGCAGCGCAAGCTACTTTGGTTCATAAAAGACAAATTAAATGGTAATGTTCAGATTATCAATAAGATAGACAAATCCATCATAGGAGGCTTCGTAATCAATTACCTTGATTACCAATACGACAGAAGCGTTCGCAATGAGTTAAAGAGTTTGCAGTCTATCTTCAATGAGAATCTTTTTGTAAAAGGATATTAAAACACAAGATATGGGAACAATAAAACCCGCTGAGGTTTCAGCTATTTTGCTTGACGAGCTGACGAATTTCGAGAACGAGGCCTCGCTTGACGTGAAAGGCACGGTGCTCAATGTCGGAGACGGCGTGGCGCGTGTCTATGGCATGCGTGACGTGGAAGCCGGAGAACTTGTGGAGTTTGAGAAGACCGGTGCGATGGGCATCGCGCTCAACCTTGAGGAAGACAACGTCGGCGTGGTGCTTCTTAGCGAGGCCGGCAACATCAACGAGGGCGACACCGTAGTGTGCACTCACCGCATCGCTTCAGTGAAAGTGGGCGAAGGACTGCTCGGACGTGTCATCAACACCCTCGGACAACCCATCGACGGCAAGGGCGAGATAAAAGGCGAGACGGTGGAGATGCCTCTCGAACGCAAGGCTCCGGGCGTAATCTTCCGCAAACCCGTTGACGAGCCATTGCAGACCGGCATCAAGGCCATCGACGCCATGATTCCTATCGGACGCGGACAGCGTGAGCTTATCATCGGCGACCGTCAGACGGGAAAGACCGCCATCGCGATAGACACCATCATCAACCAAAAAGAGTTCTACGACAAGGGAGAGCCGGTGTATTGCATCTACGTGGCAATAGGACAGAAAGGCTCCACCGTCGCCAACATAGTGCAAAGCCTTGAAGATCATGGTGCTATGCCATATACCATAGTGGTGGCCGCCACTGCATCCAACGCCGCCGCCATGCAATATTACGCACCGTTTGCAGGTGCCGCCATAGGCGAGTATTTCCGTGACACGGGTCGCGCCGCACTCATCATCTACGATGACCTCTCGAAACAGGCGGTGGCTTACCGTGAGGTCTCGTTGCTGCTCCGCCGCCCGCCAGGACGTGAGGCATACCCGGGCGACGTGTTCTACCTGCACTCACGACTCCTCGAGAGAGCGGCAAAAATCATCAACAACGACGAGATCGCGGCTAAGATGAACGACCTTCCGGAGTGCCTGAAAGACAAGGTGAAAGGCGGCGGCTCCTTGACGGCTCTGCCAATCATCGAGACGCAGGCAGGCGACGTGTCGGCATACATCCCGACAAACGTCATCTCCATCACCGACGGACAGATTTTCCTTGAGACGAACCTCTTCAACGCAGGCATACGTCCCGCCATCAACGTGGGAATCTCGGTGTCGCGTGTGGGCGGCAAAGCTCAAATCAAGTCGATGAAGAAAGTGGCGGGGACACTGAAACTCGACCAGGCACAGTTCCGCGAGCTTGAGGCGTTCTCGAAGTTCGGCTCCGACCTCGACGCTGCCACACAAGCCGTTCTCGACAAAGGCCGCCGTAACGTGCAGATACTCATCCAGCCACAGTCGTCACCGCTGAGGGTTGAGGAAGAAGTGGCAATCATCTACTGCGGAGTGAATAATCTGCTCAGAAAAATTCAGCCCAACCAGGTGGCAGAGTTCCAAAAACGCTATCTTACCTTGCTCAACAGCACACATAAAGCGACGATGGAGGCTCTGCGTAGCGGCAATTACGGCAACAACGAGAGAGCGGTACTGAACAAAGCCGCTGAAGACATAATCATCGCAATGACTAAGAAAGACTGATTGTTATGGCAAATCTCAAGGAAGTCAGGACACGAATCAACTCGGTAAACTCGACGATGCAGATCACCTCGGCCATGAAGATGGTGTCGGCATCGAAGCTCCGTAAGTCGCAGACTACCATAGCGGCGTTGCGTCCGTATGCTTCCAAGCTCCAGGAGATACGACAGCATCTGTCAACGGCGTTACAGTCATCGACAGAGGGCGTGTTTGCCAAAATCCATAAAGAAAACCCTGAAGACGAGAAGATCCTCCTGATTCCGGTGGCATCCAACAAAGGGCTGTGCGGAGTGTTCAACGTCAATGTGTTACGCGAGCTTTTGCATGCCTTGAACGAAGACTTCAAGGTGCAATATGAGAAAGGTAACGTCGATATTCTCTGCATCAGCAAGAAGATAGAGGAGACGCTGCGTTTCAGGAAGTACCGCGTCGCCAGCAACGAGAACGAGCTCCTCGACAAGCTGTCATACGACAACACCATAGCTTTCGCCGAAAGGCTGATGAACGACTTCACTGATGAGAAATATGACCGTATCATTTTCATTTACAATCAGTTCAAGAACGCGGGGACACAGATTTTGGTAAAAGAGCAGTTTTTGCCTATCGTCAACGAAAAGCAGGTCGAAGATGAGGAGGATGCCGTTGAAGAGACGGAATACATCTTCCAGCCTTCCAAGGAAGAGATTCTCAGCTCACTGATTCCCAATTCGTTAAAACTTCAGGTTTATAAAATATTACTTGACAGCTTCACCTCGGAACACGGCGCGAGGATGGTCTCGATGACTAAGGCCACCGACAACGCCGGCGAGCTGCTTAAAGACTTGAATTTGTCATATAACAAAGCCCGCCAAGGAGCCATCACGAACGAGATTATCGAGATTGTAGGCGGTGCCAACGCATTGTAATTATGGATTTCAATTATTGGGAACAATATTATTCGAAACAAAACGCCGAGCTTATGCCGTCGTTGTTTGCGCACTATGTCGCTGATTTACTTGAAGATAGAAAAGTTGACATTGTCGAGCTTGGCTGCGGCAATGGTCGCGACTCGGTGTTTTTCGCCAAACAAGGACATAATGTTGACGCCATCGACCAATGCTATAACGAGATTTGTCTCTTGATAAATCAATATCAACATCTTGATAATCTTGATTTTAGATGCGATGACTTCACCGATTTGATGGACAGCGAGCCTTATGATGTGGTTTATTCGCGATTCACATTGCATTCGGTGAACAAAGAGCAGGAAAACCGCACATTGGAATGGGCCTATCGCAACCTGAAAAAAAACGGTTTGCTATGCATTGAGGTGCGCGGTCAGAGAAACGAAATCTACAAGGTTGGCGAAGCTGTTGAAAATGAGAAAGATGCGTTCATTTTGGACAATCATTACCGCAGGTTTATCAATTTCGACAAGCTTTGTGACGACTTGAGAAATCTCGGTTTTTCCTTGAATTTCGCGAGAGAAGACAAAGATTTTGCGCCTTACAACGGCAAAAATGAGACATATATCAGAGTAATCGCAAGAAAATGACAGACGATTTCTCCAAATACAACACTGAGGGTACATTGCTGAGAAAGATGCAAATGCGCCTGCTCGACATCATGGTTGAGATTGACAAAGTATGTCGCAGAAACAACATCCATTATTGGATTGATTTCGGCACGCTACTCGGGGCCGTTCGTCACGGCGGGTTCATCCCTTGGGATGATGACCTTGACATCGCCATGATGACCGAAGATTTCAACAAATTCAAGGAAATCGCCCCGAAGGAGCTTCCCCCGACGCTCTTCCTCCAAACCAAAGAGAGCGACCCATCCTACGACATGTTGGTCAACAAAGTGCGCGACAGAAACTCGTTTTTCGTCACCCAGCACGAGGATTTCACCAAAGACTACCAAAAAGGGCTATTTGTCGACATTTTTGAGGTAAAGCCCTATCCCTCTGTGCCAAAGAAACTCCAAAAGGGCATCTTGCGATGGTACAAGAAAATACATTTCTTCTATTCCGTTAAGCAGGACATCAGCTTGAAAAACCATCTTGCCACGCTGTGCTTCCCGTTCATGAAGGTCGTCCTCGATGTGGTTTGGGGCGTATTGCAATTGCTGCCGAAGAACCGTTTGGGTTATGAAAAGCGTTTCAACCCTTACGGCAACTCCTATCCGAAAGACTTCGTCTTCCCCCTCAAGGACATTGTATTTGAAGGAAAGACCTTTCTTGGACCTGCCGACCCCGACCGCTACCTCACCAGCATTTATGGCGACTATATGAAAGTCCCTCCCAAGGAGAAACGTGTCACACACATCATCCATGTGGAAATGAACTGAGCCATGAAAATCGCCGTCATTTCGAGAGGGGTACCCTCAAAAGAACATCCTTTATATGGGATTTTCGAATTCGACCAAGCCAAAGCACTTGCCGACTTGGGCCACGAGGTGGCTTTTGTGGCCATCGATTTCAGGGCATTTTCATACAAAAGGCATTTCGGCTTGTTCAAGTATGAAAGAGAAGGGGTGCATGTCTTTGAGATGTCGTTGCCGCTCAATGTTTATCGGAGGGCCATACCTTTGCTTCAAAGGCTTTTTCTCATCCCTTTCCGTGCCATGCTTAAGTCGTTTGGCAAGCCCGATGTCGTTCACGCCCACTTCTACTCCATTGCTGCCATTGCCAGCATCCTGAAGAAGAAATATGACATTCCTTACGTCATTACTGAACACAGCAGCAAACTCAACAAACACGCCGAGCAAATCAGCGACTTAGACAAAAGCCTTGCCACCAAAGCCTACCAAAGCTGCGACCGATTAATTTGTGTCTCCCCATCGTTACGCGACAAAATCATACGGAATTTCCATCGTGAAAGCGTGGTCATCCCCAACATAGTGGACAACAAAAGCTTTGGCTGGCACAACCAAGCCAAAGACGACTCACCTTTTGTTTTCGTTTCCGTGGGCAACCTGATCCCAGAAAAAGCCTTCGACCTGTTGATTGACGCCTTTTCGCAAGTGGGTGACGGTGCCTGCCTCCACATCATAGGCGACGGTCCCGAAAAAGCCAGGCTCGGTGACCAAATCAAGCAACTGGGCTTACAGAACCAGGTGGAGCTACTTGGGCAACTTGAACGCTCCGAAATCAATGCCGTGTTCCAAAAGAGCCATGCCTTCGTGCTGCCCTCGCAAAGCGAGACCTTCGGAGTCTGTTATATCGAAGCCATGTACGCAGGCCTTCCCGTCATCGCCACTCGTTGCGGCGGACCGGAATCCTTCGTCAACGAGAGCAACGGGACACTCGTCCCCGTGAACGATGTCGTCCGACTTGCCGACGCCATGCGTTTGATGCGACAAAACTATCATGATTACGACCCAAAGCGGATTTCCGACAACTGCATTGCCCAATTCTCCCCCAAAGTCATCGCAGAAAAAATCGTCAAGTCCTATTCTTTCTAAAAACCTTATCCACCAAGTCGTTCACCGACTGCGACACCTTCAGCCTGTAAAGAGCGAACAGCCCCAAGGCGAGTAAAACGACTGATTTCAGCACGGCATCGAGCGACAGGCCGACGATGGCCTTGGCAGTGCGCGTCGGCAAACACCTAATGGCAGCGACAGCTCAAATATCATTACTCCCTCTTTCTCGTATGAAAAATAGCCGTATTTTCTTTTATAACTCCTTGAGCGAAAATCAATTACAAGCATAGCGACATCGTTTCCGGCCTTTGCTCATGCCTTAGCCTGATCAAACTCGAATATGCCATTTAGCGGATATGTTTCCGTAGGCATTCCTCTCGCTATCACGAATACTTTCATATTATCCCGTTCAATATTTTCACAAATTCCTTCGTCAAATTTCTTCTCGAATACTTTTTCACAAGCTCATTATGTCCAGTAATCGATTGATTTTCTTGATGTTTTTTATAAAAATCCAAAATTATTTCTTTCATTTTTTCTTTATCGTGGAAATCAACTGTGATGCCTGTCTGCGTCTCGTTTAAAATCCTTGACGAATCACCGTCTTCAGGTCCGATACTCAAAATCGGGCGACCACTTGCCATGTATTCGAATAATTTTCCGGTCAAAATTCCTTTCGCATTAGGGGTGTTGTTGACAAACAACAATAACACATTCGACTTCTGCTGTTCTTCAATCACCTGATTATGAGGAATATACGGAAATATCTCTACATATTTTTCGATATTGTTTCGTTTTATTGAGTCGAGAACGGAATTATCGATCTGACCAATCAAACGAATACGTAATTGAGACGCGATTTGTCTCGTCTCAACAGTGTTTTCATGTACGTTATCGTTATTTAGCAATTCTGAGATTGCCTGCCAAAACATTTCAGGGTTACGGTTTTCGCCTATGATTCCGATGTGCGACATTGTGAAAGACGGATTTTCACCCACCTCTACATCGATTATCTCCGAATCATCATAACCATTGGTTATCACAGCGACATCTTTTGCACCATGATTTTCAAGACCTCTGGCACAGTCCCATCCCACCGTGACGACCTTTGTAGCCTCTGTAAGCACCTGATGTTCAAGACGATGATGTTTTTTATCGGCCCATCTCGTCAGTTTAAGGTCTTTATAAAAATCTATGTCGGTCCACGGATCACGGAAATCGGCGACCCACGGAATATTGAATTTTTTATGCAACGCCTTGGCTATCAGATGCATAGAATGCGGCGGACCCGTCGAAATCATCGCATCAACAGGATGTTCTTTCAAATATTCAGCTAAATACTTTACCGATGGTCTTATCCACCAGCAGCGAGCGTCAGGGATAAACAAATTGCCTCGCAGCCAAACACTTAGGTTCTCTTTCCATCCTGTTTTTCTCGCGCCCTCGTTGATGAATCCCGCCTTCACTTTCTCTCCTTTCTTGATGCCGAGGAACTTTTTATAAAAGGTATAAGGCTCCACAATCGGTCGTCTGATGACCTCCGTCTCAGGAGCGATATCCTTTTCCAACGATGCGTCTTCCACAGGATATTCAGCCTCATCGGCGGTGTAAATCACCGGTTGCCAGCCGTTTTCAGGCAGATACTTCGACATCTTCAGCCATCGCTGAACGCCGGAGCCTCCCGACGGTGGCCAATAATATGTGATTACCAGAACGCGCCTCATCATATTATTCGGAGATTCGATTCAACGTGTCTTTACGCTGTTTTAACCATGAATATACCACTGTCGCAAGACCGGCCAAAATCAGGAATGATGATACCAGCTGTATGATGTTTCCAATACGCCAAATGCTTGGCTCATAACGCATTACAATCTCATGCTGACCAGCCGGAATGACTGCGGCACGCAGAATGTAGTCGGCACGCAACAAGGGGCTTTCGTCATTGTCAACCCACATCGTCCAGCCTTTCTTTGTCCATATTTCGGAAAACACCACAAGCTCGTCTTTCGATGAATCGAATGTGTATTTCAACTCATTTGGCTTATAATCAACGAGTTGGATGGTGCCTTCGGCAGGTGATGCGTTAAAATCGCCTGCGACATTCTTAAACTCATCGTTCACAACAGCTACATTTTTAACATCAGCGTCGGCGATGGCGTCAATCTCCTCATTTGGCGTCGCAACCCATTTTATGCCGGAGACAATCCATGCATTACCGAAAGCGTCGGGATTGAACGACACTTTCGGCGCGTTGTCACGCTGGTAAATCACATATTTAGTATTCAACATGTTAAGCACTTTCCAGTAATTTGCATTTTGTTTTGTCAGATAATGGTCTATAACATCTTGATAACGACGCAGTTTGGCACCGCTATAGCCTCCCACCGACTTATGGAAATACGATGTGCTTGCGTCGTTGAAAGTGCTCAACGTAAGGTTAATCACACGATAATCAAGGGTTTGGTCACGTAAAATCTGCTTGTCGATGTCGCTCAGAGCAAAAGGCTTGTCGGCTTTGCGTTTGTCAATGAAATTGTCGTTGTTGAGATAACGTTTGTCGATGGTGAACATATCCAACACCACCAGTAGCGCCAATCCCGCAAACATATAATTTGCCTTGAGTTTCCCTTTGACACTCAAGAACATAAGAGCCGCAGCCACCATAATAAAGAAGAAGCTTCTGATGGCGTCGGCGCGGAAGATAGCGACACGCACGTTCTCAAGTTCTTTGGCAAACGTGAGATATACAGAGCCGTCCTGTCCTGCTTGTAACTGTTTGAACTGCAATGCTTCCGCCTGACTTAAAAAGCTGAAAAACGCCTGTGGCATGACGTAAAACAGCAGGCATATCCCGCCCGTGAGTCCAAACGAGATATACAGATATTTCATGTTTTGCCTCAGCGTCTCCGGGTTTTTGAAAATCTCTGCTAAGGCGAGGAATGCGAGCAAAGGCATACATACCTCCGCGATGACTAACGTCATCGAGACGGCGCGGAATTTGTTGTACCCCGGGACGTAGTCGAGGAAGAAATCGGTGAAGCCCATGAAATTCTTGCCCCAGCTAAGCAAAATCGACAGCACCGTGGCGGCGAGAAGCACCCATTTATATTTCCCTTTCACGATGAAAAGTCCCAAAACAAAGAGGAAACATACTATAGCCCCCACATACACCGGTCCGCTGGTGCCGGGCTGGTCGCCCCAGTAGGCGTTCTGCTGCGCTATGGTGGAACGGAAACGCCTGTCAGAGCATTTGTCCAAAGCCGGATTGTCGTTTCCGATGTAAGCCGACGCGCCGCCTTTCACGTTGGGAATCATCAGACTCCACGTCTCCCCTATGCCGTAGCTCCATTGCGTGACGTAGTCTCTGTCGAGACCTTTCGTCTGGTTTGCGACATCAGCCTTCAAGACAGGTTTGCCGCGCATGGTCTCCTTGCCGAACTCATAATTCGCGTAAAGCGTTGTGGTACAAGTCAATATGGCGATTATTGCAACGCCGACAAGGATGCCGCTTGCTTTCAGAAAATGAGCATACCTTTTTTCTCTTATCATCTCAACTATCTCGGCAATGATGATGCACACCACGATGAGCAGCAGATAATACGTTATCTGAAGATGTCCCGCTCTTATCTCAAGAGCCAACGCAATTGCCGTCAAAATGCCTCCCCACAGATATTTCCCTTTGTAAGTCAACAAGATACCTGCGATGACCGGGGCCATATATGCCATCGCGACAGCTTTTGAGTTATGTCCGGCTCCTATCACGATAAACAGATACGAAGTGAAACCGTATGCCAACGCCCCGATGAAACTCACCCAAATCTTGCAATCGAGCACCAAAAGCAAGATGAAAAAGCCCAACATGCTGATAAACACGGCGCCTATAGGATGCGGGAAGCCCACCGCCAAGACTTTGTGTACGAATGTAAAGAGGTTGCTATCCTGCGGCACGCCGATATTCCATGCCGGCATGCCCCCGAACATTGAGTTGGTCCAGAGACTCTGCTCGCCCGTCTGCGCTTTGAAATCGACAATCTCCTTCGACATGCCCTTGTACATCTCTATGTCGTGCTGCTTGATGCGTTTGCCCTGCATTATCGGCGAGAAATACACTAATGTGATGAGCGCGAATGCCACGATGCAAAGCACTATCCATAGACTTTTCTTGTTGTTTTCCAAAAACTGATTCATATTTTCAATTCTTATGCTGATTTCCTTTTTTATCAGTCGGTAAAACGACAGCCATACGGTTGGGAAATCTCTTAATACAAAATCTTTTTACAATTTCTATTTTGTTGATTATCAATGATTAACAAATATATTTTATTTGTTTTTCCAATGTTTTTCATCATCCCGTCAAGCGGAATGTGTTGTTCTCCGGCATCCAAGGTGCCGACATTTTCGCTATAAACCTCTTTTCCGTCAAGGGAAAGGAGCCTTAAAGTCACCTCGCTTCTCTCACTCAACCGAACCACACAAAAGGCATTGTCACTCAACGGATTAGGATAAACCGACAAGCTTATGTCGTTTGAATCCGTCTCATCGGTGCCGGCAAACGTCTTTTCGTAGCATCCCATGTCGATTCTGCCGCCGCCAATGCGCGGATTACCCGCCAAATCTGTGTCCGGAATGAATAGTCCCGTTATGTCTTCTGTTCCTGTATTGACACACGGACTATCTTCAAGTAATTGATAATCATGGTTTTCGGCATCGACAAACAAAGGGTCGGCGTCTATCATGTTGTTATACTGTTCCTCTGTCATGTATTCCCTTCCGAATATTGAGTCGAGTCCGTACTGCACATCGCCGTTGTTGAAAACCGGAGCGCAGTCGCTGCCCCAGAGCCATATCTGTGAGCCGTTGTAATACTCCACGGTGTCTTTTTCATTATGGATTGCGAGTGCATGGTTTCCCCAGAAGATACAGTTGTTAAGCGTAGGAGCCGCATCGAAGGCCGTCTGCATTCCGGCACCGCCGCCACCTCCGCAATAGTTGTTCACTATGGTGAGATTGTTAAGCTCCGGGTCGGATGTCGCCATTGCGAGACCGCCGCCGTAATGTATGACTGTATTGTTATATGCGAGCATGTTCGACACCTTCACGGTGTATCCTTTACAGCGCTGTATGCCGAGACCGCCTGCGTTTGTAGCGTAATTATTGTAAAACACCGCCTTGTCGAGCACTAAGTTACAGCTGTCGATATTCATGCCGCCGCCGTAAGCCGCCCCACATTCATTGTCATGGAACACCATGTTGCTCATAGTGATGTCGCACTTAAGGAACTGAAAACCGGCACCCCAGCAGTACGTGCCCTGAAAACCCGCGCCAAAATTATCGTGAACCTCGCTGTCGTGGATGTCCAAAACAGAGTTTTCCGCATATATGGCACCGCCTTTCCGCCGCATAGTGTTGTGATGGAAAGTGCAGTGTGAAATCTCCACGTCGGCGGCATATCTGAAACGCATCGCGCCGCCGTCGCCATCCAACTGCGTTTTTCCATACGAGAAATCGCAATATTCAAGTTGTACCTTGCCGGGCTTTGAAAATGTGATGCCCCGCCATGCGCCGGCCTCGGCATTTTCATAGTCGGAATAGCCTGTAGTGTCGGCGACAGTGAACGAAATCCGGGAGTTTTCTTCACCCAAGGCATACAAATCTCCAAGAACAAGAATTTCAAAATACCCGTCAGATATGACAGAAGTCCCCGCGCTGATTGTCAGCGTCTCACCGTCAGGAATGGTCACATTATCGATGACATGAACCTCTCCATCCCATATACCACTCTGATTACCAGATACTTGCAAACTTTGCGCATTCATTGAAAAAGCACAAAAAACCAGAAAAATAGCCAAATAGTTTTTCATTTTACACCTATTAATAATAATGTGTCAAAGATACTAATTTTTCAA
The DNA here is from genome assembly GCA_937906455.1 of uncultured Bacteroidales bacterium. Taxonomy (GTDB): domain Bacteria; phylum Bacteroidota; class Bacteroidia; order Bacteroidales; family F082; genus Limimorpha. The sequence goes on along the minus strand of CALCYT010000012.1, from coordinate 40,650 downwards.
ATATGAGTAATTGTGAATTTTTATTATTTTTGCATCATGAAAAAATACGTAAGACATATTGTGTTTTTAGTCATGGCGGTGTTGTTGGCAGGATGTGCCAATATAGTAACGCCCACTGGCGGTCCGAAAGACGACAAGCCGCCTGTTGTAGTCGGCACTTCTCCGGAATACAACGCCAAAAACTTCACCGGCAAGTCGATTCACATCACTTTCGATGAGTTTGTGACGCTCAACAACCCGTCGAACACCGTGCTGATTTCACCTCCAATGAACAAGAAACCGACGTTCAGAACAAGTGGCAAGTCGGTGATTATCAGATTCGAAGAGCCTTTGAAAAGCAACACCACCTACTCTATCTATTTTGGCGACGCCATCAAAGACCTGCATGAAGGTAATGTGTTCAGCGGCTACACCTTCAATTTCTCGACTGGCGACAACATCGACTCGCTTTCGCTAAACGGCAAGGTGATCTCCGCCTCTGCCTTATCGCCTATGGAAGGCGTTTTCGTGAGCTTGTATGCCGATGAAAACGACACACTTCCCATCGATTCGCTGCCATACTACGTAAAGCCGGACTATATCACGACTACCGACAAAAAAGGTGACTTCCACTTCTCGGGACTCGCCGACAAAGAATATCTCATCTTCGCCCTGAAAGACAACAACTCCAACCTTATTTACGACCTGCCAAACGAGGAAATCGCCTTTCATTCCGATTTGGTCAAACCGTATTTTATTGATAATAAATTAGTTAAAAGCAAAAAAAACGACACTATTGCAGATGTGGAGAAAGATTCTCTTTCAAGCAACGACTCGGTCATTGAGATACAGAAACCCACTTATCCAAATTATGAGCTGTTTGCTTTCGTCCAAGAGGATTCTGTGCAGAAACTATTCAAAAAAGAGCTTGTCGAAGAAGGCCTGCTTCGTTTTATATTCCGCTATCCGGCTGATAACGTGAGCATTACAACCTTAGAAGAGCTTCCCGACACCTTCAATATTTTGCCTGTGTATTCAGCAAGAAAAGACACCGTTTTATGGTATTTCACACCCGGCAAAGACAGCCTGTGGATTAGCGTCAACGATGGCGTAAATATATGTGACACAACACATTACAGTCTAAAACCACGCGAATCGGTCTCAAAAAGAAAACGTCGTCAGGAGGAGACAAAAGAGAAACGTCTCACGGTAAGCAGCAACATCAAAAGCGGCAAACTAAAGCCGGAACAACCCCTGATACTCACTTTCAACGAGCCTGTCGCATCGCTGAATTGGCACGACACGACGCTTTTTATAATAGATAAAGACACGATTATCAACGACATACAGCTCACAAAAGCTGATGAATATGGTTTCAGATACAAGGTTGAGAAAAGTTTCGAGCCTTCAGCAAAATGTCAAATCATCATCCCCGACTCCACTTTTATAGGCTTCCGCAACATCAAAAACGATGTCGTCAAACTGAGTTTCCAGATACAGGAAGAGTCTGCGGTGGGAAATATCTATGTCACCATAGAGCTGCCCGACAATGTGCCTCAAGCCATAGTCGAACTTTCTGACGAGAAAGGCAAAGCCATTGACAAACAGATTATTACACAAACTCAAGAGCTCGCTTTTGAGTATCTCGACCCCGGCAAATACAAGCTCAAGGCCACACTCGACCTTGACGCTAACGGCGTGTGGAGCCCCGGCAATTTCTCCCAAAAGCTGCAACCCGAGAAAATAGTGTTTTACAATGGAACGCTTGAGGTGCGCGCCAACTGGGACATCGACCTCGACGAGCCTTGGAAAATAGAAAACTAATTGAAAATGAATCCATTATATCCTGTTATCAAACTTCGTGAAGGCAAAGACGATGCCGTGAAGCGTTTTCATCCCTGGATTTTCTCAGGTGCCATAGCATCAGCTGCCCCCAATCTGCAAGCCGGTGATATTGTGACAGTTACAAACTCCCACGATGAAGTCATCGGCACCGGTTTCTGCGAGGCCGGCAACATCGCGGTGAAACTCTTGTCGTTCGAGAACACCAAAATCGGGGCGATGTTCTGGCAGCAGCGGCTGAATGCCGCCTTCGAGACTCGCAAGGCTCTCGGATTTATTGATAATCAACATACTAACTGCTTTCGACTTGTGCATTCCGAAGGTGACAACCTCCCCGGCCTGATTATCGACATTTATGGAAAAACAGCCGTGATACAGGCGCAGACAGAAGGCATGGCACTGAATATCAAGTCTATAGCACTCGCCCTTGAAGCTATTCCCGAACTGAAAATCGAGGCTATCTACAACAAAAGCTCCGAGGCAATGCAACGCATGGGCAAAGACGCCGTTGACGACGGTTATCTCCTCGGTGGAAAAAGCGATGACTTCGTGCTTGAAAACGACTCTAAGTTCTTGATTGACTGGGAGGAAGGACAGAAAACAGGTTTCTTCCTCGACCAGCGTAACAATCGTGATTTAGTGCGCCGTCTCGCCAAAGACCGCGTCGTCTTGAACACTTTCTGCTACACCGGAGGCTTCTCCGTCACCGCGCTGCAAGGTGACGCAAAACAAGTGGTTTCGGTAGATAGCTCAAAGAAAGCCATCGAACAATGTGCCAAAAACATCGAACTGAACAGTTTCTCTACGGAAATGAACCCCAACATAGTGGAAGATGCCAAGATTTATCTTCAAAACATGCCTGAGAATCAATTCGATATGATAATCCTCGACCCGCCGGCGTTCGCAAAAAACCACAAATCGCTGCACCGCGGACTGCAGGGTTACAAATTCATCAATAAAGAGGCCATAAAGAAGATAAAACCAGGCGGGTTGCTGTTCACTTTCAGCTGCTCGCAAGCCGTCGATAAAGCTCAGTTCCAGAGCATCGTGATGGCTGCCGCCATCGAAACAGGCAGAAAGACGAGGATTTTGTATCAGCTGTCGCAGCCCGAAGACCACCCGATTAACATTTATCACCCTGAAGGAGCTTATCTGAAAGGATTGGTTTTACAAGTCAGTTAGTCAGTTGTTCAGTTATTCAGTTGTTCAGTTGTTCAGTTTAACTGACTAACTGATTAACTGATTAACTGATTAACTTTTCAATGGTTCCCGTGGTCGAATATCCCTCCACTAAATCGACGGTGACGACCTTGCCGCCTTTGGCAGTCACGATGTCGTAGCCGACGATGTCTTCAGGCTTGTAGTCGCTGCCTTTGACCAAGACATCAGGCTGAACTGTTTTTATCAAGTCATACGGCGTGTCGTCGTCGAAAAGCACCACTGCACTCACAAACTCGAGGCCTGCCAGCACAAAGGCGCGGGCATATTCATCGTTCACGGGACGCGACGGTCCTTTCAGACGTTTTACCGAGGCGTCAGTGTTCAAGCCCACGAGCATCACGTCGCCGAAAGACGCCGCCTTCGCGAGATATTCCACATGGCCGCGATGCAAAATGTCGAAGCAGCCGTTGGTGAAAACGATTCTCTTGCCACTCTTGCGGCACTCATCAAGCCACTCGGCAAGATTATAACCACCGAGGATTTTATTTGAAATCTTATCAAAGTAGTTCATCTTTTTTTTGAAAATTTTTTGCAAAAATAAAAATTATTTAAAAAAAAGAGTATATTTGCACCGTGAATTAATAATTTTTCATTAACTAAAACACGCTCTTATGAGAAAGATTTGTTTTCCAGTATTAGCATTATGCATGGCTATATTGGTTTCATGCTCAAAAGACTCAAATTCATCCTCAAACGGTGGAGGTGGCGGAAACACAACCGTTGGCAAGAAAATAAGCGAAATCTACGAAGCTTATTCCAATATTGAAGAGGAATCAACCGATTATGGACAAACATGGTCACAGACCTATTCCTATTCATACGATAGCGAGTTAGACGAAGCTTGGAACTGGAACGGCGACAAAATCACATCCATAGACTATTATCATGAGTCTGAAATTTACGGTAGTGATGTATTCACTTATGACTCTGGAGGCAATGTTTCTAAAATAACTTACTCCAGTTCTGATTATTCTGATTATATTAAATTCACGTACAGCGGTTCTAAAATAAGCAAGTTTGAGATTTATGTGGATGCGATTCTTTATGAAGCATGGGAGTTATCGTATTCCGGCAACAAGATTATTAGAATCAATTGCATTTATTTATTAGATGATACAAAGGCCAAAATATCAGACCGTCGGAAGTCGTTCTTGAAAAACTTCCATTATGCGGAGAACAGTGGCACTTCCCTGCAAAAAGACGGCTTGCCATATATGACGCTTACATGGACCGGCAACAACATCACACAAATAAGAGTAGTTCGGTCGGATGAAGAAGAATACGCAGGAACATACAGCTACGACAGCAAGCAAAATCCATATTACGGAGGTAATGTGTTGACTGCCGAAGTAATTTGGAACGCAGGAATCACCAAACTATCACAAAATAATGTGACTTATTGCTACGATTCTAACGGGGACACGGAAAACTATTCTTACAATTATTACGATAATTATCCAATGCAAGAGTCTTACTCATATGTTTATACCGGAACATATTACGACGGCACAATGTACAGAGACACATATACTTATCGTTACGATTACACTTACCTTACGGAAAACTAAAAGCTAATGGACATATTAAAGCCCGGCTCACCGCCAGGCTTTTTTTATTTGTTTACAGGTTTTCTCTTGTCAATAAAAAACATCACCACGTAGGCAATAATTCCAGTGATGAGATAAAATATCATCTGAGAGCCGTGGTTTATGGCGGCAAACGACCCAGCCGCCTGCTCCGAGATGCCGTAAAAACCGCTCAGCAGCGTGATGGCGATGAAGTGATACGTCCCGATGCCACCCGGGACAGGCGCAACCACACCTATGGTGGCGATGCCAAGCAAGGTGACGGCCTCAACCAAACCAAGATGACTCGTCTCACTAAGCATGTAAAACGGCAGCCATGTCATAATGACGTAAAAACCCCAAACACCCATTGTATAAAGGATAAAACGCCATTTTTTCTTCATCGTTACAACTGATTTTATCCCGTCAACGAAGCCACGCCACAAAGATGACAGTTTCTTGTTTTTCTTACAAACCCTGATGATGAAATAAACAATCGCAACGACCGAAAGTATTGCGACTGTCCCAAGTAATACATTGTCTTTCAATGTGTTAAAAAGAGGCACCATCCAAGAGGTGATAAGGCTTCCGAGAAGCTTCCACTGGAAAACGATGACCAGAAACGCCAGTCCGAACAGCACTATCAAGTCGATGATGCGTTCAGACACCACCGAGCCTAATGTCTTGTCGAAGGGGATGTTTTCCTTACGTTTCAGCACGCTGCAGCGCACCACTTCGCCGAGACGCGGGAAGATGCAGTTGGCGAGATATGCTATCAGAACGGCACCATACGTTGACGAAGCCCTTGTGTCGTATCCGAGTGCCTCAATCTGGACATTCCATCGTAAAGCCCTGAAATACAATGAGATAGCGAGACATGCGAGGCTCAACAGCATCCACGAATATTTCGCCTCTTTGATGTCAGTCCAAAGCTGTGAGAGGTCGATGTTACGGAAACTGAACCATAACAGAGCCGCTCCCAAGACGAGGAAGACCACATACCACAGTGTTTTGGATGTTTTTTTGTTCAAATTTTGTTGTTTTTGTCCGGAAATATTATCAACGGCTTGAATTTTTTCGCCTCTTCGAAATCCATCGAGGCATAAGATGCGATAATCACGATGTCGCCTTTCTTCACGAGATGCGCCGCCGCCCCATTGATGCCTATGACGCCGCTGCCGCGTTTGCCCTTGATGACATAAGTATGCAGGCGGTGGCCGTTGCTGACGTCATAGATGTCAACCTTCTCATTTTCAATGATATTGACAGCATCCATCAAGTCTTCGTCGATGGTGATGCTGCCGATATAGTCGAGGTCGGCTTGCGTGACAGTGGCACGATGTATTTTCGATTTCAGAACTTCAATATTCATCTTAATAGATTCTCAAATTATCAATCAGACGGACCGGTCCGAGCTGCAATGCCACGAAAATACGTGCATGTTCGCTGTCTTTCCAGTCGGTGACGGTCTGCAGAGTCGTCTCGTCTGCTATCTCAACGTATTCAACGTCAAATTGTTTTATCTCGGAGTATTTTTTCAGCACTATGGCTTTCATCTCCGCCGGGCTCATCGTCTCGAAATTGGCTGTTGTCTCATGTAACACCTTGTAAATCATAGGAGCTATGGCGCGTTCCTCGGCGTTAAGGCGCATATTGCGCGAGCTCATTGCCAGTCCGTCGTTCTCGCGGACGATGTCGCACGGCACTATTTCGAGATTGATATTGTAATCGCTCACTAATTTACGGATGATGGCCTGCTGCTGGAAGTCTTTCTCACCGAAGTAAGCTCTGTCGGGCTCCACAATCTCGAATAGTTTGCGCACCACGATAGCCACGCCGTTGAAATGACCCGGACGGCAAGCGCCTTCCATCACATGCTCGATGGAGCCGAAATCGTAATGGTCGGTCACTTGGGTGGGATACATCTCCTCCACTGAGGGCATGAACACCGCGTCGCAGCCTGCGCTCTCCAATAAACTTATGTCTCTCTCCGGCGTGCGCGGATATTTCTCCAAATCGACAGGGTTGTTGAACTGCACCGGATTGACGAACACGCTTGCCACCACGATGTCGTTTTCCCGTTTCGCGCGACGAATCAGCGAAAGATGACCTTCATGCAACGCCCCCATGGTCGGAACGAGACCTACAGAATAGCCTGAATCGCGTTTTGCATTCAAAAATGATTGAATATCAGCGATATAGTTAAAGACTTGAATCATAATTTCAAATTCAGTTTGAAAAATCATGCAAAATTAAACAATTCACAAATATAATGTGCAATTAATTTAAAAAATTCGTATTTTTGCACCCAGAAAATGCCCTGGTAGTTCAATGGATAGAACGGAGGTTTCCTAAACCTGAGATTTGGGTTCGATTCCCAGCCGGGGTACTTTTTTTATAATATTCTTGACTTTGATGCGTTTTTCAAAAGAAAATATCTCGTTTATGAAAAAAATATTGCTTTTTTTAACCATATTGTCATCAGCACTCATCACTAATGCCCAGAAAATCGGCGAATGGACAGCCCACACACCGGGTATGAAAGTCATCAGCGTGGATGTCATGCGCGACAATGTGTTCGCCGCCACCCCTTACGACATCTTCTATTACAACACTAACGATAACAGTATCAATCACTTATCGAAAGTGAACGGTCTTTCAGACATGGGCATAAGCATAATAAAATATTGCGAGCCAAAAGATGTCTTGTTTGTCGGATACACCAATACTAACATCGATATTATTGATAATCAAGGAGATGTGACAAACATTCCGGACATTTACAACAAATATATTCTCGGCAACAAAATCATCAACGACGTGTTCTTCAATGGCAATTTGGCGTATGTCTGCTGCGGATTCGGCATCGTTGTCATCGATTTGGACCGTAATGAGGTTTACGACACGTATTTTTTTCAATCAAACAACAACTATATAAGTGTCAATGATTTAGCATTAAACAACGGTGTTTTTTACGCCGCCACCGAACAAGGTATTTATTTTGCCGACGCCGACAATGCGCATTTAGCGGATTTCTCACAATGGAAGCTTTACAAGCATCATCTGCCGCATTTCGATGAGAATTTCTCACATGTCGAGCTTTTTGATAATAATATTGTGGCAATATACTCTGATAATCAACATAATACGGATGAGATATACGCCCTCGCCGATACTATTTCATGGAGTTATTTCTTTAATGGCTCCCAGGTTCTCGTCAGCGACATTAGGGTTTGTGACGAAAAGTTGATTTTAACGCAAACAAACAGAAAAATCAATGTTTATGACAAAGATAAGACCTTGATTTTCTCCATCAATGACCTTGAGCCTGTTTCGACGACTTTCGACAAAAAAAGAAACTGTTACTGGACAGGTTCCCAGACGCTGTCGTTGGTGAGAATCAATTCTGAAGATGACTACGAAGAAATAAGTTTCAACGGGCCATATTCATCCAATGTGTTCAGTATCAACGCATCAGGCAACGACATCTGGGTGGCTTCCGGAGGCTATCGAAGCACCTGGGCGAAGCTGTATAACCGTGAAGGTTTCTTCCATTTCTCGGATGACTCTTGGGAATATTTCAACAAAAAAAACGGCATGGTACCCGACTCCATCTCCGACATAGTGTGCGTCAAACCCGACCCGAGAAACAGCGACATCGTCTATGCCGCCACTTTTGACAAAGGTCTCATGGTGTATGAAAACGGCGAGTTGAAAAACATCTACAGCAATTACAACAGCAGTCTCGGACAACATCTCATGATAAACTACACCTACGTCACCGGCTTCGATTTTGACAGCAACAACAATATGTGGCTTGCCAACTCAGGCACCGACAAGATGCTCTCGGTGTGGAGGACCGACGGCACCTGGCAGTCGTATAATATCGGCAACAACGACATCGGCGCCATTATGGTTGACGACAACGACATCAAGTGGATTTACACACGTGGCGGCGAAATCACGGTGTTTAACGACGGTATCTACAAGACCGTCAACAACTCTGAGAGCCACGGCGCGCTACCTGGCGACGCCAACTGCTTCGTCACCGACAACAACGGCACTGTGTGGGTGGGTACAACGGACGGCGTGGCACTTTTCTATGACTCGAAAAAGATTATCAACAACAGCTCTTATGCCTGCTACCGCATCCTCATCCCCCGCAACGACGGCTCCGGACAGGCTGACTACCTCCTTTCGGGACTCTCCGTGCTTTCAATAGCTGTCGATGGCGCCAACAACCTGTGGTTCGGCACCAACAACGGAGCCATACACACCTCCAACGACGGACAGACGACATACAATCACTTCACTATGGAGAACAGCCCTCTGTTTTCCAACAATGTGACCGACATCGCGATAGACGACAACGGCATTGTGTATTTTGCCACCGACAAAGGCATCGTCTCTTACAAAGGCACCGCCACTAAAGGCAACGAGAAAAACTCCGATGTCATCGTTTATCCCAACCCTGTGAGACCGGAACATAGCGGCATCGTCGGCATCAAAGGATTGGTTGCCAACGCTTTAGTGAAGATAACCACCACTAACGGCGCTTTCGTGACACATCTGCGCGCACAAGGCGGACAAGCCGTCTGGGACTGCACCGACATCAACGGAAGCAAAGTGCAACCGGGTATTTACCTCATCTTCGTCAGCGACGAAACCGGTCAAGAGACCTTCGCCACCAAAGTCCTCATCATGAAGTAATATGGACAGCCCCGACAAGACACGCGCAATAGTTCTGAAAGCCATAAAATATGGAGATAACAGCCTGATTGTCAAGCTTTTAACCGAGCAGAACGGGCTACAGTCCTTCATGGTAAAAGGAGCCTACAACAAAAACGCCAAAATCCGTGCCGCCCTTTTCCAGCCTCTTACGCTTCTCAACGTGGTGCGCGCCGATTCACGCGGCGAACTTGGCTATCTGAAAGAAGCCGGCATCGAACACGCTTATCGGGACATTCCTATTAATATTGTCAAAAACACTGTCGTGTTGTTCGTTTGCGAATTATTGTCAAAAACAATCCAGGAAGCCGAGACCGACCTCGAACTCTTTGATTTTGTGCATCATGCGTTGACATATCTCGACGAGATGAGCGGACACTGCGCTGATTTCCCGCTGAGATTCACCTTGAAGATGACCGATTATTTGGGGTTTTCACCCAATATCAACAATTATCAACCCGGTTTTGTCTTCGACTTGGAGGAGAGCCGTTTCCGTCACGATAATGTTGGCTGCATATATTATATTGAAAATCAATTATGTACGGCATTTTATGAATTATGCCGCTCTGATTTTTTCGACAAGTTGTCATTCCGACTCACCAACGATGAACGCCGGCGGCTTCTTGAGGCGGTCGTCACTTATTACAAATTACATGTGAGCGGGTTCAATGACATGAATTCCATCAGTGTATTGAAAGCCATATTACAATGATTTTTTGCTATTTTTGGCTTTTTAAACAATTGATTGTCAATGACTTAATGCCACAAAGAGGGTCTTTTGAATACTTGTTTTCTATTTTAAAATGATAGTTTCCGGCTTCATAAAAATTCATTTCATTGATTAGAGGCAGGCTGTAATGATAATATCCGTCAATTTTTTCAGATTTGAAACGACCATCGCTGTCCTTAAGCCTGAAATTATATTCCCTGGAACGGCGTCCACCGTCAGGAGCATTGATACACAATGAGATAGAAAATTTGCCGCCATCTTCAGAAGATGGATATATATTTGGATACACATCGGAAACCACAATATCCAACACCACATCAGCCGTCATAGGGGCTTTAATCACGGCATAATCGGCCTCAATAAAATCAAAACGGCCCCATTGTTCCGACTTAAAATCTCTTGAAACGACGAGCGTTTCCTGTTTTTTTCCACATGACATAGTCACGACAACCATGAGTATCAACGCAATAAATAATTTGACCTTTGTTTTCATGATTTTTTCAGTTAAAACACAAACAAGATAATTTTCATTTTGCGAAATTACAATTTTTTTCTAAAAAATAACAAAACTTTATCAAACTTTTAATATTTTTGTAGCTGCAACATTCATCACTAAAAATTATGTAACAATATGATTAAGAATAAGATAAACTACTCGCAGCGCAAATTTGTCGTCGGTTCGATATTCATATTGGTAGCAATAATTTTGCTGATAAAACTGTTTATCATCCAGATTGTGGACGATTCTTACAAGCTTTCTTACGAAAACAACACGCTCCGATATATAACGCAGTATCCTTCAAGGGGTAAGATTTTTGACCGCAATGGCAAGCTATTGGTTTACAATGATGCCGTTTACGACTTGATGGTTGTTCCCTCTCAAGTTAAGGACATTGACACCCTTTCTTTATGTAAGTTATTGAATATCAACGATTCAATATTCAACAATTACTTAAACAAAGCCTCTCGGTATTCGAGAATCACTCCGTCGATTTTTCTTTCGCAGATCTCAAAGGAGGACTATGGGCGCATTGCCGAGACCTTGTACCGTTTTCCGGGGTTTTATTTTCAGACCCGTATGATTCGTCAGTATCCGTTAAGCATTGCGGCGCACACTTTGGGAAGCATCGGCGAGGTGACAAAGCCCGAAATGGACCACGACAGCTACTATACACTCGGCGATTACATAGGAAAATCAGGCATTGAGAAATATTATGAGAAGGAGCTACGTGGCAAGAAAGGCATAAAAATCACCGTCGTTGACGTGCACAACCGTGAGAAAGAACGTTATATGGACGGTCTTTATGACACCTTGCCGGAGTCAGGCTCCGACATCACGCTCGGTCTTGATGCCGAGCTTCAGGCATACGGTGAATTTCTGATGGACGGCAAAACAGGTTCCATCGTCGCCATCGAGCCTTCAACAGGACAGATTCTCGCAATGGTGACGAGTCCGACATACAATCCCAACCAACTTGTAGGGCGCAAACGCGGAATCAACTACTCCAACTTGCTCAACGACCCCGACAAACCATTGATTAACAGAGCTATAAGTGGTGTATATCCACCCGGTTCCACCTTTAAGATGGTCAATGGGTTGGTGTCATTACAAAGTGGTGTCATTACAGCCAACACAGCATATCCATGCAACGGGCCGGAGAGCACCCCCATCAAATGCACGCACAACCACTATTCTCCGGTAAAGCTTATTGATGCCATAGAGAACTCGTGTAATCCGTATTTCTGGCAGGCTTTTCAAAATATGATTGAAGCCAAACGCTTTGAAAACCAAAGAGAAGCATATAAGTTCTGGTACGACAATGTCACAAGCTTCGGTCTCGGGAGAGCCTTCAAGTCAGACATCCCGTTCACCGTGTCGGGCAACATACCCAAAATTGATTTTTATGACAGGATGTACAACAATGTTTGGAATGCCCTGACGATACGCTCGCTCAGCATAGGGCAAGGCGAGATTTTAGTCACGCCTTTACAGCTCGCCAATGTAGCCGCTGCCATTGGCAACGAAGGCTATTACTATGAGCCTCATTACATTAAGAACTTTGGCGAACAAGGCGACAGCCTGTCACAAGACATCCCTATCGACTCGTCGTTCATTACCAAACACGTCATCAACATCAGGCAAGGGCATTTCAAATCGGTGAAAAAAGGCATGCAAAATGTTTTTGAAGGCCAACATGGGACTGCGAGAATGTCGAAGATTCCGGGCATCACTGTGGGAGGCAAGACCGGCACCGCCGAGAACCCTCATGGTCTCGACCACTCCATTTTCATGGCGTTCGCACCGGTTGATAACCCTCAGATAGCCATCGCTGTAGTGGTCGAAAACGCAGGATTCGGCTCCACCTGGGCGGCACCAATCGCCTCCCTGATGATAGAAAAATACATCAAAGGACAGATATCACGCCCTTATCTTGAACAAAGAGTACTAACATTTAACGTTACCGAAGAATGAGAAGCAACAAAATTATAGGAAAAATTGACATCTGGCTGTTAATCATATACTTAGCTCTTGTGACGATAGGGCTTCTCAGCATCTACGCGGCGGCTTTCAACGAAGCGCACCCGCATATCTGGGACGTGTCGCAAAACTATGGCAAACAATTAGTTTTCATAGGTGTCAGCCTCTTGGTAGGCTTCGTGATATTACTAATCGACGCCAAGTTTTTCAACGCTTTTGCATACGTGATATACGGTCTTTCGCTGATTTGTCTGCTGTTGGTATTGTTTGTAGGCACTAAAATATCCGGTTCCACCTCATGGATTCAAATCGGTCCCATCTCTTTTCAACCTTCAGAATTTGCCAAGTTCGGCACGGCATTGGCATTGGCGCATTATCTTGGAAAAATCGACACTGACCCGTCGAAACTAAAAACGAGACTCGTCGCTTACGGCATCGTTTTAATACCCATGTTGCTCATTTTGGCACAAGGCGATGCCGGTTCCGCGTCAGTGTTCATCATCTTTTTGTTGGTGCTTTATCGCGAAGGCATGGGCGGAAAAATCCTTCTCATAGGATTGGCGGCAGCCACGCTTTTTGTACTATCTCTTTGTGTGTCAAAGTGGTACATAATGATTGGACTTGTCGTTCTTTATGCGTTTTTCCTTCTTTTGATTGACCGCACGAAGAAAAACATCTGGCTGCTGACGGTCATTCTCATCGTCTCAAGTGCTTTTGTCTTCTCCGTAGATTTTGCGTTCCATCACGTGTTAAAGCCCCATCAGCAGACCCGAATCAATATCATTTTGGGGCAAGAGTACGACACCAAAGGTGTTGGATACAATCTGAATCAGTCAATGATTGCCATAGGTTCAGGAGGTTTCTCCGGTAAAGGCTACCTCAACGGCACCATGACGAAATACAATTTCGTTCCCGAGCAACACACCGACTTCATTTTCTGCACCATAGGCGAGGAGACAGGCTTTGTAGGGAGTTGCCTGCTGGTTATCCTATATCTTTCTTTAGTATTGAGAATCATACACTTATCAGAACGACAACGTTCACCATTCAGCAGGATTTATGGTTACGGCATCGCCTGTATCTTTTTCTTCCATTTTGCAATAAATATAGGAATGACAATAGGATTAGTGCCTGTCATCGGCATCCCGTTGCCATTCCTAAGTTACGGAGGCTCAAGCCTCTTGATGTTCTCTATAATGTTGTTCGTGTTTTTGAAGCAAGACGCCAATCGGATGAATATCCTTTAGATTCCCAAAGAGATGTTCAGTCCTTTTGCTGTGCGGATGAGGTCGCTGTCAGGCTCCACGAAGTTCATCTTCGCCACAGCGTCTTTTATTGGCACACTTATCACATTCGGATGACGATAAGCCACCATGTGACCGTATTCCTTGTTAAGCACCATCTCAAACGCCTTCACGCCGAACTGTGCCGCCAGCACTCTGTCGTAGGCGATAGGCACGCCTCCGCGCTGCAGGTGACCGAGTGTCGTCTCACGCATATCGTGTTCAAAGCCAGCAGCTTTCATCTGTTCGATGAACTTCACCCCGATGCCACCGAGCTTCACGTTCTCGTAGCCCGGCTCGTTGCTCTTGGTGAAAATCTGTGTGCCGTCTTTAGGCTTCGCTCCCTCGCTGATGACCACGATGGCATGGCCTCTGTCGTTGTGGAAACGCTCTTCAAGACGAGCCTTCACGATATTGACATCGTATGGGAACTCAGGCAGCAGGCACACCTCGGCACCGCCAGCTATTGCTGCATTAAGCGCGATCCAGCCGGCGTCGCGACCCATGACTTCAAGTACGAACACTCTATTATGCGACGCCGCGGTGGTGACTAACTTATCAACGGCTTCGGTGGCAATCTGCACTGCGGTCTGGAAGCCGAATGTGCAGTCAGTCATCGAGAGGTCGTTGTCGATGGTCTTAGGCACACCGATGATGTTCAAGCCCTTCTCGTACAGCTTCTGTGAGATACGCTGTGAGCCGTCGCCGCCGATGTTGATGACGCAATCCACGCCCATGTATTCGAGTCGGCGAATCATCTCATCGGAGCGGTCCACGATTTCCCATGTGCCGTCGTTTTTCTTGACGGGCCATGTGAACGGGCCGCCTTTGTTTGTCGTCTCTATTATTGTTCCGCCACGGAAATGTATTCCGCGCACCACCTCAGGTGTGAGGCGCACTATCTCCTGTGGTTCCCAGAGGATTCCGTTGAAAGCCTGGATGCTGCCGAGCACCTCCCAGTCCTTCTCCTGCGCCGCGCGTTTCACTATGGCGCGAATCACCGCATTCAGTCCAGGGCAGTCGCCGCCACCGGTTGTTATTAAAAGTCGTTTCATAATTCTAATTCAAAATTCAAAATTCAAAATTATTTAAATTTCGTGCCTTTTATTTCTGTATTACTCAAATAATCTATAAAACTATTTATTGATTTGGATATTTCTTCTGACAATGATTTCACTTCTTCAAACTGTTTTTCAGATATAAAACCATAATCAAAAGCTCTATATATTTGACTTCTTGTTTCTCCACAAGAACCTTTGGCTATATATAAAAATTGTTTAAATTCACCATTTCCATTTCTTTCAAAGCCCTCAGCAATATTATCCATTATTGAACCAGAAGCCGCTCTAATTTGAGAACATAATCTAAATTCTTTAGAAAACTTGTCCTCCAAAGTAATTTCAAAAATTTTCTTTGAAAAAGAACGAGCTTTCTGCCAAATTGGTAAATCCTCAAATCTTTTATAACTAGCCAATTTTAAATCTTAAATTTTAAATCTTTAAATCAAGTTTAATCTGCAACTCATCCAACTGCTCCTGTGCAATCGGCGAGGGTGATTCCGCCATGACATCGCGTCCCTGGTTATTCTTTGGGAATGCGATGAAGTCGCGGATTGAGTCCTGACCGCCGAAGAGCGAGCAGAGACGGTCGAAGCCGAAGGCGAGACCGGCGTGTGGCGGTGCTCCGTATTCGAAGGCGTTCATCAGGAAGCCGAACTGCTCCTGAGCCTTCTCGTCGGTGAAGCCGAGGGTATGGAACATCTTCTTCTGCAGGTTCTTGTCGTGGATACGCACCGAGCCGCCGCCGACCTCTGTGCCGTTAAGCACGATATCGTAAGCGTTGGCACGGACCTCACCCCATTTCTCCGGCTGGTCGAGAAGATACTCATCTTCAGGCTTCGGTGCCGTGAATGGGTGATGCATAGCATAAAAACGTTGTGTTTCCTCATCCCACTCCAAAAGCGGGAAGTCGATGACCCACAATGGCTTATACACCTTAGGGTCACGCAAGCCGAGCTGGTTGCCCATCTCGAGACGCAATGCGTTCATCTGAACTCTCGTCGGCATGGCTTTACCACTGAGTATCAACAGCATATCGCCAGGTTTGGCGTTACATCTGTCGAGCCATGTCTTCAAAACCTCAGGAGTGTAGAACTTGTCAACCGACGACTTGATAGTGCCGTCTTCGTTGTATTTCACATAGACAAGGCCTTTGGCACCCACCTGCGGACGTTTCACGAAGTCCGTGAGTGCGTCGGTCTGCTTGCGGGTGTAGTTGGCGCAGCCTTCAGCGTTGATGGCTACCACCAGCTCGGCCTCGTCGAACACCGAGAAGCCATGACCTTTCGCCACATCGTTGAGTTCCACAAACTTCATCCCGAAGCGGATGTCGGGCTTGTCGCTGCCGTAATATTTCATTGCGTCGTGCCAGGTTATTCTCGGGAAATCGCCGAACTCGATGCCTTTGATGGTCTTGAACAGGTGTTTTGCCAAGCCCTCGAACATGTTGATTACATCTTCCTGCTCCACAAACGACATCTCGCAGTCGATCTGTGTGAACTCAGGCTGACGGTCAGCGCGGAGGTCTTCGTCGCGGAAGCATCGCACAATCTGGAAATAGCGGTCGAAGCCGGCCACCATGAGGAGCTGCTTGAACTGCTGTGGCGACTGTGGCAGGGCGTAGAACTCGCCCGGGTTCATGCGCGACGGCACCACGAAGTCACGGGCGCCTTCAGGTGTCGATTTAATCAGACAAGGTGTCTCAATCTCAAGAAAGCCGTTGTCCGACAAATACTTACGCACCTCCTGTGCCATTTTATGACGCAGAATGATATTGTTCTTGATAGGGTTACGGCGTAAGTCGAGGTAGCGGTATTTCATGCGGATGTCGTCGCCGCCGTCGCTGACGTCTTCGATGGTGAATGGAGGCACCTTGGAGGCAGTCAACACCTTTAGGCTTTCAACTTTCAGCTCGATGTCGCCTGTCGGGTTCTTGGGGTTTTTCGACTCGCGTTCCACCACGACGCCTTTAGCCTGGATGACAAACTCTCGTCCGATTTCACGGGCTGTCTTCATCGTCTCAGCCGAGCTAACTCCTTCTTGCATAAACAGTTGCGTGATGCCATATCTGTCACGCAAATCAATCCACAGCAGGGCACCCTTGTCACGAACACGCTGCACCCAGCCGCTCAAAGTAACTTCCTGACCAACATTGGCCATGCGAAGTTCACCACATGTATGAGTTCTAAACATAGTTTGTTTTTATTTTCTATAAAATTGCAAATTTACAAATTTTTTAAATATTGACTACCTTCATGCAACAATTTTTACAATCAAAATCAAGACGAAAACGGCCGTGTTCGTTGCTAATATATAAAGGTGTGGCAGGTTTTCCGATTTCTTTGGCGCACAATCCGTTGGAATATCGGATGCAATGTTTCGTTGTCATCACCACTATTTCACTAAATGGCATGGTTTTTTCCAGACCGTCTTCAATATGCGTAACACCATGATTTTCATAGAATTGACGAGACAATGAATTGGTGACGTTGGCAGAAAACGACAATGATGTGTCGGGACAATTTGATTGTGATATGGTTTGCCGTTCGGACTTGGCACGTCGCGTCTCTACATGCTGTTCAATCAACGATTTCTCCAATTTCGTCACCAACTGGCGTTTCAATTCTCCCAAAACGGAATTCGGGATGAAATAAATCTGTTGAAAACCAATGTCAACCGATTCAACAGAAAATTTTGTGTCACCCCATTGCGACAGCTTTGTGCGGATGTTTTCGAGCGCTTTCTCGGGATTTTTCGCGATGTCTTTGGGGCATTTTATCTCAACACTTGCATAAACGTCACCGCCAACAATTGCTGATAGTTGCAGACCGTCAAGGGCATCTGTTGCTTGCAATTTGATTGCAATTTTTCGGCTGCCGTTGGAGTTTTCAACGGATTTCTGCCAGACAATGTCAAGATTGCGATATAATTTGTCATTTCGAGCGGAACGGAGTGAAGTCGAGAAATCCTTTTTACTCGAAAGCTTGCGTTGTTGGAGAATTTCCCCATTCCGTTTCGCTTCGTTGCGCTCCAGTCGAAATGACGACACAGGTGATGAAGCCAAAATCACGTTACCTTCCATCCCATTCACATTAAATCCTTGCAGTTCTTTGTTTTCATCCAGAAAACAGAGGCCGTCACCGTTGTGAAGGGCGATTCCATCTAACAAGTTGACAGTCACACGTTTACCATTTATTTTGATGATCTCGCCGATATATTCTCCCATTGATTTTGGGGTGAACGGAGCATCAATGTTTTTTTGTCTTCCATAAATGAAATAGTCAGTAAATCCGCGCGAAAACGATTTCTCGAGGTTAGGAACGAATGAAGGTGTTGAGACACCTCGAGAGGCACGCTCCAAATCATGGCGACGCTCGATGATTTTGTCAAGAGCCTGACGATAAAACGCCGTCGTATTCTTCACATAATCAGCGTCTTTGAGGCGTCCCTCGATTTTAAACGAAGTGATTCCGGCATCAATCAGTTCCGCAATGTTTTTTGAGTTGTTCATGTCGCGCAACGACAGCAGATGACGGTTGGCTATCAACGTGTTACCCTCTTCATCCTCAAGATTCCATTTCAGTCGGCAAGGCTGTGCGCAGGCACCCCTGTTAGCGGAACGATGTCCGATGACATGGCTCAGATAGCACTGTCCGCTGTAGCTCACGCACAAGGCACCATGCACGAAGAACTCCAATGGCACAGTGGTTTTCGCTCTAATTTCCTTTATCTCATTGATACTCAGTTCTCTTGCAAGTACAACTTGTTGAAATCCGACGTCTTCGAGAAACTTCACTTTCTCCGGTGTTGCGTTATGGCATTGTGTGGAGGCATGCAGCGCAATCGGTGGCATATCCATCATCAGAAGTGCCATATCCTGCACTATGAGGGCATCGACACCTGCATTGTAGCAGTCCCAAGCGATTTTGCGCGCTTGTTCTAACTCGTTGTCAAACAACAAGGTATTAAGCGTCACATAGACTTTGGCATCGTAAGTGGCGGCATGGTCGCACAGTTTAGCGATGTCGCCGATGCTGTTGCCCGCTTTCTCGCGCGCGCCGAAGCCCGGACCGCCTATATACACCGCATCAGCACCATGGTTGATGGCTGCGATACCCACTTCGAGGTTTTTTGCCGGTGACAGAAGCTCTATTTTTTTCAAGACGAATTTTTTGCAAAAATAAGAAATTATTCCTTGGATTGCACAAAGAAAATGCTTCCGACATCAATCAAGTCGCCATTATATAACTCGATTATTTTCATACCATTACGACGTACAAACTTGCGTAATTCCTTACATTCTTTCAATCGGCTGACCGAACCACACACCACGAGATTGTCGTCAACCAAGCCGCAACAGCCCGGGAAGAAGCCGTATTTTTGTCCGGGAAGCGCAATCTGACGCGGGTCAACGTAAAAGACATTGAACTTATACCATTCCAGCACTTTTTTGATGCCCAAATCAGAGGTGATGTAATTGCTCTCATTCAACGCCAACAAATTGCATCGTGTATATCCTTGATTCACATTGATTTGCACGGATTTTGTTGATATTCTTCCATATAGGTTTTTTATTGCAAAATCAGTATATAACGCATTATGTATCAATATATTACCAACTCCGACAGCATTATAATGACAGGTCTCGGGATATTTTTTACCAACAGGTTTCTCGCCTTTTTCCACATCAATGTTTTCAGGGAAATCAATATGGACATTTTCCGCGCAAACTATTGATTCACATTGTCTTTCGTTATGGCAAAAAATGAAAATATCGGGGTGTGAAGATATGGAAGGATAAGCCTTGTCGGAAGGTTCGAGCCACAAAACTTCACCCATTTTCGAGAGCGATTTCTTCGCTTCTTCAGGCATTGTGGCGCTTGCTATGACATACATGTCATTTCGACCGAAGCGTATCAATGACGAATCACTTCTAATGACGACCTTTTTATATCGTTTTTCCAGTTTTTTCTTGTTCTCACCCTTATATCCTATCGCGTGATTCAATTGATTTTCAGGCACTTCAAGCAAAAAATCAAGTGTTTTGTCGCCTTTGATTTTATCAAATTTATGACTCCAGACGCGACTGAAGACCATCTCAGCGAAATTTTTATGATAAGGTCCTGCGACAAACGCCTCGCCGTTCAAATCGTCAGAGGTGTGAAGTCCGATACGCAGCACTTTCACGTCGTTTTCAGTGAAATATTCGTACAGTGTCGCCGACTGTTCGACCGCCTCATCCAACGACAACGGCTGATATTCATGATTTTTATAAAGTCGTTCCAACTCAGTGTCTTTCACCACGATACAAGGATATATTCTCGTCTCTTTTGCGCCTAATCCGACGATGTCACGAGCGGTCTGCATATCATCCTCAAAGCTGTCGAACGGCAGGCCGAGCATCATCTGCAAACCGAGTGTAATCCCCTCATTGACAATGATTTGAGAGGCGTTTTCTATATCTTTAAATGTATGTCCGCGTCCACATTTACGTAAGATGTCATCATTTGTCGTTTGTGCCCCGAGTTCAATGTTACGAATCCCGAAACTCTTCAAGGTTTCAACCCTTTTCTCATCGATATAATCAGGACGAGTGCTGCATCTGACGCCGTTTATCACGCCTTTTTCAAGGTACGGCTGCACTATTCTCAGAAAATCATCCTGCATTTTTTCGGGCAGACCCGTGAAATTTCCGCCGAAAAACGCCACCTCAACAAACCGTTCATCTTCCCTAAAAGTATCAAGATATTTATCTATTGTATTTTTAACTTCTTGAATATCAGGCAGTTTTTGTTTTCCTGTAATGCTAAACTGGTTACAATAAACGCATCGGAACGGACATGCGAGTTCGGGTAAAAAAATCGGGATGTTATAATACTTCATTTCGACTTCAAAATTGCTAAAAAATATTGAATAAAAACACTCTGTATCAAAATATTTATTATTTTTGCACTGTTATAAATTAAGGAAAAATCACAGCGATATGTTAAAACAGCTAAAAAACATCCTAATGATTGCCTTGGTAGCCGCCATAACCATCTGTGGCTCAACAAGTTGCAATTCGTCAAAAAAATTATCCAAGAAAGAGTACAAGGTCAAGGTGGAGCAAGCCGAGCGCGATTTGAACGCCTTGCTCAACGATGAGACCGAATGGACTTTAGAGGAGCAGCAGGCGCGTCTGGAAGAGATTAAGGAGACAGATTTCTCATCGAAAAATCCGGAAATCATGGAGATGATAGAGCGCGCAGAAGCCAAGATAGCCAATGACTTGGCGGAGAGAGACCGTTTAGCGGAGGAGAAACGTCTGGCGGAAGAGCGTCGCATCGCCGAAGAGCAGCGTCTCCGCGAGTTGGAGGAGCAAAGCCAACCCAAGACCGACCTCACCGACTATTTCACAATGATAGTCAACGCCAAAGACATGACATCGGCCAACGACATCATCAAGCAGGCGCTGAACCTCTTTGAGGCGCCAGATGCCGTGGTACTCATCCGGCTCAACAACTTCGGCGACTACGACAAACCGACGACGGCATCAAACTACCTCAATTATCTGAAAGACCAGAAAACAATAAACGTCGGTATCTACAACATCAAATATAACGCCAACAATAAGATTACTGAACTCGAATTAATCAAGAAATAACCAAGAAAGAATATGAAAAAGCTATTGTTTTCGATTGCATTCGCATTTTTTGCCTTAGCAGGATATCAAGCTTTCGCCCAAGAGCCTGAAATCAGTCCGGAACGCAAGCAAGCCATTGACAGTCTGGCACTTGAGAAGGTGCGTGACCTGTCAAAATACATCAAGCTCATTGGTGCCAAGAATACTCCGTGGAGCGAGGCAAACAGAGTCATAGACCGCGCAGTGGAGCTTTTCGCCTCCGACTCGGAAATCGGCGTGTCGTCTCTGTCAAAGACAAAAGTGGAATATTACAAGGTGCGCCAATATCTCGAGAGACTGATGCGCCTCAACTATGACCGCGTTGAGATAGACTGGTATAAAATTCAGTATGTCTCTGATTTACAACGACAACCTGACGGCACGTATGTCGGTGTCATCACCATTTTCCAGACATTTAAAGGATATGACGCCGAGGGAAAACTTGTGTATCAGGACACCACGAAGAAAGACATCACCGTTTATGTGAACCGCAAGGAGACACAAATCGGTGGGCGTTTGGTGGGATTCTGGGACGTTTTGCTCGGCGACATGCGCGTGAAAGAAACAACACTTAAATAAGGTATCTGCACTTAGGTGATGGGCAAGCGGGCGAAAATAATAGTGCCGGTGCTGATGCTGGCACTATCTTTTAAAGTCAACGCACAATCATTTGGCGACATAGGCGGAAGCCAAATGGATGAACGGGTCCTGTATGCCATGACAAAGCAAATGGGACAGTTTATACATCGCTTCAACTACGAGGAAGACAGCTACGGAAAGAAACTTTATCCCGACAACCCCGACTACCATAGTGCCAAGAAAAGACAAGAGACCTTGCCTTTGTTGTTTGACTTCGACAACCCGCGTACTAACGGCGCCCTCGGTGAGTATTTCATCGAAGACCTGACGAAAAACCACATACAGTACTTTGAATTTCTTGGGGGCGACTGGTTCTCGGAAGTGACTGCGAAATTCAAATGGAAAGGTAAAATCGTTGACATAAGCCTCATCATGGCCATCGAAAAAGAAGGTCTTGGCTCCAAATGGGTGATAACCAACGTGTTTTTCTCCGAGTTTCAGAAAATGTTCCCTCAAGGAGAAATGACTGAACGCGAGAAACACTTCCTTCATCCGATGAGCCATGAGCTCGACTTCATGAACATCTACAAGGCTTTCAACAACCCGCAAATCATTGAGTACTACGCCTCATCAGATTATACGACCGACTATCTCACCCTGTTTTTCTACGAAGTGAAACAAGGCAATCTGAAATTCGATCACGTGGATAAGGTGAAATTCCACGTCTTCCAGATAAAAAATTGGTATTTCGAGGTGTCGTGGTTTAACAGAAACGGCTATAATTCAGGATGGCTTATTTCCAACCTGATATACATAAGAGAAGAAGATAAATCATCATTGTTAAAACTATATCAACCTAAAAAATGAAGAAGTTATTTTTTATAGCAATCATGCTGTTCATCTGCCAAGGCGTTTTTGCACAGAAATCAGATCTTAGCCAAGCCGAGATTGAAGACTATTCAACCCAAATAAGAGAAATGTTGAGGTATCTTGAGGAGACCTTCTCCTTCATCGGAGACCCGGAGGCTTCAGCACAGGAAAAAGACATAATATTCAAGGAAAGCTACGCTAAGATATTCAAGAACGACCAGGTGCAGATTGAAGACGACCTTGACGACAACCGCAGCACGCTCATCAACAAAAACGTGCAGTCGTATCTGAAAGACATCGACTTTTTCTTTACTGACGTGAAATTCACCTTTTATATCAATGAGATAACGCCGCAGATTAGCGACAACGGCGACACATATTTTAAGGTGATGCTGCAAAGAAACATCGCCGGTCACAATATTCACGGCGACACCGTCAACAACACCTCCAACCGTTTCATCGAAATAAATATCGACCCGTTCAAGAAAGACATCAAGATAGCAAGCATCTACACGACAAAAATCAATGAGAGTGAGGAACTTAGGTCATGGTGGAACAGGATGACGTCGTCATGGAAATCGTATTTCGGCAAAGAGCAATTCATCTATGACACCATCGAGATGAGAAACATCATCCACATCTTCAACGACTCCATCGTCATCGTCAGCGACGACCTTGACGAGAGCACCATCGCCTGCGACATGACTGTACTTTACGACAAGTTGGCCGAGTTCACTCAAATCACCGACATCGACATCAAGGGCAACCAATACATACACTCGCTTGACCCGCTTTATGAGCTTTCGGAGATTCAGAACCTGAACTGCGCCAACACAGGCATCAACGACCTGTCGCCTATCAGAAACCTCAACAAAATATACAGTTTGGACATCAGCAACACTGATGTGACCGACATCTCCGGCTTGAAATACACCAACGACATGAAGGTGCTCAAAGCCGACAGTCTGCGCCTCACAAACATCGACATCATAGGATATTACCATAAGCTCACAAACCTCTCTTTGGCGGGTTCAACGGTAAAGGACATCAGGCCTCTGGAAACTTGCGAGGCGTTGACAAACCTCAACATTTCGGGTACCGATATCACTGAGCTTGACTCCGTTGTCCTCCCACAGTCGATTCTGTATCTCAACATGAGCAACACCGAGATTTTCGACCTCACGCCGATAGAAAACCTCGTCAATCTGAAGCTGCTCATCATCGACAACACTCTTGTGTCGGATTTGCGTCCCGTGGCAAATTTGACAAAACTCACTGAGTTACAATGCAGAAAAACCGGCGTTGACGACATCATGCCTCTTAAAGACATGCCAAACCTCGCGAGAATCTATTGCGACAACACCAACATCAACTCGCAGAAAGCCGCTGAGTTTCAGGACGTCAACCCTAAGATTGTGGTGATTTACGAGACCAGGGCTCTCCAGGAATGGTGGGACGGCCTTCAGATTTTCTGGAAACAAGTCTTCGCCAAACAGCTCAATTGCGACATCAACCCGGATCCGGAACAGCTTCACGCCATCATCAGCATGAAATCACTCACCTTGGAGCCTTTCTTCCAAGACGCGATACCTGTTGAACGGCTCACGAACCTTGAGCGTTTGGACATGGAGAACACCAAAATCGAAGACCTCACCCCTCTTCATGGACTTCATAATCTGAAATATCTCAACATCAAGAACACCAAGATTACAGACTTGACCCCGATTGAGACGCTCACTAACTTGGTGGAAATCAACATTGAAAACACGTATATCTCCAATCTGGAGGCCTTGCTCAACATGCCTTATCTCACCACGGTGATGGCCGACAACAGCAAGGTGAAGCCTGAACAGGTGTTCAATCTGAAAATAGCACAACCCAAGGTCACCATCATTTATCAGACATCAGCATTGAGAAAATGGTGGGGCAACATCGACCAGAGTTGGAAAGAAGTGTTCAAGTCAATAGTCGGCATCGACTCACATCCCACGTCCGACCAGCTTCATGCCGTGATATATCTTGAGGAAATCACCGTTGACTCGAGAATGGTCATCACGAGTCTCGAGACCTTGAAGAGCCTGAAATTTCTCAAGAAACTCACCATCAGAGACAACCACGTCACCGACCTCAGTCCTTTGAGTACCAAGAAGTTATTGAAGGAGCTTTATGTTGACGGCAACGCCATAACCGATTTGACGCCTTTAGCGGAGGTCACCACTTTGGAAGTGTTGTCGGTGGGCAGCACCAACATTCTCGACATCAATGTGGTGGAAAGCCTTGTGAACCTGCGTTCGCTGGATATTTCGAACACCTCCATCAAGAATCTGAAGGTCTTGTCGAAAGTAACGACGCTTGAGGAGCTGAACATCGCCAACACCGGCATCAAATCGCTAAGCCCTGTTGAGAATCTCAGGTCGTTGAAATACATCAAGGCGATTAACTCAAAGGTAAAGCTGAAGGACATCGAGGCTTTAAGAGCCAAGCGTCCTGACATAAACATTGTTTACCATTAGTAGAATCAGAGGATCCAAGTTATTGGAAACTCTCGTTCTTTCATAAACTCATTGGTTTTATCCTTGTCGTCGGCGAAACCGAGGAAGAATCCGCCGCCGCCCGAGCCGCATATTTTGATTTGGAAATGCACATCTTTACGTTTCAGCGCGAAGAGAGGCAACATATTGTCGGTTATCATAGGACGTAACATAACTGTCTGATAATAAGAGAGATGCGACAAATCGTCGAAGAAGGTGTCAACATCACCTGAGACTAATGAGTTGATGCAACGGCCGACGAAGGGATAGTAAAGCTCGTTGAAAGCCTTGAGATAACGTTCATTTTCGCGTTGCTGCTTGAAATAGTTCACGAGAGTCTTTGTATCGCTCTTTATCTTGCTGTCAATCAAGAAGATATGTATGTCATCCGGCAAAAAGCCATCATTTAAAATCTGCACTTTTTTGTCTTCGGTAAGTACGAAAGGCTTGCCGAGATAGCATTGCAGAGGGTCGAGTCCGGAGCTGCTGCCATGGAAACAGTTCTCCATGTCGCCGAGAAACTTTTTCAGCACGATCAGGTCATCGATTCCCTTTGATTTGAAACGGTCGTAAACAGCGGCTGTCAGTGCGCCCGAGCTGCCTACGCCATAGCCCGACGGGATGCACGAATCGAGGAATAGACCTTTTTTCAGCTCAGCCCTAAATTTCTCAATGTCAATATGTTCGGTGAAATAGTTGTCGCTTGCCAAATAGTTGGCGAAAGCGTGCAAACTGCGATTCGACGAGTAGTTTTTCTTGCCGTGGTTACGCCAGATGTAATCCCAGTGCGACTCTCCCGTGTAAAGCGGCATCAGCAAAGCGGGCGAACCGAAAATCATCGAATACTCACCAAAAAGGATGACTTTGCCATAATATTTCTTAATTTCCATATTATAGGTTTTATTATTTCACATTATTTTGGACAACATCGTCAATATATTGATTTTCATGACAATATTGCAATAAGTTATCTTTTATGAACTGTTTCGTTTGGATGTCGAAGGCATCGGGATAAAGCAGGTGCACATTAGGGCCGGCGTCGAGGGTGAAGCAAGCCGGGATGTTGGTCTCATGCCGCAGCTCCATCACTTTTTCTATGATATTCAATGTGTTAGGCTCCATGAGTCTAAATGGCGGTGTTGATGTCGCCATCATCTCATGCAGTTGTAGTGCCTCTGTCTCGGCTATGTCGATAAACTCTTGAACGTCACCACTTTTGAGCACTTTCAGCAGCCGTTCGGTGTTGTGTCGCGCTGTAGCGTAGCGTTTCTCGGCGAGCGGATGTCCGTTCATGAGCGAGTGTCCGACACGAGAGGAGACGCTTTTTTCTTTGTTTGAGACTATCAGAATGCTGTCGTGATATGTCTTGAAGACAGGGTGAACCATATCGGCGAGCGGCACGGCATAATCGTCGGAACTGTCAGCTATTGAAGGTGTTTTGCCCCACAATGCCATCACGGGATATACCGAGCGAGCGGCACTTCCCGACGCCAAACGCGACAGAAACGACGCCTTGCGCATGTCTAAGGGCGTATCGTCATGCGCCACAATCTTTTCAATCTGCAAAAGACATAACACGAGCGCACTCATGGAAGCGGCACTGGAGGCTATGCCCGACGAATGCGGGAAAGAGTTGCCGCTCTCAATGATAAGGTCTAAACCTCTCAAAAAGCCAAAATATTGCCGGTTGGCGGCAAGATAATTCTCTATTTTCTCCTGAAACTTCGGCGATTCCTTGCCCTCAAAAAGAAACCGCACCGACAGATTTCCCGTTGAGTTGCCTTGAAACGCGACATGCGTCTCAGTGCGACAACGGCTCAAAGTGAAACTAATGGAAGGGTTGTTTGGCAGCTGGTTTCCGTGTTTGCCCCAGTACTTCACTATGGCGATATTTGATGGCGATATGGCTGATACTGATGAATTCTCTTTCATTTTGAAAAGTTTTAGTCCCAAACTGGACGCAAAATTACTAAAAATTATAATATCATAAGAACTTTTTCGTAATTTTGCAAGTTCAATAGCTTAAATATACATGAAAAAGATTCATATTTTTGCATTAATCATAGCTTTTACGGTTGTTTTGCCGTCGTGTTTCAACAAAAAAGCCGAAAACCGCAAGGACCGTTCTGTTGGCGGCACCTCTGAGATCTTGTTCGTGACACAAAACGACGAGCAGTGGAATGGTGTGATGGGACAGGCTGTCAGAGATTTTTTCGAGGAGGAGCAATACGGTCTCCCGCAGCCTGAGAAGACCTTCCGTGTGGCGCATCTCAACGTCAACGCGCTCAACGACATGTTCAAGAAACACCGCAATCTCATCATAGGCGAGATAGTCCCTGATTTACCCAATCCGATTATCGAGTCGCAGGACGATTGGACGTCAGCGCCGCAATATGCCATGAGAATCAAGGCGAGAGACGCCGAGTCATGGGTTAAAGTGTTTGATGGCAAGAAAGACGAGCTGAAGGCGGTTTTCGCCAAGAACGAGCGGGCGCGTTTCATAGATTTCTTCCGTCCTATGGCGAACGCTCAAATCATGGAGACGCTGAGAAACACCTACGGATTCACCATGACGGTACCCGACGGCTATTACACGGCTGTCAACAAAGACTATTTCACATGGTTGCGAAGAGAAGAAGCCGACAAGAGTTTTGGCCTGATAATATGGCAGTTACCATACAAAGACACCGATGATTTCAGTGATGTCAAGATTATAAAAAGGTGTGACTCTGTCATGAAAAAATACATCCCGGGACCTGCCGACGGCAGTTTTATGACGCTTGACAAGGAGTTTGTGAAGCCCGTTTTCAGCGTAGTCCCTGATTTTCCGGCACTTTATGCGGTGGAGATGCGCGGGATGTGGAAAACCGAAGGTGAATTTATGGCGGGACCGTACGTCGCCTATACCTTTGTCAACCCGCAGTCAAACAGAATCACCACGGCGATGGGATTCATTTATTATCCGAACAAGGCGAAACGCGATTTGTTGAGACAGGTTGAGACAGTCCTTTGGAGCCTAAAGTTTTAGTTTCTGACCCACTTGCAGGACATCGCTCTTAAGATTGTTTTTCTTTTTGATATAGTCAACGGTGACGTGGTATTTCGATGCTATTTTCGACAGGCTGTCGCCCGATTTCACGGTGTAGATAGTATCGCCATTAGCGTTATTCTTTGACGTATTTGTCTGATTCTCAGGCGGATACACTATAAGTTTTTGTCCGATAGTGATAGTGTTCGACGTCAGGTTATTCCATTTCTTGAGGTCGGTGACCGTGCATTTGTACTTTTGCGCAATCTTTCCGAGTGTCTCGCCCGACTTCACCACGTGAATGGTCTGTGTTGTCGAGCGTTCGACAGGTTTAGCGTTGCCTGCCTGAGCCATAGGTGCTCCAGAGCTGTAAACGATGAGCTTCTGCCCTATCCTGAGGTTGTCTGACGTGAGGTTGTTC
The DNA here is from genome assembly GCA_937906455.1 of uncultured Bacteroidales bacterium. Lineage (GTDB taxonomy): Bacteria > Bacteroidota > Bacteroidia > Bacteroidales > F082 > Limimorpha. The sequence continues at coordinate 11,675 of CALCYT010000012.1, read as the reverse complement.
CACGACTTCAGCTGTTTCACTCCCACATGATATTTCTTTGCGATGCCGCTCAACGTCTCACCTTTTTTGACGACATGCACGCTGCGGTCGGAGATTTGTTTTATCTGTTCCTGCATCTTCTCTTTGTCGATGCCGCTCTTTGTCTTGAATGCGTACAGTTCCTTCTCATGATCGATATAATCATTGATATATTTCTCAGGAATGCGCAGTGCCAACGGATTTTTCTCTGTCGCCGGTATTATCGACTTAGTATATTGAGGATTGAAGAATCTCAGGTCTTCCATCGGGATGTTAAGCATCTCGTTAAGTTGTTCAAAATGAAGGAAATCGTGCACTGTGACGGTGTCAATGCCGTTTTTTATGATGCCCGGGTCGAGCGGACAGATATTGTGTTCGGCGGGATAATTCATCACATAGTTGACCGCGATGAATGCCGGCACGTAACCGCGGGTCTCACGAGGCAGATAAGGCCAAATCGCCCAGTAATTCTTGATTCCTCCGGCGCGTCGGATAGCTTTTTTCACGTTGCCGGCACCGGAGTTATATGCAGCCAACGCAAGAAACCAGTCACCAAACATGTTGTAAAGGTCATTGAGGTGCCGGCATGCTGCTTCCGTTGACTTCAGAGGGTCGTAACGGTCGTCAACGAGAGTGGTGACATTGAGTTTATACACTTTTCCGGTGGCGTACATAAACTGCCAAAGGCCTTTCGCCCCCGCCCACGAGCCGGCCCGAGGGTTGAGTGCCGACTCCACAACAGCTAAATATTTCAGCTCAAGAGGCATGTTGTATTTGTCCAAAGTCTGCTCAAAAAGAGGGAAATAAACATCCGCCAAGCCTAAGATTCGCTCGGTTTTATCGCGCTTCTGCACCGCATAGACGTCGATGAATGACTTCACATGCTTGTTGTAAACCAACTCAATGGTAGTGTTGCGGTTCAACTCCTCGATACGTTGTGCGTAAATGCTGTCGGGATATGTCGGGATATATCCCGGAGGATAATTGCAAGTGTTGACGAGACTGTTTTCAAAATAAGGGATAACTTTAAGAGTGTCAATCATTTCCAACATATCAACAGACTCATCGACTATGCCTTTCCCGGAGTTTTCATCATCAAACATCCTTTGAATCTGCTCCTGGATGCTGTCGGGAAGCTCAGGATTTATTGAATCCAAGGTCAGAGTGTCATCAAGGATTGAGGTGTCGATGGAATCATTAAAAATGCGTTCGTTAACGATAATGGTGTCGTTTATAGAGTCACCGACATGTGCAAACGTCAAGAGAATCAATAAAATGTAGCTCATTTCCTATATTTTTGACTGCAAAATTACAAAAAAATTCAATAAAATTAACGCATATATTCAACAAATAAGTATCTTTGCAAGTTAATTTTTAAGACAGATATTCAAAAATGAAAAGAGTTTTATTATGTTTGTTTACGTTTGCCTTGTGCGTGAGCATAAGAGTGAACGCCCAGGAGCAGAACACTCCTGATTGGAAAAGATGGCATTATCTCTCTGAGGAAGAGATGCACACGCCTGTCAGAAGCATGAATTTTGTAGAGACCGACCCGCCGGCGGGCGAGCCGCGTTTTGTCGGGGAATTTGAGCCCATGCAAGGTGTCACAATACGTTATCCTCTCGGCATCCCTACAAGTTTGGTGGCGCAATTCTCGAACAACTGCCATGTTTATTGCATCGTTTCGACATCGCAACAAAACAGCGCGCAAAACAGCTTCCAGAACGCCGGTGTCAATATGAGCAACGTCACTTTTGTGAACGCACCCACCGATTCATACTGGGTTCGCGACTACGGACCGTGGTACATCTTTGAAGACCGCGACCCCGCCATCGTTGATAACATCTACAACCGTCCGCGTCCTAACGACGACAACATCTCAGGAGTGTTTGCCAACTTCTGGAACATCCCGATGTACGGCATGAACCTGCAGCACACCGGCGGCAACATGATGGAAGACGGCCGTGGCCACGGAGTGAGCGACAACCTCGTCTTTCAGGAGAACAACTATAACGAGACCAACGTGCGCAACAAAATGCGCGACTATCTCGGCATCGACCCTTATCATGTGACCATCGACCCGCAAGGCGACTATATAGCTCACGTCGATTGCTGGGGAAAATACCTCGCTCCCGACAAGATTTTAATCGCGCAGCTGCCACAGAGCAACTCACATTACGCTGATTATGAGTCAGTTGCGGAATATTTCGCTAATACAAACTGCTGCTGGGGATATCCTTACCACGTTTATCGTGTGCAGGAGCCGGGCGGATATACCCTCGCCCCTTTCACTAACAGCTTGATTCTCAACAAGACAGTATATGTCCCGTTAGGCTCACAGTCATCATACAACGATCAGGCGTTGGCTGTTTATCAGGAAGCCATGCCGGGTTATGAAATCGTTGGTGTTTACAACAACGACTACAGTATCAGCTGGGAGAACACCGACGCCCTGCACTGCCGCGCACGTGGCATCATGGACTTCGACATGCTCTTCGTTGACCATCGTGATGTTTATCATGGAGAAGAAGAATGGCAAGCCGAGTATCCTGTGGTGAGTAAGTTCATCGCCTACAGCGGTCAGGACTTGAAGCAAGACTCTCTCCTCGTTTTTTATAGCATCAACGGCGGCGCTTATCAGGTGGCACACATGATGGCTACCGGTGAGCCCGACGAGTATGTCGGCAGCATTACCGGTTATCAAGGCGGAGATGAGATTGACTATTACGTGTTTGGTGCCGATGAATCGGGTCACCGCTACACACAGCCGGTGTTTGCAGAGTTGGATCCACACCATTTCACTGTTGGCACTCACAGCCCATCAAACGATTTGGTGGTCTCTCCTTCAACCGTGTGTGTGGTAAACGACTGGGAAGAATTTCCTTTCTACATCACCAATGAGACCTCATCTGATGTCGTGATTGAGAGCTATGACGTCATTTATGATTTTGGAAATAATAAATATTTGGAAATCAACGACGGTGTCACACTTCCATATACATTAACCTCGGGTAGCACGCTTGAAGTAAACGTTGCTCTTGCAACTATTCCGATTCTTCCTAAAGGTGATAAAGGTTATGTCGAAGCACAGATTGACATCAACACATCATTAGGTACACGAACCATTATGGTTAAAGTGCTGGATAAGGCTATCGACTGTGGATTGTACACCTTAGAAACAGTCTATTTTATGGATGAGCCGACTATGGTGGTTGGTGTGACCAACGGCAATACCGGAACCCAGACACCTATTGTGATTACTGAGGTGTATGAGCCTACAAGTGCCGCACATCCTGATACACAATATTTAGCCTTAGATTTCCCTGAACTGCCTTATACTTTAGCACCCGGTGAACACTTTTTGGTGAATGCCGCTATCAATCCTGATATAAACAGAGATGAAGCAGTAACATCTATTTGCATCAAATCGGATGATGGTGACATTACCCTTACTATTTATATTGATAGCTCATTGCTGAGTATTGATGAGATTTCGGCTGAGACCAAGGTGTATCCTAACCCGATGAGCGATGTCTTGCACATAGAAAGCAATAACGTTAAGGAAGTTGCGATCTTCAACGCTGTCGGACAGCAGGTTTTGTTTATCGATAATACGAATGAAATCAACGTTGAAAGCTTAAACGAGGGCTTGTACTTCGTGAAGATTAGCGACAAGAGCGGAAACAGCGTGGTTAAGAAGATAGTGAAGAGATAAACATGTTATCTGTTAAGGCATTCATTTTCAACTTCATACAAGTAAACACCTATATTGTTTACAACGAAGACAAAGAATGTGTGGTTATTGATGCAGGCAATGTTGAGAGGTTTGAGGACGAACAGATTCTGAATTACATCGACAGAAACGGACTTAAGCCTCTCATGTTGCTCAACACCCACTCGCACATCGACCATGTGATGGGCAACAAGGTGCTTGCCGATAGGTACCATGTCCGGCTGGCAAGCAGTCCGATTGAGAAGCCATATTACGACAAGGTGTGGGCTTATGCGGCGGCGTTTGGCATCAATTTCACACAAGACAGATGTCTCATCCCCACCATTGACCTCGCCGACGGTGAGATTATCAAGATTGGCGACGACGAGCTGAAGGTGTTGTACACGCCGGGTCATGCCCCCGGACATGTGTGTTTCTACGATGAGAAAGACGGCATTGTTTTTACCGGCGACACTTTGTTTTACAGAGGCATAGGGCGTTGCGACCTTTTAGGGGGCGACTACCGGCAGATTGAGAAGAGCCTTCAGGAAGTGCTTTACCGGCTTCCTGACGACACTATGGTGTATTGCGGACACGGCCCGATGACGAGAATTGGTGACGAGAAGAGAAACAATCCGGAAGTGACAGGCAAGAGTTGAGGGTTAAAATTTGCAGAGTGAAGATGTAAAATGCCATGAACAACATCTGGAAGCAATTTGGAAACACCCCAATGGATTATGCCATGGTGGCATCGCTGTTCCCTAATCACAAGTGCAAGCACAACAAGGTGAGCGCACTTGAAAAGAAGGGGGATATCATCAGGTTGAAGCAGGGATTGTATGTGCCGAATCCAGAATTGTCCGGGAGGCAATTGTCGTTGTTCATCATAGGCAATAACTTGTATGGACCATCGTATATTTCTATGCAATCGGCATTGAGGTATTATGGCTTGATTCCGGAACAGGTGTTTACAATATGCTCGATGACAATGAAGCGAAGCCAAATGTTTCATAACGAATTGGCTTGGTTTGAATATGTTCATATTGATAAGGAAGTCTTTCCAATTGGTGTTAGGATAGAAACGTCGGATGACGGTACGTCCTTTCTTATTGCGACGCCAGAAAAGGCTTTATGCGATTTGATTTCGAATATCCCGTACCTGAATCTTCGTTATAAAAAGGAAATTTTGACATGGCTTGAGGAAGATATTCGTTTCGATATGGATGAATTGTTTAAGTTTGACACGAGTATTATGAGAGAATATTCTAAGGTTGGCAAGAAAAAGAATATGATCAATCAGATTATTAAAATCATTGAGGGATGAGTGGCTCGCCATCGCCATCGACAAGCCGTAACGCAGTCTGAGGTTTAAAAAGGCAACTATGAATATACTTTACAACAAAATACTCTCAAAACAAGATCCTTCTCAGGTGGAAGGTCTCTCACGCTTCTTCAAGACCGGCCCCGGACAATACGGCGAAGGCGACAAGTTCCTCGGAATCAAGGTGCCGACGATAAGAGAGACGGTGAAGGAATGCTGGAATGTGACGACTTTTGATGATCTAAAGGAATGCGTCACCTCCGAATATCACGAGATGCGCCTTGCGGCACTGCTTACTCTCGTGCAGATTTTCAAACACGCGAAGAAAGACGTGAATCTGCAACAACAATGCATCGACTTTTATCTCGCTAATACTCAATATGTTAACAATTGGGACTTGGTTGATCTCTCGTGTTACGAACTACTCGGTGTTTGGCTACTCGATAAAGACCGTACCTTGCTTTACGACCTCGCACGCGACGGGAAAACCATCTGGGAACAACGCATCGGCATGGTGAGTACGATGACTTTTCTGCGTCATGGCGAGCTTGACGACACCTATAATATCGCCGAGATATTTTTAGAGAAACCGCAGCCGCTTCACGACCTTCTGCAAAAAGCTGTGGGCTGGCTGCTGCGTGAAGCCGGCAAACGTGACGAGCAACGCTTAAAACAATGGTTGTCAACACGTCATAAGACCATGCCCCGCACTATGCTGCGTTATGCTATAGAGAAATTTTCGGAAGAGGAGCGGAAATATTACCTTGAAAAGTAAGGGGGAGAAAAACAACTACTTTTTCTCGTAAAAGTGCATGTCGATGATGTATTTATACACATCTTTGGGCATGAAATACCTCACGTCTTTGCCCTCAGCGATGGCGTCTCTGATAAACGTCGATGACACCTCAATTTCCGGCGCCTCCACGACCTTCACCGACGGATGATTTGCCAACTCATTGCTGTTGTAGCCTTTACGAGGATAAACAAGCAGATGGTGATACTTCAGAATCATCTCGTAGTTTTTCCATTTGGGGAAACTTTCGAGGCTGTCCATGCCACATATGAGGTAAAAATCGGTGTTCGGATGACGTTCCTGCAGTCTCGTCAGGGTGTCGATGGTATATGACGGCTGCGGCATGTAGAACTCGATGTCGCACACCTGGAAACGCTCGTCGTCTTTTATCGCCATCTCCACCATATACAGGCGATGACGGTCGGCAAGCAGCGATTTCTTGTCCTTGAACGGGTTCTGCGGCGACACCACAAACCATATCTCATCCATGTCACCGTATTCCGCCAGATAGTTGGCGAGCATCAGGTGGCCGTTGTGAATCGGGTTGAACGACCCAAAGAACAAACCGACTTTCGTTTTCATAGTCTTTAGTTTTTAGTCTTTAGTCTTTAGTTTTTAGTCATTAGTCGTCAGCAATCAATACTAAAGACTAACGACTATAAAATATTAAACAATTGTTCCTTAATCTTCTCCAGTTCATCCTTCATTTTCACCACAAGTCGCTGAATGTCAGCGTCGTTGGCTTTTGAGCCGAGGGTGTTTATCTCGCGTCCCATCTCCTGCGCGATGAAACCGAGTTTCTTGCCTGCGCCTTCCTCGTCGATGCTTTCCTTGAAATAGTCGCAGTGTTTGCGCAGGCGCACCTTCTCCTCGGTGATGTCGAGTTTCTCAAGATAGAAAATCAGCTCCTGCTCGAAGCGGTTTTCATCGTATTCGCCGCTTGTGAGCTCTTGTAAGTTCTTGAGCAGCTTGCCTTTAATAATCTCGTGACGGTTTTTCTCGAAAGGCTCCACCTCGCCAAGATAGCCGAGAATCAGCTCGACACGCTTAAGCAAATCTTTTTTCAGAATTTCGCCTTCCCTGACTCTGAAGTCGTCAGTCATTTCAAGGGCTTTCAGTAATGTTTCCATTATCTTTGCAAGGAAATCATCATCAAAATCTTGCTCCGGCGACACGAAAATACCCGGCATGCGGAACACTATCGCTGCCACGTCCTTCGACTCCGGGATGTTGTATTCCTTTGAGATGCTGCTGATTTGCTCAAGATACGATGCGACAACCTCTTTCTCGATATGGGTGTTTTGCGCCACGTCGGTATTGGTAATCGTCATCACGACATCGATTTTTCCGCGTTGGAGGCGTGCCGCAATCTCGTTGCGATAGTCGAACTCATTGGCTTTCAGCTCTTGCGGAAGCTTTAGAATAAGGTCTAACTGCTTGCTGTTCAGCGTCTTAATCTCAACAGAAATATTGTTGCTCTTATAAAGTTGCTCGGCCTTGCCGTAGCCTGTCATCGAACGAATCATCTTGTTTAAATTTTTGCAAAAATACTAAAAATTGCAGATAATTCGGAAAATTCAAAAAAAACATATTCAAATGTAGAAGTCATGAAACTTTTTATTATTTTTGCAAATGGAATTCAAAAAGTAAGATTTATGGGGCAATTGGCGTTCTTAAAAATGTTTTTGATTGTGGCCATACCTCTCGATGTGAATGACAACAGAAAGCATATTCACATATTTAAGAGAGGGCAAAGACATCGCAATTCATTGGCTAAGATTTGGATAGAATCCAATGGCGGGAAATGTATAGAAATTGCATATTCCAAGCTGTCTGAAAAGGATAACAAGATGATAATTGATGCTCTTTATGATATTGGGATTTTATTATAAAGCAGGTTGAAAAAACATTTAAAGGCGAAAAAACAAAGATGAAGAATCTTGAAAAATAGGAGATTAAATGATGTGTAAAATGGAGAATGTAAACGTTGGAATAAAAGATATGGATTTCACATCACGCAGAGGGAAGATGGTGGTTCGTTTGACCGATGGGAGAGAGGTGACAGTTCCGGTGTCTTTTTTCCCAGATATAAAAAATCTTCCTTTAAGGGAAAGAGAACAATGGATAGTCCTTGATGATCAGTATTTTACGTTTGAACACATGACGAAGGTGTATTCGATTGTTGATTTAATGAAAATATCGTAGAAGAAATTGTAAGGTTTAAAATTTAAAATAACTTAAAAAAATCAAGTTTTTATGTCAGAAAAAAAGACTTCTCAAGATTTCATGGAAATGGAAGCCCAGTACGGTGCTCACAACTATCACCCGCTTCCGGTAGTCCTCGCCAAAGGTAAAGGCGCAAAGGTTTGGGACGTTGAAGGAAAAGAGTATTACGATTTTTTGTCGGCTTATTCGGCTGTCAACCAGGGACACTGCCATCCGGCAATCCTCAAGGCGATGTATGAACAGGCTGAGCGTCTTACACTTAGCTCACGTGCATTCTACAACGACGCCCTTGGTCCGTGGGAGAAATATGTCACCGAATATTTCGGTTACGACAAGGTTTTGCCGATGAACACCGGTGCCGAGGCTGACGAGACGGCTCTGAAGCTCGCGCGTCGCTGGGGTACGGTGTGCAAGGGCATCCCGAATGACGAGGTGACCATCGTGTGCTGCGAAGGCAACTTCCACGGCCGCACCATCACCATCATCACCATGTCGAACGACCCCGACTCGTATGCCAACTACGGTCCGCTGACACCCGGTTTCATCCGCATCCCTTACAACGACCCTGACGCATTGGAGAAGGTTCTCGCAAAGGACGGCAAGAAGATTGCCGGTTTCCTGTTGGAGCCAATCCAGGGTGAGGCTGGCGTTTACGTCCCGAATGAGGGTTATCTGAAGAAATGCTACGACATCTGCAAGAAATACAATGTGTTATTCATGGCCGACGAGGTGCAGTGCGGTATCGCGCGTACAGGTAAGATGCTTGCTTGCGACCACGAAGGCGTGCGTCCCGACATCCTTATCTTGGGTAAGGCTCTCGGCGGCGGCGTGGTGCCTGTATCGGCAGTGCTTTGCGACGACTACATCATGATGAACATCAAACCGGGCGAGCACGGCTCAACATTCGGAGGCAACCCGGTGGCGGCAAGAGTGTCAATGGCAGCTCTGCAGGTCATTAAAGACGAACACCTGATGGAGAATGCTGAACGTCTTGGTAAGATTTTCCGTGAGGAGGTGATGAAAATCAACCATCCGATGGTTCAGAAAGTGCGTGGCAAAGGCTTGCTAAACGCGATGATTATCAAGCCTATGAATGGCAAAGAGGCATGGGATGTGTGCCTGAAGATGCGCGACAACGGCGTCCTCGCCAAGCCGACACACCAGCACATCATCCGCTTCGCACCACCATTAGTGATCACCGAAGCCGAACTCATGGACGCTATCGAGAGAATCAAGAAGTCGATAATGTCGTTCTAAAGTTTTTTGAAATAATAAAGTTGGCGGCAAGCTTTGCTTGCCGCCAACTTTTTGCTTAATCTTGAATGTGACAGATAACACAAGCATACCCCGTTGATCTACAACCATTCATTGTACTCCAACAAGTGCCATGTCTGTCATAATACTTGTATTTACAACAAACTCCATCGTCTTCACAATAATAAGGTTGCTCACCTTTACAAGTAATTTTGAATTCATCTTTGGCATGAATGTTTTTTTGAGCACCTTTATATGTGTTATAATTAGCTTCACCGACCAATTCTTTAACTTCATTGTCAGACAATTGGCGTCCGTTTAATAAAAGTTTGTCACCATCACGTTTCATATAACCACCCGTCTTCGGTTTGTTTACATTAGATTGTTGATTTGTTTGATATGGCTTCACAGATTTCTCAACAGACTCCACTGAAAACTTTTCAACTTCTCCATTCTGATAATTGATACTCATTACATCGGCTATATTTATCGAATATGTTGGACCATCTTGATTTGACCATTTCTTGTACTTGATGTTTGTGTCATTTATTTCAAGAACTTTACTAAGAATGGTTGTGTTGTCTTTTTTGACAATTACGTCTTGGGCGATTAGTTTAGCCGTCGTAAGAGACAGTAATAACAATGAAAGAATAAAAAGTTTTTTCATTTTGATAATCCCTTGTTCGTGTCGGGCGCAACGATGTACGGTCAACTCCCTGTACCGTGATTTATAATTAGTAGTTTGAAAACATAAAAGAAAAGCGCGGGAGTCAGTCCTGTTGCCTATCCCGCTATTAAGGCTCTCGCATTGCCTACCATCCGAGGATAAGCAACGCCGAAGCACGCATAATGTATATACATAAATGTATAAACCACCCATAGACCTATTATGCTTCCTGAGCCTGTCAACATGCTTCCTAATGCTGCATCAGTCGATTACGATAAATCGTTTTGTGACGGTTTTGCCATTATGGTCGGATATGCTAAGAAGATACAGACCGTCGGGTATATCCGAAACACAGATTTCGTTGGTGTTATAGATGGTTTTGATGAGTTGACCTCGCACATCATAAATCTGTAACTCAGCGACAGTTGTTCCATCAATACTAATTATATTATTTGATGGATTAGGCCAAACTGTAATTCTTGTATTACAAGTTGATTCATCAATGTTGTCATACTTATTGCAGTAAACAATATTATATGACTTTGAAACATCATTATCGCTATAAACAGCTATTATATGATATTGGGATGGTTCACTGCCTGATGAAGTATCTGTGTATTCTGTTTCCGTTATCAATGATTGACTGATGAGCGCTTCCCCCTTTATAAACCTGATAACCTATAAGCTCTTCTCCTGGTTTTAATTGTGGCTCACTCCATCGGAGAGTTACACTGGTTCCATCGCAATCCACAATCTCACAATCCATCACCGGTGTGTGGTGATTAAACCATTCGTGTGTAAAATGATGGAAATATGTGGTTACCAGAGTGTCGCCATAAGCCCTATAATAATCAACCCACATTTTACCGCCGTAATCCAAAAGCATTGATGCTTCTCTTGTTATGGAGTAAAAAACACCTGGCTCGCGGTCGGCTGCAAATTCCCAATATCTCGATGAAAGCATTCCTTCGGTTATCGAGTCGACGGTTATCAAAGGCCTGAAAGTATGACCGTAATCAGAACTGAAAAACACCGTATATGAAGTCATGTCATAAGATCTTTGATGGATGTATAGTTCTCCATCTGTGGCTCCCGCCGTCATTTCAAAATGGTTAAACTGGGGTAAATAAGTTGTATCTGCTGTTTGGTTGAAATCAAGAGAATGGGTAAGATATAGTTCCCAGTCATCGGTGTATGATAGATTGAAAAACTCACCACTGTGCAATCCCGCAACACTGTATGAATCAATAAACGGGATATTTACGATCTCAAAAGTTTCACCGTAGTCGTAACTGATACGCATGCCCTCATCGGGGTTTCTTTCGAGAACAGTTCCTGGCTCGTTTTTAAAAACCCAGTATCCGTTCATCAAGTTGGTTGTGGAATTTGTTGGATCCCATGTTCGTCCGTAATCCATTGTTCTATACAACTTATCGTCGTGGTTATACACGATACCGGGCGTGCAGTCTGGGATTATGTCTCCAACGTTCATAACATTAGTTGAATTGGTATTGTAGATGTATGGCAGTTCAACATTTTTCCATGTTCGGTAAAATGAGCAAAACACCTGATGCTTTCATACGATGGTGTAAGCCATCCTGTGTAAGAATAGAATTCTCCAGATGCTTGTATAATGCTCCCAAAAATTTAAACCAAAGGTTAAAGTGGTTATCTTTGCACAAAC
>CALCYT010000011.1 GCA_937906455.1 uncultured Bacteroidales bacterium | reverse complement strand
TTTTTTGATTCCTTTTTTATTTTTTCTCTCGCAGATATAGCAGATATGGCAGATTTTTTCATGTTTTCTTCCACAGATGGCTCGCGACGCGAGCTGCTGATTGCGCAGAGTGAAATTTATGAGAATTATCTGCGTTTTCTGCGATATCTGCGAGAAACAACACAGAGACATTATAAATCATTAACAATTCTTATCATACCTAAATCAAAGATATAAATTTTTTGATTCCTTTTTTATTTTTTCTCTCGCAGATATAGCAGATATGGCAGATTTTTTCATGTTTTCTTCCACAGATGGCTCGCGACGCGAGCTGCTGATTGCGCAGATTGAAAATTATGAGAATTATCTGCGTTTTCTGCGATATCTGCGAGAAACACCATGGTGGTCGAAATGACGTCTAAAACCCTTCGAGCGGCATCAAAACCGTCGGAATCAATAGTATTCCCCCTAAAACCACCAACATCAAAATGAACTTCCAGACCCATTTGAACCATTTCTGGTATGGGATTTTCGCCACGCCCAAAGCCCCGATGAGCACCCCGGATGTAGGCGTTATCATGTTAGTGAAGCCGTCGCCGAACTGGAACGCCATCACCGTAGCCTGACGGCACACCCCGATGAGGTCGCCAAACGGAGCCATAATCGGCATGGTGATTGCCGCCTTAGCCGAACCCGACGGTATTATGATGTTGATAAGTGTCTGAATGCCATACATTATCTCCACAGAAGCCACTTTGCCGAAGTCGGACATCGATTTCGACAAGCCATACAAAATCGTGTCGATGATGCCACCGTCCTGCAAGATTATGACGATGCCGCCTGCCAATCCGACGACCACTGCCGCCGACAGTATATCCTGCATCCCTTCGATGAAAAGACGCGCTATGTCGCTGGCGCTCTTGCCGATAGCCACGCCGCTGCAGATGCCCATAGCAAGAAACAGCGACGCTATCTCCATCACATACCAGCCGTAGCCCATCACACCGATAATCAGGTAAATGATGGTATAAAAAAGCATCAGCAAAATGAAGCTGTGCACCGTTTTCCGCAAGGAGAAGAAGCCCAAAATGGCAAAAACACCCGTTAGAATCGGGATTATCGGCAAGGTGGCGGAGCTTGAGCCGATTTTCAGGGTCGTCTCAGGGTAGAAAAACGAGAAAACAAGCATCGCGATAAGAATGAAACCATATACAAACCACGCCTGTTTCGGCACGTAACGCTCAATCTCCTGCCCTTGCGCCGCGCTGTGCTGACGCCAGTAAGCGTCGTCGTCGAACATTATCGAGGACCGTGGATTTTTCTTCACTTTATGGGCGTAACGCAACACGAAGGCGATGCCGAAGATGTTGATAATCACCCAACAAAATATTCTGTAGCCTATTCCTGAAAAGAGCGGCACACCTGCAATGCCTTGTGCGATGCCTATCGTGAACGGGTTTAAAATCGCGCCCGCGAAACCGATATGCGCTGCCACGTACACCATGCAGAGACCCACGATGCTGTCGTAACCCATTGATATTGCGAGAGGTATGACGATAATCACGAAGGCGATACACTCCTCGCTCATACCGAAAATTGCGCCAAACAAGCTAAACAGCAGCATTATCAGCACGATGATGATGTTATCAATGCCCAAAAAGCCGATAACTTTATGATTTTCAAGACGTTGCGTGAATTTTAAAAAAGAAAAGATACCCATGTCGATGGCACGGCTTTTGTTCATGATCCAGAATGCTCCGCCAATCATGAGGATGAAGACGATGATTTTAGACTGCTGCACGAAGCCGTTGAAAAGTGCCGAAAACACTTGCCACGTCTGGGCTTCAGGATGAAAATCGCCTTGATAATCAACCGGGAGTTCGTTTTCATAATAAAAGGTGCCGTCGATGTATTTGCCGGGACGGATGAACCACGTCATGATGGCGGCAACGACGATTATGAAAAAGACGATTACAAAAGTATGCGGTACCTTACGCTTTGACATAAAATATTTTACTATCTTTTATACTTGCTATTACATTTGGATTTGCTCTGCAAATAACAACAAACTGACAATCAATATCTTACAAACAAAATGGATTTACTCTGCAAATAAAACCACTATCCATAATAAGGTATGTAAGACATGTATTTTTTTGAATTTGTTTCAGTATCAGCAGGTTTTATTAATCCAGCTTCCATTGTATCCGATATAATTCTTGAAGCAACAGAAGAATCATTTTTATTCAATCCAAACCTTTCCCTTAATGATTGATTATTTATAGCTTTACCATCTTCATATACGATACAAGCATGTTGGTAACAAATCTCTACTTTTTCATTCTTTGTCATATCCTTTATATCCTTTTGAGGGAACAGAAACACTCTAGTATGTTGTTCACTTTTAGTAAATCTTACAGCAGGAAGAGACATTCCCTCTATTGCTGCTACAGCCCTATCTATGCCACTTCCTCGTCGTTCACAAATGCCAAGAAGAAACATTGTTTGTGCAAGAAGCTCATTTCTTGATTGTGGAGGTAAATCAATAAGACGATTTATATCATTAAGTGGAGCACCTGCATTAGTTATGGTAAGCCTATTTGAGAAAATCTCTATAGTCACAGGCATTCCTGAAACAGCAAAATCTTGGTGCACCAAAGCGTTTGCAACGAATTCGCGAATAGCGATTCTAGGATAAATTGGGACTGCCTCTCTTTTAATTTCTATTTGTTCTCGTGCCGTGTGTTTCATGATGTAATCAACTAGTCCTTCGAATCCCACAGCATACCCTAATGTTGCATGTTGTTCAAATTCTTGTTGTCGATTATTTGTGCTAACATACTTTCTGACAATCACTTCTCGCCCTTGCATATTGGGAAAACTATTCAAATCCCTTGCAAAAAGAATAGCTCCCAAATTAGTAATATTCCACAACTCACCAGCACGCTCACACATCTTAAAGTCTTCTAATCTGCTAATAATGCTATCTGTTGATGTCGGAACATTTTTGTCTAAAATCTTAAATAGAAATTCATAATTCAGATATGACAATATTTCCTTTATAGTCAAGTTTTTTAATGCAATTTGTTTTTCAAAACTTAATCCTGCTGATAAGGCAATCAAAGCTTTAACTTGCCCTTTCGACATTTTGACTGTTTGTCCCGCTGAACGATGGTACGATGTGAATATATCCTTTCCTCTCAAATAAACTGGCTTGTCCTGTTGTTCTGGGATATGAACAAAAAGTAGAGAACAACCATCATAATCCATTATCGCGTGTGCAATTTGAATTGGATAGTTAAGATTATTTTGTGCAATATTTCCAAGTTTTTGGACTATTTCATCAATAGCAGTTTTAGAAAGATTAAAACAAGAGCCGTCATTATTGACACCAAATACCAAAATGCCACCACCCTGCATGTTGGCAAACGCCGACAGATGTTGTGCCAATTTATCAGTTTTGTCAGACAGTCCGCTTTTCCAATCTATTTCGTTTAGCTCAGTTGGAATCGGGTAAAGGCTGTCTTTAAGTAACCGCAACGCTTTTTCCTTCCAATTCATGATAGAGCAATTTTTTTGCAAAGATAGTGTTTTTTTCCTATCAAGCAGGATTCCTGTCTTTTTTTTCTTGACGAAAAACGAAAAAATCTTGCCATTCCGCCCAAAAAATCGTATCTTTGCGGAAAATTTCAGCGGAGGAGTCATGTCTGTTTTACTGTTGTTGGTTGCCATAATCCTGATATTCAGCATCTTGATAAGCAAGATCGGGTATCGGATTGGTGTGCCGACCTTGTTGGTGTTTCTCGTCGTAGGCATGCTTTTCGGCGAGGACGGCGTAGGCATTCACTTCGACAACTACAATTTCGTGCAGATTATCGGCATGATAGCGCTCAGCATCATCTTGTTCACAGGCGGCATGGACACCAAGTTTGAGACCATCCGTCCCGTCATAGCCTCCGGCTTGACGCTCGCCACCATGGGAGTGCTGCTCACCACCGTGTTCACCGGCTTATTCATCTATGGCATAGGCGTAGTGTTTGAAAAGACGTTGTCGGTACCCTTGTCGATAGCCTTGCTGCTCGCCGCCACGATGTCGTCAACCGACTCAGCCTCGGTTTTCAGCATTTTGCGGTCGCAGCGACTCAAGCTGCGCGACAACCTGCGGCCGTTGCTGGAGCTTGAAAGCGGCTCCAACGACCCGATGGCCTACATGCTCACCATAGTGATGATTCAGGTGGTGCAAAACGGCGGCGGTGCCGACATCAGCGTGACACACATAGTGCTCACTTTCCTACTGCAGTTCGCCATAGGCCTGCTGGCTGGGTTCGTCTTCGGACGGGTATATGTGTGGATTCACAACAAACTGAGCCTCGAAAACAAGGCGTTGTACCAGATTCTCATCATCGGCTTCGTGTTCCTCACCTTCGCTATCACCGACATGCTCAACGGCAACGGCTATCTCGCGGTGTATATAGCTGGAATAATCGTAGGCAACGCGGGTCTCGTCAACAGCGATGTCACGGTTTTCGGCAAGAAACACACCGTGTTCGGAAACGCCAAGCTGACAGAGCGACGCAGCATCGACAAGCTCCTCGACGGCTTGGTGTGGCTGGTGCAAATCGTGATGTTCCTCCTGCTCGGACTCCTCGTGACACCGCATAATATGCTTAAGATCGCGATTCCGGCTATAATCATCGGCGTTTTCGTGATTCTCGTCGGGCGTCCTCTCGCCGTCTGGATAAGTCTGCTGCCTTTCAAAAATATCGGTTTCAAGGACAAGGTCTTCGTTTCTTGGGTGGGATTGCGTGGCGCTGCACCCATCATTTTCGCCACATATCCCTTCATAAGCGGCATCCAAGGAGGCGAAATAATCTTCAACGTGGTGTTTTTCATAACGTTACTGTCGCTGATAATACAAGGCACAAGCATTCCTTTCATGGCTCGGTGGCTTAACCTCGGCGAGAAAGACACCGGCGGACCGGAACATTTCGGGGTTGAGATTCCAGATGAGCTGAATACCGCCATGGAGATGCAAGTAGTTGAAAACGAGGCGTTTCTGAAAGATTATCCACTTCCTAAAGGCACTTTGGTGATGCTCGTGGAACGCAACCACAAATACATGGTGCCCAACGGCAGCCTGTTTTTGCAAAAAGGCGATAAATTGCTGATGATCTCGGAAAATGAGAGTTGAGAGTGTAGAGTTTAGAGTTTAGAGTATGAAGAGGTTTTTGATATGTTTGGTTGTTTTGGTGGCGGCGCATCTTGGGTTCAGGATGATGGAGCCTTGTTTCACCGAGACAGAGGTGTCGCAAGGATATTTCCATGATTTCAACGACCGGCAGTTCGAGGCCATGATTGCGGCACAGTCGGGCGACATGATTCTGCCGTTCCTCGTAAATCACATTTCCGCTCCGGCGATACATCTCACCACAGCCAGAAAGATTCAAAATCACTTAAATAACACACTGACAATCAGAAGATTGTCGAGTTATTTCAAAACGTTTAACCCTAAAAATCCATCGCAAATCACAAGCTGTTTCGTCTCGCCAAACGACAATTTCGTCGTGCTGCTGAGACACCTTATTATTTGAATTGTTGAATCATACTTTATCAATAAATAACTCGAATTCAACAATATAAATAATAAAAATTATCATGAAAACAGCAACATATTCGGGAAATATCAACAATTTCCCTTTACCGGAATTGGAAAGAAAACTAAACAAGACTTCAATAATAGTCAGTGTTATTTTAATAGTATTTGCCTTGGCGATGTTTTATCTCGCGTTTTTCACCGACAACAGCTTGGTGGAAGGCTCTGAGATTTTCGCGGGCATAGTAGCAGTTGTCATAGCATTTTACATGTTGGTTTGGCAGCGCAACAATCTCATTGACAAAGAGACCGGCAGTGTTGTCTCAAAAGACAGCATCTACTACAATCCCAACGACTTGCAACGTCTCGTGATGGCTTTGGAGAACGACAATTTCAGCGTTTTTAAAGACATCAAGCGTCAGCAGGAGGGGAATGCGCAGATAGTGTTCTTCTTTTCTGAAGACCACAAATACATTGCCGTCCAGGTGTTCAAATACGAGCCGTTCGACTTCAAACCCCAAACTGACATCCTTGTCTATAGGGACGTGAACGCCATGCAACTGATTGATAGTCTTAAATAGACGTTAGACCTTAGACTTTAGACCTTAGACTTTAGGTGCTGAAGTCTGAGGTCTTTTTTGCAGTTTGGTTTTATTTAATCATCATTTTAGACGGTAAAACCCTGTCAATAATGACAGTATCAAACTCAACATGATATACAACTGTCCATTTTCTATTCATTATCGACATCGTCTTTGCAAGAGGATTGATTCTTCTTGCTATTTCATAATTGCTTAAAGGATTTGCATCAGCAGTAATTCTCAATGCTGACAGCTTTTCCAAAATTCTGTTAACATATTTATGACCAGTAATGGGATGATAAATCCCAGCAACATACTCGGCCATGTCATCAAGATCTGATGATGCATCTTTGCTGATCAGAATTCTGTAACTTTGCATAGCAATCATCAAGTTTTTTGTGAAACAATTTGCCGAATTCTTCCAAAGTCATATAACAATCAGGTACTGTTTCCTTAGAGGTAAGATGCATCGGATTCTTTTGTTGCACAACACCATACACAGCTTCAGGTTCTGAAACTTCGTTGTTTTTTTCGTTTTCTGTTTTGTAAGGCTTCATATCGATAAATATTTATTCTTTTTCATCTGCAAAATTACAAAATATTTTTACAATATGAAGACATAAGACAAAAAATTGTATTTTTGCAAAAAGAAAATCATTAAAATTAAAAAATATGGTAAACTACAAAGATTTAGGGTTAGTGAACACCCGTGACATGTTCGCAAAGGCTGTTGACGGCGGATATGCCATTCCGGCTTTCAACTTCAACAACATGGAGCAGATGCAGGCCATCATCATGGCGGCGGTTGAGACGAAGTCGCCTGTTATTCTCCAGATTTCCAAAGGCGCGCGTAACTACGCCAACCAGACACTGCTCCGTTATATGGCGGAAGGTGCGGTGGCATACGCCAAAGAGCTCGGCTGCGAGCATCCTGAGATAGTGCTTCATCTCGACCACGGCGACTCGTTCGAGCTGTGCAAAAACTGCATAGAGATGGGTTTCTCGTCGGTGATGATCGACGGCTCGGCACTGCCTTACGACGAAAACGTGGCTCTCACCCGCAAGGTCGTTGATTACGCTCATCAGTATGACGTGACAGTCGAAGGCGAGCTCGGCGTGTTGGCAGGCGTGGAAGATGAGGTCTCAGCAGAGGCAAGCCACTACACCAAACCTGAAGAAGTGGTCGATTTTGTGACCAAGACTGGCGTTGACTCGCTCGCCATTTCTATTGGAACATCGCACGGAGCATATAAGTTCACCCCTGAGCAGTGCACCGTTGACCCGAAGACAGGCCGTTTGGTGCCACCACCATTAGCATTCGACGTGCTTGAGGCCATCGAGAAAGAGCTTCCGGGCTTCCCCATCGTGCTTCACGGCTCATCGTCGGTGCCGCAGGACGACGTCGATACCATCAACAAATACGGCGGCGGCTTGAAGGCAGCAGTGGGCATTCCTGAGGAACAGCTCCGCAAGGCAGCAAAGTCGGCAGTGTGCAAGATTAACATCGACTCCGACAGCCGTCTCGCCATGACAGCGGCAATCCGCAAGACCCTGGCAGAGAAGCCGGCGGAGTTCGACCCGCGCAAGTACCTCGGACCGGCACGCGACCACATGAAGGAGCTTTACGAGCACAAGATTGTCAATGTGCTGGGAAGTAATGGGAAATTAAGCCATTAGCCATTAGCCATTAGCCGTTAGCTATTAGCCGTTAGCTATTAGCGATGTCGCTAATGACCATAGACTAATAACAATAACGATGTAATAAACAACAGATTACATCGTTATTGTTTTATGAAAAACTTTTTCCTATTGCTGATTTTGGTATTTTGTGCTTTAAAAATTACAGCACAAGAAGAATATCTCACCGTAAAAGGAAGGATTTTTTCGGAAGACAGTCTGACAGCGATACCCAACGTAAACATTGTCAGCGAGTTATCACGCTATGGGACGACGACAAACCAAGAAGGATGGTTTCTGATAAAATCAAAGTCCATAGATACATTATGGGTCAGCTGTGTGGGATTTGACCGGCAGCGGATGCCTGTTTCTAAAGACAGTATCTTAGATAAAGAATTGATAATCAAGTTGATAAGAAGCAATATCATGCTTGATTCTGTTGAGATATATCCTTGGCTTGATTATGAGACTTTTAAGCATGAGATTGTTAATATGCCTTGGCGGAAGCCGTTTTTTGTTCCAGGCATCTCGAAAAAAGATGATGAAAAGATGATTTACAAGAAACCTGTAAGAGAGCCCCCGGCAAGCGTAATAAGTCCTATTTCATTGATTTACAACAGGTTTAACAAGAGAGAACGCTTAAAAAGAAAGCTTGATAGAAACCGCCGCCGTTTCAACCGCGAGATGGAGCGATTAGGAGCGGATTCACTGAAGATTCCTGAGTAATCGGATCGGTTATTGTTATTTGAAAATAGCAATAAGAACGGACCGCAAGTCTTCGCCGCCTCCCAATATTTCCAAACACTTTTGAGAGCGTACGAAAACACTGTGATAGGATTTGCCTGTTACGGCAGCGACATGCTTATCGTCCAAGCCGAGAAGGCAAAGGCAGAACAACAACTCATCGGACTTTTTCAGATGTCGGTTATTTCCGATTATGCTTTGCAAAACCCCGTTCAACTCTATGTCGAACAGTCCCATAAGATGTATTTTTTCATTGTCGCTCAACACCAACTCAGGATAATTGACGGTTGTTTTAATATGCATTTGGGTTATTGAGTAAAGTTTCTTGCACAAATCGTCTCTCCTGATGTTCTGCATTCTTTCATTAAATGGTATAGGCTGGCGTGCCTCTTTCACATTATCCTCATTAACATTTTTGTTCTCTTCAGATTTCTTTTTTATTTTTCCATGAAGAGTTCTGATATACCGGTCTTTTTTGTTAATTTCATTTTTATGTCTGTTTATTCTCATTATATACATGACACAAAAGACAACCAAAAGGATAATATCACCAACAAAAAGCGCCATGATTATTTTTATCCACAAATCTCTTTTTTCCGCCTTATGCTTATCTGCTTCATACTGTTCATACATAGCCACAAGTTCGGCTTTCAAAGGCGATAGTTCAAGTTCTTGATTGGTTTCTTCGGCAAGATAAGGGGCGTAATATGCCGCTTTTTCATTGTCGCCTAAAACATTACAGATATCTATAATACGACTTATCGCTGTCATTTTTGCGGGATGATTGTTTTCAACTGCCATTTCGTAATAATACAAGGCGGAATCAATAATGCTATTTTGATAATACATTTCTGCAAGAACCGCACTCTTAATGATTTTTGATTCATCATCATGATTATGGCATCTTTTCATAATACACAGAGCCTCATAACACCTGTTTTCAGCATCACATAAATTAAGGGCTTTTGTCATTAACATGGCGTCTCTTAATCTGTCTTTGTCACATTCGTCAATGGTTAAGTCATTACACAACAATGAATCCGCCATCGCAAGATACATCTCTGATTCATTATATCTATTGTCTGTCGCTAATAATTTTGCCATTTTACTGAAATTGATAGCAATGGGATAATTTGCACGGCATTTTATAAATTCATCATTGGCTTTTTTGTATATTTGAAAAGCCGAATCGCTGGTAAAATTATAATATATTTCGGACAATCTGTTATATATCAATCCATTAAAATAATTCACATTGAAAGTCCTGTCTTTCCCCTTTATCTGATTTATGGTTTTCAAAGAGATAAGATACTCGGCGCATGCTTTTTTAATGTCGTTTTTTTCGCTTTCACCCACAGCATTATAGTAATGTGCACGTGATTTTTGGAAAAGAACATCCACATTTTTAGGATATATTTGAGCGAGGCTGTCATAATAATTCACCGCTTCAGCTACAGCAAAGCTGTTTGACTGAGAACATTCGTTTTTATAGAGGGCTTCGGCAATCAGTATCTGATATTCGCAATAATCCGGTTTTGAAAGACCTTGTTCGTCAACGGTATCGGAAACACCTATTAATAAATTAAGTGCCACATCGGGGCAGCACGTCATGGTGTCGCTTATTGTTTGCAACACTGCGTAATGTAAGGGTGTATCTTTTTCAGAATAAAGTGAAAATCGCCAGCACGATTGCGCCACAAGACACAAAAGCACCCCAAAAGCGTAAAATATGACAGTTTTTATCTTCATTTTGCAAAAATAACAATATTTTTCATATTAAAACCTATCGTTACTCAGTATTTCCGGAAAAAATTTCGTCACAAAA
>CALCYT010000010.1 GCA_937906455.1 uncultured Bacteroidales bacterium | reverse complement strand
TGCCGATGGGCAGGCCGCAACCTTCGGGACTGTGGAACAGGCTCTTGCTGTGCGGAAGCCCTTCCCAGTCGGAATGAGAGCCGATGATGCGACAACCTCGTGTGGGATTGAGTAGCACAATCTCCTTGGTGAGATATTTCACAAAATCCATGTCGACCACCTCGCTCCACTTTGTCGGTCGGTATTTCCCGATTTTATGGTCTGCCATTTGTCCTAACGAATCGAGACAGATTTCTATAAGTTTCGTCCGATTGATGCTCATGAAATAGCCACGGATGTCCATTTTCAACACAAAACACGGATACTTGTAGTTTTGGCTTTCCTTCAGGATATGCTGCCTCATGCGATTGATGCCAAAATGCGTCCCTCGACCCTTGATGCAGCTGTAACTGTCCTGAATGAAGGTTCGCTCGAACATCTCATGCGTATGGTTGAAATAGAGATGGTGGACGATACGGTCGCGGAAATGGGCTGCGAACACCTCACGACGCTTGGGATCGGTGATGATGAAGCAATCTGAAGGCAAGGGCTTGTAGGTGCGGTTCCACAACGCATTGCAGAGCGATTCCAGATTGTTTTCCAGATTGGCCTCAAAGCGTAACTGGTAGGGCTTATTGCGCTTGTGGCGGCGGGCGTCATAATAGGCTGTGTAAAGGTCGGAAAGGAGTTGTTCGTGGGTCATGGCTCAGGAGCCGACGCTTCCAAGCGTCGATTTTGCGTTTTGCTTGTGATTGATTCTGCAACGCTGGAAGCGTTGTCTCCTATCAGGCACAGAAACAGTTCTCGGCAGGGGCAACGAGACGCACCGATTGACCGTTGTTGCGGTTGTTGTTGTTGTCGGTGTTGAGGTTCGTGTCGTTGAAGTTCACGTTCCACGCGTTGTTGCTATTGTTGTACGAAGCCGACCAGTAGTTGCCGTTGGAACCGACATTGTTGACCGAAGTCCCGTTCCGGTTGCCAGCAGCAGGCAGGAAGACTTGTGTACGCTTCGGCGGTTGTCTTTCACGTCATGCCAAAAGAACCCATCGGGGAGCCAATGACACGCTTCTCTCTTTCCTATTCAGGCGCAACCGCCTATGAATTATTTCATGTGTCTTTTTCCTTATTCTTTACAGCAATGTAGTTATTTCTTGCTTCAACTCGGTAATGAATTGCATGCATTCCATGGGTGACTTTTGTTCAACTGGATACGAAAGCACCTTGAACAATATTTCAGACATACGATGGGGACGCCCTCCCGCTCCCGAAGCCAAATCCTCGGCCACTGACGACTTCTTCGGCACAGCCATCGGCACGGAATTCTTCCAATTAACAAAGTCCAACTTCAAGTTTCCAGCATCCTCGCCCGACAATGCCGCCATGTCCAAAACAATGTCAACATTCTTGTCTTCACGAAACAATGGCTTGGCATTCTCAGGGATATGGCGCGACAAGCTCGTGATGGGGAAACCCACATAAACTATTGTCTCGCCTACTTCGGACTTCAGTTCCCTCTTGGTTGGCTTGAACTCATTTATGTATCTACAGCACAGCCAAGCACTCCACTCGTATGCGCGATAGAATGTTCCCTCCACGAATAAATGTATCGTTGCAAAATCGGCAATATCGCTTCTTTTCCTTTCTATTTCAAGTATATCAACTGTTTTTGCCATATATTATGCTTTGTTTGGTATGCCTAAAAATTTGGGCGGAATATCGGTAGCGCCGTGGGCCCCTGGCGCGCTTCGGTGCGCGCCTAAGCCCACCGCCACCGATATTCCGTTTCGCCTCTGCCGACACATGAAATTAATTCTCGGCAGGGGCAACGAGACGCACCGACTGACCGTAGTAGCGGCCGAAGTTGCTGCGGTCGGTGTAGAGGCCCGTGTCGTAGAAGCTCACGTACCACGCGTAGTAGCTATCGTAGTACGAAGCCGACCAGTAGTAGCCGCTGGAACCGACATTGTAGACCGAAGTCCCGTACCGGTAGCCAGCAGCAGGCAGGAAGACTGCGCCGTGCTGCTCCAACGTGCTCCACTGGGAAGCAGTGATCGTATTGCTGGTAAAACTTGCGTTACCCTGATTGGTACCGCTCAGACCGTAGTAGCTCGCGCTCCAGTCGTCGGGCAAAAGGATTACGCCATTCACTCCTGCCACCTGAGCCTTGGCATAGCGGATGCCGCTTGTCGTGGTGCGGGTGTTGAAAACGTAACTCCATTCCTCATGGGTCAAGGTTCTCCACAACCCAGCCTGGTTCCCTCCGTTGGAAATGGGGTTATAAACGCCCCAATCGGAGTTGGCATAGCTGCCCGTCAGGTTGTATTGGCCGGGAGGACCATACAGGCTGCCGTCGCTGTTGTTGGAATCCCAAGGACGGTAATAGGTGTTGCCGCAGTTCCAACCACTTGTGCCCCAGCCGAAGAGGTCTATCCAGCCGCTGTAGGACGATGAGATGTTGCTGTTGGCACTGCCAATGTAGTCATATTGGTTGGTGGCGAACCGCCAAGTGTTGGAGCTCGCTTGGTATTGCAGGTTGCCTTGTGAGAAAAATATTTGCTGTGTGGCGCTTACAGAGAATAATCCAGCCACCGCCCCTTCTGGAGCAACTATCGGTGTCTTAAATGTTTTCTGCTCACCATACCTTGTACCAATGCTGTTTGTAGCGTATGCCCTCACATAATAAGTGGTATAAGCACTCAAATTTGTCAGAGAGCTCTGAAATTCTCCGGTTCCGGTGCCGTCTGTCGTGTGGCTGTCACTTGTCGTCGGGTTGTGGCTCGTGCTCCAGCAGATGCCGCGTGCAGTAACCTCAAATCCGCCGTCGTCGGTAACATTGCCGCCACATGTTGCAGATGTTGCCGTTATATTGGTTACATCATTGGTTGTCACTGTTGGCATTCCATCCTGAGTGGTTATCTCACGTTGCAAACCATAGGATGTCCCCTTACTTGTAGTGGCATAAGCCCTCACATAATATTTAGTATCAACCGAAAGCTCTGTGATATTGCTTGTAAATTGCCCCGTTCCGGTGCCGTCAGTCGTATGGCTGTCATTTGTCGTCGGGTTGTAGCTCGTACTCCAGCAAACGCCACGTGCGGTAACATCCAATCCACCGTCATCGGTAACGTTGCCGCCGCATGTTGCGGATGTTGCCGTTATATTGGTTACATCATTGGTTGTCACTGTGGGCATGGAGTAATCGTCGGTGGTGAAAGATTTTACATCTGTTTTTATTATATCAACGCCATTGGAATACTCATAAATGTAATAGTACCCGGTGTTGGCTTGCAAATTACTGAATGTAACAATAAAAACATTGTCGCTAACAGAGGCTGAAAACTTCTCGGCAACAGTCATGTCGCTGCTTGTGCTCACGTAAGCGTCAACATTTTTAAGTTTTACAGGATATGTGTAGCTTGCCGTAATGGTTGCCGAAGTTCTGCCTTTCACAACGTTCTCCGAATCAATCTCCAATTTGTAAATCTTCAGCTCGTCTTTTTTGCAGGAAAACAAGGCTGCTATAATAAATAGGAGATAAATTATTGTTATGTGTTTTATGTTTTTCATGGTTATTTGTTTTTAAGTCCGTAGCCTAATCCTATTTTCATTTCGTATGTCTTGGCATTTGTTGTAACGCCGTCAATCGAAACAATAAATCCCCGGAAATTGAACTGCAATCCGAGCGACACATCGACACCCTGCTGGCTCATGGCGGTGTTTTTCACCCAGTAGCCGCTGTTTGTCTCGTAGCGTTTCGCCCTCATGCCGTATCCTGCGCCTATTCTTAACGCCACAGGTCCGGATATTCGCATCAGCACGCCGCCCATAACCGAGAGCGAGCTGTACGACTCTGTGCCGGTGTATTCGGGATAATAGCTGTCGCCGTCGATGGTAACGTAATGCTCGGCGTCGCATTCAAAGTCGGCGTTGGTGTCGAAGTTGAAGTTGGTCGTCACGCTTGCAAACCATCCGAATTTCTTCATGCTTCCTATTGTAACGCCATACGAGAAGTTGTTGTACTGGCTCATCGAAGCGTTGAGTGTCAGGAACTTATAACCTGTGGAGGCGTAGCTCGCCAAAGTTTCTTTTTTCAGTGTCAAATACACATGGTCGATGCCGCCTTGTTGCTCCACCACCACATCCTTAGATGCCGATTTGTTGCCGTTGTAGGCCGAGACGGTGTGCCTGCCATACGACATCACCGCCTTTGTCGGTGCTGTCCCTATCTCTTTTCCGTCAACAAAAATCTTGTCGCCGTTGCCGTTGGTGGTTATGCTTATCTCCTTTCCTATGGTCAGGGTCACATTTAAGTCGGTTTTCTTGTTTTCGGTTATCGTAACCTCTTTGGTGTCAGCGTTGTAGCCGTTTTTCTCCAAGCGAACCGTGCGTTGTCCCACTAATACGTCGGTGAGCACCCTCGGCGTGGTGCCTCTGTCCTTGCCGTCGATGATAATCTTGGCTCCCATAGGGGTGGAGTTCACGTCCAAAATGCCGTAAATAGGTTTCGGGTCGGGAATCGTTATGCTCTCGTCCTTTCCGAGAACTAATGTCACATTCTTGGTGGATGTCTTATGCGACTCTTTCTTCGCCTCGAAGATATGCGTCCCGTCGGAGAGGCGGCCTTTCCAGCTGCCTGTGCCTTTCTTGTCGTTGTCGATGTAAATGTCTGACTGTGCGTCGGTTGTAACGCTTACATTCACAAAATTGGCGGTCATCTTTATGTTGGCTTCGGTGGTCTTGCCGTCGGTCACGGTAACGGTCTGCTCCATGGTGTTGTACATCTCCTTCACCACTCTCACCTTATGCTCGCCGCTCTTCAATCTCTCTGATTTATAAGGTGTTACGCCAACTTTATTACCATCGACAAACACCACCGCGCCACTCTCGGGTTGAGTTGTAACATTGATAAAACCGAATGCAGGCCTCAGTTGTTTCTCTATTGTTATCGGGTCGCCGATGAGAATCTCCGCCACTCCGCTCTCGGGATGGTAGTAGTCGCACTCAATGCGCCATTTGTGCGTCTCACCTGTCGGATACGACTTCGAGTATTCCTTCTCGCCCACAAACACATCATCGAAATATATCATAGCATTGGGCTGGTCGGCTCTGACAATCAGATAGTTATAGATAATCTTCTCTTCTTCCTCAGATTTATCCCATTTGTTTGTCAGCGTAAGTTCATAGCCGTGTTTGGGTTTCATGTCGTATGGGAAGAAAAACTCCGTCGAGCTGAGGTCGGGATGCGAAATCTTGATGTATGTGGCGTAATAGCTTATGTAGAGCCACACCTCGCCCACTTGGTATTCCACCTCGAAGAAGGTCTGTGCGTCGCCTTGGAACAGCAGCTCGCGCCGTTGTTTGTCGGTGATCTTCTCCGTCCGGATTTTCAGCACGGCGTAAGGCTTGTCGTTGTCGTCGTACATCTTTTCGGTGTTGATATTCACAAACCCGGGCACCTCCTTAAACGAGCCGGGTTTCACCTCAAGCTGCGCGAAAACCGGCATCGTGGCTATTATCGCTAAAAACAGAAACAAAATCTTTTTCATGACAAATGATTTGAAGTCGCAAAGATACACATTATTTTGCACAAAAACAAAAAAATCATAAAAAAACGGGGGCAAGTAAATTTTGTCCCCATTATTTCCTGTTCGTTTTCAGTTACGTTACTCTGTCACTTCGGCTTTAACCGGAATGACATTCACGTATGAACGGTCTTCTCTCTTTCTCTTGAATTCCACGATGCCGTCTGTCAAAGCGAACAAAGTGTGGTCTTTGCCCATTCCGACATTGTCACCAGGATAATGCTGTGTGCCACGCTGGCGAACGATGATGTTGCCTGCGATAACTGCCTGTCCACCGAAAACTTTCACTCCGAGTCGTTTGCTGTGTGATTCACGACCGTTTTCGGAACTACCAACGCCTTTCTTGTGTGCCATAATTCTTTAAATTTTTTCGGTTTATTATTCAGTTATGCTTTCAATGCGAATCTTGCTCAGATCCTGACGGTGACCGTTGAGGGTCTGATAGCCTTTTCTTCTCTTCTTCTTGAAAACAAGAACCTTGTCTGCTCTGAGATGCTTCACTATTGTTGCATCCACCTTAGCACCTTCGAGGACGGGGGTGCCAACCCTTGTGCTGCCGTCATTGTCGATCAACAACACCTTGTCGAAGCTGATAGCGCTATCGACATCGCCATTCAAGCGGTTGCAGAAGATCTCGTCTCCCTTGCTCACCTTGAACTGCTGCCCTGCTATTTCTACGATTGCGTACATTAATTTGTATTTATTTTTTTCAAATTTTTCGGACTGCAAAAATACAACAAATATTAATACGTACGACATTTTTTTGAAAAATTAATTTTTGATGTCATTTCGAGCTTGTCGAAAAATCTCTGACATACAAATAATCCGAATCAATTGATTGCAGGAGATTTCTCCATTACGCTTCACTTCGTTCCGCTCCAGTCGAAATGACGGTATGAAAAAAAACTTTAAACTCTAAACTCTAAACTCTAAACTATTTTGTATCTTTGCAACTGAAAATTTTCAAACTATGATACTCTTTTTCGAGACCCTTCAAAAAAACATCATCGCTGTTCAAAGCGTTGATAATCAATCAGATAACGATATTAAAAAACTCATTTGGCTCTTCGGCGACGCCCGTCAGATCAAAGAAAAATGCGTGAGAGGCTTCTTCTTCGGACCGCGCCGCGAGATGATAACACCTTGGAGCACCAACGCCGTTGAGATAACCCAAAACATGGGCATTCAAGGAGTTACGCGCATCGAGGAGTTCCATCCCGTCGAGGAAAACGACGACAGCTTCGACCCGATGCTGCAAAACAAATACCACGACCTCGACCAGAACGTGTTCTTCATCGACCGCCAGCCGGAGCCCCTGAGATATATCACCGACATCGACTCATATAACAACGAGGAAGGTCTCGCGCTCAGCACCGAAGAGATTGATTATCTTAAAGGTATAAGCAAGAAGATAGGCCGCGCCCTCACCGACTCGGAGGTCTATGGCTTCGCGCAAGTCAACTCGGAACATTGCCGCCATAAGATTTTCAACGGCACCTTCATCATCGATGGCAAAGAGATGCCCGACACGCTCTTCGCACTCATCAAAAAGACCTCGAAAGTCAACACCAACCGCCTCGTGTCGGCTTACAAAGATAACGTCGCCTTCATCCTCGGACCTAAGATAGAGCGGTTTGCACCAGCCACCCAGCATAAAGCCGACTTCTTCAGAATCAAAGACATAGACACCGTCATCTCCGTCAAGGCGGAGACGCATAACTTCCCTACGACTGTGGAGCCGTTCAACGGAGCGGCGACAGGCACCGGCGGCGAGATCCGCGACCGCCTTGCAGGCGGCAGAGGCTCCATCCCGTTGGCGGGAACAGCCGTCTATATGACACCATATCCGCGCAACGACGAGAACCGCAAGTGGGAAGACAACTTCAAGGCGCGTCCGTGGCTCTATCAGACACCTGAAGAGCTACTCATAAAGGCGTCGAACGGAGCGTCGGACTTCGGAAACAAGTTCGGACAGCCACTCATCAACGGCTCGCTCCTCACCTTCGAACATACTGAAGGCGCTGGTAAAGACGAAGACTTCGGCTACGACAAGGTCATCATGCTCGCGGGCGGCATCGGCTTCGCACCTGCCGACGACAGCATGAAGGAAGACCCTGAGCCAGGCGACCTCATCATCGTTTTGGGCGGCGACAACTACCGCATCGGGATGGGCGGTGCCGCGGTCTCGAGCGTCGGCACAGGACAATACTCCAACGCCATCGAACTCAACGCCGTGCAACGTGCCAACCCCGAGATGCAGAAACGTGTCGCCAACGTCATCCGCGCCATGGTGGAAAACGACAGCAACCCCGTGCGCTCCATCCACGACCACGGCGCCGGCGGTCACCTCAACTGCCTCTCCGAACTCATCGACAAGAGCGGCGGCACGGTGTATGTTGACAACCTTCCCATCGGCGACCCTACCCTTTCCGACAAGGAGATAATAGGAAACGAGTCGCAGGAACGCATGGGACTTCTTGTAAACAAACAAGATACGGAGATTATCCGCCAGACAGCGGAACGCGAGCGCGCACCTTATTATATGGTGGGCGAATCGACCGACGACCAACGGCTGCGTTTCATCCGCAAAAACGGTGTCAACCCTATCGACTTGAGCCTCTCCGACTTCTTTGGCAGTGCTCCAAAGACAGTGTTGACCGACAACAACAAGGATTATCATTTCCAAGATATTGATTATCAAAAAGATAAGTTTGAAGAATACCTCAAAAACGTGCTTCAACTTGAAGGTGTGGCATGTAAAGACTGGCTCACCAATAAAGTTGACCGCTCAGTGACGGGTCGCGTCGCCTTGCAGCAATGCGCCGGCGAGGTGCAGCTGCCTCTCACCGACCTCGGCATCATGGCACTTGACTATCAAGGTGTTAGAGGCATCGGGACAGCTCTCGGACATGCTCCGGCAGCAGCCCTGATAAGCCCCGAAGCAGGTTCGAGACTCTCTGTGGCTGAATCACTTACGAATTTAGTTTGGGCTCCTATCGAAGAGAACCTCAAAGGTGTCTCTTTGAGCGCCAACTGGATGTGGCCAGCCAAGAACGAAGGCGAGAACGCACGACTCTACCGCGCCGTCAAAGCGTTGAGCGACTTCGTGTTAGCCCTCGGCATCAACGTCCCGACAGGAAAGGACTCGCTCTCGATGACGCAGAAATACAAAAACGGTCAGAAAGTTCTTGCACCAGGCACTGTCATCGTGACGGCAGCAGGCGAGGTCACCGACATCAGAAAAGCTGTTAAGCCAGTGATTGTCAACGATAAAGACACAGAAATAATCTATATTGACTTCTCAAAAGACGGCTTCAACCTCGGCGGCAGCAGCTTCGCCCAGACATTGAGCAAAGTCGGACAGAAAACGCCAGATGTCATTGACACTGAATACTTTAAGAAGTGCTTCAACACCTTACAAAAACTCATCGAGCAGGGTTTGGTTATAGCAGGTCACGACGTGTCGGCAGGCGGTCTCGTCACCACCTTGTTAGAGATGTGTTTTGCCAACAACGAAGGCGGCATGGACATCGACCTCAGCGTTTTCGCGAATCACGACCTCATCAGCGTGGCGTTCAGCGAGCAGCCAGCCGTCGTGATTCAGGTTAAAGACAAGAAAGTCAAAGAGTTACTTGATAAAGAAGGTGTGAAATTTGCCGTTATCGGCAAGCCGTCAGACAAGAGGTTCGTTACTTTGAAGAAAGTTGACGAATCTTATACATTGAATATCAACGATTTACGCGACTTATGGTATAAGAGTTCATATCTCCTCGACCGCCGTCAGAGTGGCGAAGAGAAAGCCTTGGAGCGTTATCAAAACTATAAGAATCAAGCACTTAGATATGATTTCGGCAGCTTCACCGGCAAGGCTAAAGACTTAGGCATCGACATGCGCCGTCGCACACCTTCAGGCGTGAAGGCGGCCATCATCCGTGAAAAAGGCTGCCAGTGTGACCGCGAAATGGCTTACGCGCTATACACTGCCGGATTCGATGTCAAGGATGTGCACATGACCGACCTCGTAAGCGGCCGCGAAGACCTCAGCGACGTGAATATGATAGTGTTTGTTGGCGGTTTCAGCAACTCCGACGTCCTCGGTTCGGCAAAAGGATGGGCGGGAGCGTTCCTCTACAACGAGAAAGCACGCACCGCTCTCGAGAACTTCTACAAACGTCCCGACACCATGAGTCTCGGCGTGTGCAACGGCTGCCAGCTCATGACGGAGCTCAACCTCATCTACCCTGAGCACGACAAACATCCGCGCATGGTGCACAACGACTCGCACAAGTTCGAGTCGGGCTTCGTGAACGTTGACATCGCTAACACCAACAGCATCATGCTATCGACCTTGCGAGGCCGCAGGCTTGGCGTGTGGGTGGCGCACGGTGAGGGCAAGTTCAGCTTCCCTTACGGCGAGGAGAAGTACAACATCGCGATGCGTTACAGCTACGACGGATACCCGGCAAATCCTAACGGTTCGCCATGGTCAGCGGCAGCAATCTGCTCCTCCGACGGACGACATCTCGCCATGATGCCGCACCTTGAGAGAGCCTTCCTGCCATGGCAGTGGGCCTACTATCCGGTCGACCGCAAAAACGACGAGATTGCACCTTGGATTGAGGCATTCGTGAATGCAAGAGAATGGATTAAGAAAAACAGATGATCATCTCATCAGCTTGAAAATCATCTCCCGGTAAAGGTCTTTCTGACTCACGTCACCGATGTTGTAACCTTTTGATTTTAAATCAAATTCACGTCCGGGAACCTCGAAATAGTCGTCAACAAAAAAAATATTTCTAAAATAAGCTGCATATATAAAAATAAGTTGTATTTTTGCAGTCAGATAGTTCCCGCCACGCTTCCCATTGAACAGCGTACCAGGGCGGGACGGTTTATTTCATACAAAAACCATGGAATATAATAAGAAACCTATCACTATTGAACAGCAAATTGAAATCCTGAAACAACGCGGGCTTATTATTGATGATGAGACCGAGACGGAAGCTGTTTTGAAACGTATTAATTATTTCCGTTTGGCATACTACTGGCGTCCTATGGAAAAGGACAAAGTGTTGCATATTTTCAAACCAGATAGCCATTTCTCTAATGTTATTACTTTATACCAATTTGACTGTGCATTGAAATCGCTTGTTTTTAATTCCATTCAGCATATTGAGATAGCTGTACGGACGCAAATGATACAACACTTTTCAATGAAATATGGCCCTTTTTGGTTTATGGACAAGCAATTATTTACCAGTGAATCCGTTTTTCAAAAAGATATTAACAGTTTGCGATTTTTGATTGGGAAAAGTAGAGAGGATTTTGTACTGGAACATTTCCAAAAATACGATAAGCCCGACATGCCACCTGCTTGGAAGAGTCTTGAATTGGCCACACTTGGCATATTATCGAGGATTTACAGTAACTTTGCTGACAATGCTTTGAAAAAGCAAGTTGCCCGAAATTTCTCAATTCCACAACACGAGTTCATGCGAAATTGGCTGGAAAACTTGACAATAGTAAGAAATGTATGTGCTCATCATGCACGTTTATGGAACCGTTATTTTGTAGTTCGTCCTCGTTTACCACATTATCTGCCATATCCTTGGATTACAAAGAATTCTTTTCCTATAGACAGGCTATATCCACAACTTTGTTGTATCGCCTATTGGCTTGAGGCTATCGATACCAAAAACAATTTTGTTTCCGACCTTAAAAAGTTATTGGTACAACATCCAACCGTTGATAGTGCCGCCATGGGTTTTCCTCAATATTGGGAAGAGGAACCATTGTGGAAGTGATTGTGATTGTTCTTTTTTACCGCATCAGCTTGAAAATCATCTCCCGATAAAGGTCTTTCTGGCTCACGTCACCGGAATTATAACCTTTTGATTTTAAATCAAATTCACGGAGGATGGCGATGTTTTCAACACATTTTCTGATGTTGTAGCGGCGGGTGGCCTCGAAGTAGTCGTCAACGTAATACGGGCTTATGCCCATGAAGCTGGCGACGTTGTCTTTGCTCTTGTCGGTGGCGTAATGCAGCTTCAAAATCTTGCAATAATAAGCGTAAAGCATTGTCACTGTGACAATTAGCGGGTTTCCCTTGGTGTTGTCGCCAAAATAATTTATTATCTGCACTGCCTTCGGGAAGTTGCCGTAGCTGATGGCTTTCTGAAGCTCGAAAATGTTGAAATCCTTGGAGATGCCGATGTTATATTCTACGTCAGCGTCATCGATTTCCTTTTTCTGAGGCACCGCAATCATCAGTTTTTCCAGCTCGTTACGGATTTTTTGAAGGTCGGTGCCAAGATAATCCGACAACATTTGGCACGCTTTTTGTTGTATTTTGTAGTTGTGATTGCCAAGAAAATTGACGATCCACCTTGGTATGTCCCAGTCTTTAAGCTTCTTCGACTCGAACAAAACATAGTTTTTGTCGAGTGTTTTCGCGAACTTCAGACGTTTGTCTAATTTTTTGTATTTGTAGTTCAAGACGAGGATGGTGGTCGGCGGGATCATCTCCAAAAACGGCTCCATCGTCTCGATATTTTTCACGTCTTGAGCTTCTTTCACTATGATAACCAAGTAGTTACCCATCATCGGGAAGTTACGCGCCTGCGTCACTATGTCGTGTACGTTCACGTCTTTTCCGTATAGGACAATCTGGTTGAAAGCCTTGTCAGCCTCGTCGAGGACGGTGCTTTCGATAGCGTCGCTGATGGAATCGATGAAATACGGTTCCTCGCCCATCAGGAAATACACCGGATGGTAAATCTTGTTTTTTATCTCAGAAAGAATCTGTTCGTATGTCATCAGAACCTCAAGTGTTTGACAGTCAAACCGTTATCAATTATTTGATGTAAGGCGTCGATACCTATTTTAATATGTTCATCAACGAAGAGGCGGCTCACTTTCTTGTCGCTTTCCTCTGTCTTGACGCCTTCCGGAATCATCGGCTGGTCGGACACGAGCAGCAGTGCCCCCGTCGGGATTTCGTTGGCGAAACCGGCGGTGAAAATCGTTGCCGTCTCCATATCCACCGCCATACAGCGTGTTTTGTGGAGATATTCCTTAAAATCCTCGTCATGTTCCCACACGCGACGGTTGGTGGTATAGACCGTTCCTGTCCAGTAGTCGTGGCCGTGGTCGCGTATGGTTGTCGAGATGGCTTTTTGCATTGAGAAGGCGGGCAGTGCCGGCACTTCGGGCAGCATATAGTCGTTCGATGTCCCCTCGCCGCGGATGGCCGCGATAGGCAGGATGAGGTCGCCGACCTGGTTTTTCTTCTTCACCCCGCCGCATTTTCCCAAGAAAAGCACGGCTTTCGGATGGATGGCACTGAGCAGGTCCATGATGGTGGCTGCGTTGGCACTGCCCATCCCGAAGTTTATCATAGTGATGTCGCCCGCCGTGGCACAAGGCATTGAGCGATCGCTCCCGACAATCGGTATGTTGTTCCACTCCGCGAAGGCCTCAAGATAATGCTTGAAGTTGGTCAGAAGGATATATTTCCCGAACTTCTCAAGCTCCAGACCGGTATAGCGCGGCAACCAGTTTTCGGTGATTTCCTGTTTTGTCTTCATGATTGAATTTTTTGCAAAGATAATAAAATCTCACGCAGAAACAACAGAAATAGCAGAAATTTTTATTCAACCCTGTCATTTCGACTGAAGCGAGGCGAAAGCATTCACCTTTGGTGAATAAATCTCTGACAAACAAATATTGCAAAATTAAAAGCTGGAGATTTCTCCATTCCGCTCCGCTTCAGTCGAAATGACGGGACGTAATGAAATTTTTACTATTTTTGCAAAAAATTTCAAGCAATGGCATTTTTATCAGAAGACTTGGTTTTCGGTCCAATTCACAGCAGAAGGCTTGGTAACTCTTTGGGCATCAATTTATTACCAAAAGTCGGAAAAATATGCACTTTCAACTGCGTTTACTGCGAATGCGGCTGGAATCCGGAGCACAGAAACGAGCAGGCTTGTCTCGCGACACCTTCAGAATACGAGGAAACGCTTGAGAAAGCGTTGAAAGAGTTAGCCGGGACGCCCAAGGAACCCGACAGCATCACATTTTCCGGCAACGGCGAGCCGACGCTGCATCCGGATTTCCCGGAAATCATTGATATAACAATAAAGTTACGTGACAAATACGCGCCAGGAGCCGTCATCAGCGTGCTCACCAACGGCACTAAAATCCACGACACAAAAATCTTCAGGGCGTTGCAAAAAATCGACAACAACATCTGCAAACTCGACGGCGGCACGATTGAGACTATCAATAAGGTGAATCTCCCAAACGTGAAAATCAATCTTGAGCAATACATCGAAGACCTGCAACGTTTTGAGGGTCAAGTGATTATACAGACACTTTTCCTCCGCGGAGAGCATAAGGGCGAAAAAACAGACAACACCACCGATGAGGAAATAAACATCTGGCTCGAACATCTGAAAAAGATAAAACCAAGAAAAACAATGATTTACGTCATCGACAGAGACACACCGGAAAAGAATTTGGAAAAACTGTCATCGGATGAAATGTCGAAAATCGCCGACAAAGTTAAAGCATTGGGACTCAATGTAGAATATTATTCGTAAAATATTTTTGAAATTTTTCGTCATTATTAAAAAAAAACAGTAAATTTGCAACGTAAAAAATGTAAAAAGTTTTAGCATCATGGATAATAAAAAACTAACTATCATCAACATCGCATTGGCACTCGTGGCTTTATTCTTGGTTTACTTAGTCTATCGAAGCATCAGCGAGCCGGTGGTTTTTGAAAACACTCGTAAGGACAGAGAGGCACAGGTCGTTCAGAACCTGAAAGACATCAGAAGCACGCAGATTCTGTTCAAGCAGACCTACAACAGATACACAGGCAGCTTCGACACACTCATCGATTATGTTACCAATGGGCAGCTTCCTGTAGTGCACATCATCCCGGATCCAAACGACACCACATTCACAAAAACCATCAACGACACCGTTGATTATATCTCGGTTTTCGACTCATTGTTCAGCAATAGAGACAACTTCAACATCAACGATTTGCGTTTGGTGCCGTTCTCACAGGACGTGGAGTTCGAGATGCAAGCCGGTTATATCAAACGCGGCGGTCTGAAAGTGGCTGTCTTTGAGGCGAAGACACCTTACAGCTCTTACCTCTGGGACCTCGACAGACAGAGAGTCAACAACTTGAGAGCCGAGCAGGAAGACCTCGAAAAATACCCCGGGCTGAAAGTCGGTTCAATGGACGAGGCCTCAACCAACGGTAACTGGGAGTCATTGTAATCATGATACCTGCCGCAGAGAATGCTTACGACAAAGAAATAACCATCCGGCATTCAACGGATGGTTTTTCGTATATCGTTTTCGACAACAACCGCAACACCTTCGTGCCGGCTGCCGTGTTTCAAGATAACAATAAAAAGAAATATCTTGAGATTCTTGGACTTGCCGACAAAGACAGTGTCGTGCTCTGCGACTATATCGAATCGGCCGACGCATATAACGTTTATGCCATCTCAAGACAAGACTACGAAGAGACGCAAAGTCAGCCTGAAGACGTCAAGCCACGTCATGCCTCAAGTTTGCTGATAGCCAACCTGATAAAGGAAAACCAGCAACGCACCGACATTGCGCGTGTTTATCTGAAAATCAAAAACCAAAGCTATGAGATGATTGTCTTGAAAGGTGCCAACCTCTTGTTTCACAACAACTTCCGTTTCAAAACCAAGGAAGACTTCCTGTATTTCCTGCTCTTCTCGCTCGAACAGCTTCATCTTGAGCCTGAATCAGTGCCGGTGTACTTCTTCGGGATGATTGAGGAAGACTCGAAACTCGTGGAGCTCACCTCAAGATATGTGCGCGACATACGTTTTAGAAAAAACAACATATTTTCATCAGAATGCGAATCATAAGAGGACGAAATCAGAGACGGCAAATCGTGGCGCCCGACAACCTTCCGGCACGACCCACGACCGACATGGCGAAGGAGAGCTTGTTCAACATCCTTGAAAATCAATTGGATTGGGAGGACACGACGGCATTAGACCTCTTCGCCGGAACCGGCAACATCTCTTATGAGATGGTCTCAAGAGGATGCCCGCGCGTGACCGCCGTTGATGAAAACAACAACTGCGTGAGATTCATCAGAGAGACGGCTAACAAGTTGAATATGAACGAGTTGTCGGTGGTGAAGTCAGACGTGTTCCGTTTTCTGCCGATGCATAAGGCAAAATACGATTTCATCTTCGCCGACCCGCCGTACGACTGCAATCACTATGACTTGCTCGTCGATTTGATTTTTCAAAACGAGCTTTTGAACGCCGACGGCATCTTCGTGCTGGAACACGACAGAACCGTTGATTTCAGCAAGCATACCAATTATTACGACCACAGGAAATACGGCAAAGTGAACTTCACGTTTTTTTCAGCCGATCCGGTGGTTTCGAGCGAGTCGTGACACAAAAATCGCATAAAAAAGAGAATTATTAAAATTTTAAGATATGAAAACAACCTTCAAAGCTTTTATCACTTTTGTGATGATTATGACGACGGTGAGCCTGAACGCTCAAGTCAATGTTGATGAGCAAGAGTTTGACGGTGCCAACTGCACCAGCATCATGGTGGGAAAGAAAGCCTCCACCGACGGCTCTGTGATGACATCGCACACCTGTGACGGCGGCTATCGCACCTGGATGCGTTGGGAGAAAGCCACCGACAACAAGGAAGGTGCCATGATGAAGATTTACAAAGGCACCATGCACACCTTCGACGCCAACGACGGCCACGGAGTCAAGGAAGCCGGCGAGATCCCGCAGGTGGCACACACCTACGCCTATCTCAACACCGCCTATCCCTGCTTCAACGAGAAACAGTTAGCCATAGGCGAGACGACTTTCAGCGGTCCCGACACGCTCCGCAACAAAAACGGAATGTTCATGATTGAAGAGCTCGAGCGCGTGGCACTGCAACGTTGCGATAACGCCCGCGACGCCATCCTCCTCATAGGCGAACTTATCAAAGATTACGGTTACGGTGACGGCGGCGAGGCCATCACCATCGCCGACACCAAAGAAGTGTGGCTTATGGAGATAATGGGCGAGGGACCCGACAAAATCGGAGGCATCTGGGCTGCGCAGAGAGTGCCCGACGGAGAAGTCAGCGTGTCGGCTAACATCCCGAGAATCAAATACTTGAACAGAAAAGACGAAAAGAACTTCCTCTGTTCCGACAACATCGAGGAGGTGGCGAGGAGATATAACCTTTGGGATGGCGAAGGCGAGCTGATATGGTATAAGGCTTTTGCCAGCGGTTACTCCAACGGCAAGAACTTCCGTGAGCGTGAATGGTTCATTTTCAATGAGTTGGCACCATCATTAAATCTCGACATCAACGCCGACGACCTGCCTTTCTCGGTCAAGCCTGAGGCAAAAGTCGATGTACGCGACGTGATGAGACTGTTCCGCGCCAACTATGAAGGTAGCGTCTTAGACCAGACTGTCAACCTCAAGATAGTCAACAGAAATGGCGACACCATAGTGTCACCGTCGGCGAACCCGTGGATGGGCGGCAATGAGCGCAGTGTATATAACATGCTGAAGCCGGGCACCGTCGATTTCAAACGCGGCGTCGCGATGTCGTGGTGTTCATATTCTTTCGTGGCGCAGCTCCGTGGCTGGATGCCCGACGAGATTGGCGGAGTGCTTTGGCTGTCGGTCGAAAACCCCGGTGAAAGCCCGAGAATACCGGTATATAGCGGTTGCACTAAGATGCCTTCGTGTTTCAACAAATGCGGTCATGGTGGCTATGACGAATCAGCGGCACTGTGGCGTTACAGGAAAGCCAACAAACTCGCGCAAGTGAGCTGGGGCTCCTGCAAAAACGAGATATACGGCAACGTTCTGCGTTACGAGGAGAAGGCTTTCACCGAGATGCCTGAACTTGAGAAGAGAGTGGAGAAACTCCTGAAGAAAGGCGAGAAAGACGAAGCCGTCAAGCTGTTGAACAGATATACCGCCGACTTCGAGGCTGCGACAGCCAACACCTGGAAAGAGTTAGAGCATACTTTCTGGCAGAGGTTCTGGACGGGGTTTTAGACGTTAGACGTTAGACGTTAGACGTTAGACGTTAGAAAACAAGCGCCGAATCGAAGATTCGGCGCTTGTTTTTGTGGTACCAGCGGGAGTTGAACCAGCGACACACGGATTTTCAGTCCGTTGCTCTACCAACTGAGCTATGGTACCCCTTTTTCGCGCTGCAAAATTACAACTTTTTTTAATACCATCAACATTTTTTTTAAAAAATTTTAGGACAGCATCCGCCTCTAACGTATGACAATAAGAAAAAATATGCGTCATGATGCGCTTTATGAGCCATATTTTACTATCTTTGCATCGAAAAATAATGAAAATGAACGAAACACTAACCATCGATATTGGCAATACAAGGGTCAAATACGCTGTTTTTCATGGCAAAGACATCGTTGAAATCAACTATTTCGAGCCTCTGACGGACGATTTGAGCCGACTGCTCGAAAAACGCCCCTATATTAATAAAGGTATAATATCATCTGTCGGTGGAAAAATCGACGAATGTCTCGCCCAACTGACGAACATCCCAATGTTAGTGCTTTCGAGCAAGACTAAGCTGCCTTTCTCGTTGACTTACAACGCAAAAGCAGAGGTTGGAGCCGACCGTCTGGCACTTGTGGCTGCCGCCTTCGCCGAGAAACCGCATCAAAACAGCCTCATCATCGACATCGGCACTTGCATCACCTACGACATCCTCACCGCCGACGACCGTCATCTCGGCGGACCTATCAGTCCGGGCATGCAGCTGAGATTCAAGGCGATGCACGAACACACCGCCCTCTTGCCACTATGCGCACCCACACACGACGAGCTGAAAATCATCTGCGACAACACAGAGGAGTGCCTCCAAAGCGGCGTGCAACTCGGCGTTTCAAACGAAATAAAAGAATTTATCAGACTTTACTCATTGAAATTCAACGACTTAAACGTTTTTATCTCAGGAGGTGACAATATTTTCTTGCAATCTATGTTAAATTTTTGTATCTTTGCAAGTTCAAACTTTATGTTTAACGGATTAAGAATGATTTTAGAATATAATGATATTCAATAAGTTATATAAGATACTGTTGTTGTTCGCCTTGACTTTTGTCTTGGTTGGAAGTGGATTCTCACAGTCAGACATCTCATCACCTTATTCGAGATTCGGCTTGGGAACGATGAGCAGAAGCAGGTCGAACACCGCAATACAGGCTATGGGCGGCATAAGCAACGCTTTGGACGGCAAGTATCTGCTCAACAACTCCAACCCGGCCGCCTATGCCGCGATGGACTCGTTAACATTCTTGTTTGACGCCGGTTTCTACATGAAATATGTGACATATCGCACGACAGACATGTCCGAGAAAGGTTCCAACGCCTCTTTCGACTACTTCGACCTCGGTTTCAGCGTCACACGATGGCTCAAAATGGGCATAGGCGTGAACCCTTACAGCGACCGCTCATATACCTCAACGGCAAGCTTCATCTGGGAACAGGATTATCCGTACAGCATTGATTATGAGGGCACCGGCGGTCTGAACAAGATCTATTGGGCAAACGGTGTCAAGGTGTACAAAGGACTCTCTCTCGGAGTGAAAATGAACTACATCTTCGGCAATGTCACCGACGAGACGACGCTGTATTACCCGAACAACACGTATTTTCATAACGAGAAACGTACTATCAACTTGAGTTTCAGCGACTTAACATTCGACCTCGGTTTGATTTACAAACATAAGCTGAAAAACGGCTACAACATCACGTTTGGTGCCACTTATTCGTTGCCGGCCAACATGAAAGCGCATCGCAACGTGTTCATCAGGACGATGTTCAACGGCTACGGCTCGTTGTCGGCGACCGAGCGCGACACCATCTTGTACAAATCGGGGGAACGTGTCGATGTGAAATATCCGCAGAGCTTCGGCCTTGGCTTGACCTTACAGAAAGGCGAGCGCTGGCTTGTCGGGATGGACTTCAACTGGAGCAATTGGGACGCATTCAGAATGAACAACGTCAACGACTCGCTGCAAAACTCGTGGAACATCGCCATCGGAGGATGCTTCACACCACGCAACACCAGCGTCTCAAGCTATATGCGCAAGATTACATATCGGGCCGGACTACATTACGACCAGACATTTTTCAACATCTACGGGAAGTCGATTAACAAATACGGCGTGGCCTTAGGCGTCAGCCTGCCGATACAGCGCGCCATGACAACACTTAACGTGGCACTCGATTTCGGCAAGATGGGAACGGTAAAAAACAACCTCATCGAAGAGTCATATTTCAATGTTTCTTTCGGAATATCCTTGAGAGACAGATGGTTTGTAAAACGAAGATATAAATAATCAAAAATAGTAAAACGATGAAATTAAGAAAGA
This sequence comes from uncultured Bacteroidales bacterium, assembly GCA_937906455.1. Classification (GTDB taxonomy): domain Bacteria; phylum Bacteroidota; class Bacteroidia; order Bacteroidales; family F082; genus Limimorpha. The sequence continues at coordinate 21,781 of CALCYT010000010.1, read as the reverse complement.
TTTTATTCCTCGGAGCGATTTTGTGCATGACTTCGATAGCATTCGCACAAGATACAGACTGTGACGCAGAAATATCAATCTACAGAGCGTCATTCAAACAATGGGACGGGAAAGCCTCAACAGCCAACCCGGTCATGATATCAGCATGGAGAAAAGTGTTCCTGACTTGTCCCGGAGCAAAGGAGAGAACCCTCATTGACGGAACGAAAATCGTGAACAACGCGTTCATCAGAAACACGAAAGATGCCGATTTGAGAGAGAAATATATCGACACCTTGGTGATGGTTTACGAGACACGCGTGCAGTATTTCCCCAACACGGCGAAGGGTGTCAACCAGGTGGGCAACATCAAAGGACGTATGGGTCTTGACCTGATGGGATTCAACACTCGTATGGAACAAGCCTACAACGCCTTGAAAGAGGCCGTTGAAATTGACGGGAACAACAGCAACTACGCCTTCATCGACGGTTTGTTCTCCTCGACCATCAACATGGCGAAAGCCGGAAAGATTGACGAGGCCGTCATCCTCGACGCCTACAGCAGCCTCATGGACATAGTGGAGTTCAACATCAAGAAATACACCGAGTCGGGCGACGAGAAATCGCTGAACAACTACATGACCACCAAGGGCAACCTCGAAGCCGGAGTGCAGCCGTACGCCAACTGCGACGACCTCGTGCGTATCTATAAGAAGAAATTTGACGCGGAGCCTGACAACGTGGAGCTTCTCAACAAGATCGCCTCGGTGCTATCAGCAAGAAACTGCGACAAATCAGACCTTTATTTGGCTGTTGCAATCAAACTGCACAAGCTCAACCCGTCACCGGAGTCGGCTTATTTCATCGGAAAGAGATACCTCGCCGACCAGGAATACAACAAAGCCACGAGCTATCTGATTGAGGCTACCAAGTCGGCTGACACCAAATCAGCGCAGCAGGCTTACAAATACTTAGCGCAAATCATGTGGAAGGAAGGCAAGGGCGAGCAAGGACGCGCCTACGCAAGAAAAGCCATCGAGCTTGACAAGACCGACGGTGAGCCTTACATGATTATAGGCTATATCTACGCCTCAAGCGGAAAAGAATGCGCCTCCAACCCTCTCCACGCCAAGGCAGTGTATTGGGCGGCAGCCGATAAGTTCCAGAAAGCCAAGGAAGTTGACCCCTCAATGGCGACAAAGGCCAACGACATGATAAAAGAGTACTCAAAACTCTTCCCGACCAGCGAAGACGCCTTCTTCTATAACGTTTTCGAAGGCGACGAATACCAGGTTGAATGCTGGATTAACGAGACTACAAAGGCAAGATTTTCTAATAATTGAAAAGACTGATTTATATAGTGTTGGAAATCAACATCATAGCATCTGTTGTTATGATGTTGTTTTCTTGTGAAAACTCGATGGAGAAAATCAAGCAGTTTATCGACAACGACACCATCGTCGGGCTGATGGCATACGACGTAGTGATTGAGCGCAGCGACTCCGGAAGGCTTGTCGCAAAACTCATGGCACCTGTCATGCGCAGCATCGACGACATCGACAGCGCGATGCTTGAGTTTCCAAAAGGTTTCACCGCCTATATGTACGAAAACGGCGACACCTCCCCCATCTCGATGATTCGCGGCGACTACGGAGTGAACTACCAGAAAAAGGAACTCGTGGTGGCAAAAAACAACGTAATGGTGAAAAATATTGATTCAGAAGAGGTTATGGAGACACAGACGCTGTTTTGGGATCAGAAAAAGAAAAAAATATACACCGGCGGCCTTATCAAAATCTCAAGCCCCGACAAGCTGATTTACGGCGACAGCATGATAGCAAAAGAGGACTTCTCCCGTCGGGAGATTTTCGGGATAAAAGCAACACTCGAATTAGATGACGATGAATAACTGGTTGATTGTCATAATATCACTATGCGCCTCGGCTCTCTTTTCGGGAGTGGAAATCTCTTTCATCAGCTCCAACAGACTGAAGCTTGAGCTTGACCTGAAGAAAAAAAGCTTCTCCGCCAAGATTATCAACAACTTCGTGAAACATCAGTCGAAGTTCATGGGCTGCATACTGCTCGGCAACAATATCGCCAACGTCATCTATGGCATAGCAATGGCCTCGCTTCTTGAGCCACTGATTGTCAATGTGTTACCCGAGGTGATAACCAATGAGTTCACCATCTTGCTCTGCCAAACAATCATCTCGACACTGCTGGTGCTGCTCATCGCCGAGTTCATCCCGAAAACACTGTTCAGAATCAACCCTAACAAGCTGATGAACGTGATGTCGATTCCGATGATGATATTATACATCATTCTTTATCCATTGATTATCATATATATAGGCATCTCGGAATTTATCATCAAATACATTTTCAGGATGAACATCGCGCCTGAGGATTACAAGCTTAGTCCAATTGACTTAAACGATTATCTGAAGGAATACGCCGACCCTAACGAGGAGGACGAGGACATACAGCAAGGCATAGAATTATTTCAAAATGCCATTGATTTTCAGACTGTTAAGCTTCGTGAGTGCATGCAGCCCCGCAATGAGATACAAGCAGTGGAAATCAACGAGCCGATGGATGAGGTAAAACGCATCTTTGAGGAGACGAAGCACTCGAAAATCCTTGTGTATGAAGACAATATCGACAATATAGTGGGTTACATCCACATCAACGACCTGCTTCACGGCGGCAACAGCATCAAGAAAAAAGTGCGCCAGATTGAGTTTTATCCCGAGACCTACGGTGCGCAGGATTTGTTGCAACGGCTGTCGAAAAAACGTCAGAGCATAGCGGTGGTTGTCGATGAGTTCGGAGGCACGGCGGGCATTATCACCACCGAGGACCTCGTGGAGGAAATCTTCGGCGAGATAGAAGACGAATACGACGAAGAAGACGACATCGAAAAGACAATCAACGAAAACGACAGGATCTTCTCGGCGAGAATAGAGATAGACTACCTCAACAAGACTTACAAATACGATTTCCCGGAGTCGGACGACTACGAGACTTTGGCGGGTTATATCATACATTATCACGAAAGTATTCCGCAAACAGGCGAAGAAATCGTCATCGGAGACTACCTTTTCAAGATAATTAAAGCCTCGGAAACCAAGCTTGAGGAAGTGGAAATCAAAAATAATCAATGAGTTAGCATAAATTTTACAAAAATGTTGAAGGTATTGAGTTTTTGTGTAAATTTGCAGGCTAATTTAATTTAGAAAAATAATAAATATAAATAAGACTATGGCAGCAATAGGAAAAATCAGACAGCACTATGGTATCTTAGTGATTATCATCGGCTTAGCTCTTTTAGCATTTGTGTTAGGCGACTTGATGAAGAGTACCAACAAAAGAAGACAAAACGATGTCGCTGTTGTCAACGGCGAGAAAATCTCTTATCAGGACTATGCAAACAGAGTTGATCAAGTTCTTCAGAATCAGAAGAGAATTTATGGCAATTTGACCAACGAGCAGACATTCAGCATCCGTCAGCAGACCCTCGATCAGATGATTAGGGAAATCATCATGGAGAAAGAATACAAGACACTCGGTCTTGCCGTCTCGACAGAAGAACTCACCGACCAGTTCTTAGGTGACAACCCCAATCAGTATGTGGTTCAGAACTTTACAGGTCAGGATGGCAAATTCAACAAGGAGATGTTGCAGAACTACATCAACAACTTCGACAACTTCGACGCCGAGACACAGACGGCATGGATTAACTTCGAGAACGCCATCGCGGAAGACAGAATGAGCACCAAGTATGAGAGTCTTCTCAAACACGGATTCTATCTGCCCAAGAAACTCGCCGACCGTTACAACGAGAACAAGAACCTCAAGAGAAACGCCGAGGTTTATGCCGTGCGTTACATCTCCATCCCTGATTCGACAGTAGTGGTGACCGAGCAAGACAACAAGAAATACTACGAGACATACAAGAACAAGTATCCAACCGACGCCATGCGCGGCATCGACTATGTGATTTTCGAGGTCAAGCCTTCACAAGCTGACAGAGACGATGCGAGAGATTTTGTCGCCGACGTGAAAAAAGGTCTTGAAGAGACAGAAAATGTTGAGAGTTTCGTGAAATACAACTCCGACTTTGTTTACGACGACGAGTGGAAGAAAGCCTCAGAGTTCCCGGTGGAGCTTGAGACCGCCATCAACGACAACGCTGTAGGTTTCGTTTATGGGCCTTATGAGGACAACGGCGCTTTCAACATCGCCCGCATCATGGGTAAGGAGAAACGCAACGACACGTTATGGGCTCAAGTGGCGATAGTGGCGCATGAGATAACAGCCAGCACCACCACAGACCAGATGGTGTTCGCTGAAGTGAACAAATTCGTCACTGAAAACAAGACCGCCGAGCAGTTCAACGCTGCCATAGAGTCCCAGGGCTTGAACAAACGCACGTTCCAGTCAATCAGAGAGAATACCAGCCGTATCACGGGCATCAACAACCCGCGTGAGATTGTCCGTTGGACATTCAAAGACGGCGTGAAAGTCGGTGACATCTCCAACGTCTTCGAGCTTGAGAACATGTATGTTGTGGCTCTTCTGACCAAGATAGTCCCTGAGGGTTACATGCCATACGAGGACATGATTGAGCGTTATGCCTCGACCATCAGAAAGGTTAAGAAAGGTGAGATTCTTGACGAGAAAGCGAAGATGTACGGCACTGATTATCAGAAGATGATCGACGAACTCGGCGGTGAGAAGACCACTGTTGAGAACATCACGATGGAAGGACGCGGCTTTGGCAGCTTCGGCGTCGAAGAAAAGATTGGCGGCACCACCATGGGCATGCAGGAAGGCGTGTTCTCGGCACCTATAGAAGGTGGCAACGCCTTGGCGATAGTGAAGGTGACAAGCACCATCCCCGCCGACAAAACCGACTACGATGCCATCCGTAGAGAGTACGTCTCAAGATTCAACAACGCCATCCTGAACGGCTCACCGTATTCAGCAATGCTCGACAACGCAAAGGTCAAGAACAACAGCATCTTGTTCTTCTAAACTATCACGATATCATAAATAATGATTTCTGCTTCCCTGATTAATCTTGCGGTTATGCTGTGAGATTAGTCGGGGAAGCAGAGTTATAGGGTGTTTTAGCACATTTCCAGCACTGTGTCGGTGACGTATTTAAGTTGCTCGTCGGTAAACTCCGTATGTATTGGCAATGCCATCACATGGTCGCAGAGGTACTCGCACACGGGGAAGTCGCCTTTCTTGTAGCGCGGGTCGGCGTATGCCTTCTGCATGTGAAGTGCCACCGGATAGTAAATGGCGCAGGCTATACCTTTCGATTGCAGATGCTCCATCACCTTGGCACGGTCTAAGTCCTTGAGAACCACCACATATTGATGATACACATGGTCGGTGAACGGGGCTGTCTTTGGAGTCACAATCTTATCGGTTTGTGCGAAGGCCTTGTCATAATAAGCCGCCGCGTATTGGCGAGCCTTGATATATTCGTCGAGATGTTTAAGCTTGATGTCGAGCACAGCCGCCTGGATAGCGTCGAGGCGGGAGTTAACTCCCACATAATCATGATAATAACGCACTTTCATTCCGTGGTTGACGACCACACGTATCATCTCGGCGAGATTGTCGTCGTTAGTAAAGATAGCGCCGCCGTCTCCATAGCAGCCGAGGTTCTTTGAGGGGAAGAACGAAGTGCAGCCGATATCGCCTATGGTGCCTGACTTTTTCACGGTGCCGTCTTTAAAAGTGTAATGAGCACCGATAGCCTGAGCATTGTCTTCAACAACATATAGGTTATGGCGTCTCGCGATGTCCATGATGGCGTCCATATTGGCGCATTGGCCGAAGAGATGCACCGGCACTATCGCTTTGGTACGCGGAGTGATGGCGCGCTCAACTGACTCAGGGTCAATGCAATAAGTTTCCATATCGACATCCACCACCACCGGGGTGAGACGCAGCAGAGCCACCACTTCAGCGGTAGCGATGAAGGTGAACGACGTCGTGATGACCTCATCGCCGGGCTTGAGTCCGAGACTCATCATGGCGACCTGCAGGGCGTCGGTGCCGTTAGCGCAAGGTATCACATGCTTTACATTGAGATATTCCTGCAAATCTTCTTGAAATTTTTGGACAAAAGGACCGCCGATAAAGCCGCCGGTGGAGAGAATCTGCTGTAGGGAAGCATCGACTTCCGTCTTGATTTTGTTGTATTGACCTACGAGGTCAACCATTGGAATTTTCATAATTTTAAATTTTTAAACCGCAAAGATATAAAATATTTCAAAAAAAATTATAAAAAAATTCATTTTTTCAGAAATAGTCATTTCGACTGGAGTGTGATGAAACGGAACGGAACGGGGAAATCTCATACAATCAATTGATTCGGATTATTTGCATGTCAGAGATTTTCTGACAAGCTCGAAATGACATCGGAAATTAATTTTTTAAAAAAATTATTTCGTATCAAAAAAAATTGTATTTTTGCAGTCCGTTTTGTAAGAGGAAATAAGAACAATAAAATAGAAGAAAAATGTCAAGAGTTTGTCAGATTACAGGTAAGAAAGTCATCAGTGGAAACAACGTTTCACACTCAAACAAAAAGACCAAGAGAACGTTCAAGCCCAACTTGAAGATCAAGAGATTTTATGTTCCTGAGTGGGATGAATGGGTGGTTTTGAAGGTTTCCGCGGCAGGTTTGCGCACCATCGACAAGAAGGGCGTTTATCAGGCAATGGTTGACGCAGCGAAGGATGGTAACCTCAACCGCTGGTAAGATATGACTATTATGGAAAGAAGCCGTCCCAAACAGACGGCTTTTTTTATAATAAAATCGCAAAACAATCGTTAATAACACGTCGGTTCGGGCAGAGAGCGGAGAAAACTTGCGTTTGGCGTTCAAAATCGCTTGAAGCGACGGCAACATCATGAAAAAACTGCTACTTTTCATATTGTTATCGTTTCCTGTTTTTGTCTTAGGGCAGAAGCCGGAGGGTGTTTTATATGGAAAAATCACCGATGACAGCGGCAAGGCGTTGGAGTTTGTCAACGTGGCGGTGCAAAACACGAAATATGGTGTTGTCTCCGATGCTCACGGCGGCTACAGCCTGACGTTGCCGGCCGACACCATGACAAGAGTGGTGTTTTCGTTTGTTGGATACGAGGAAATCAGGACGGATGTGAGTCTGCGACCCGGGGAGCTGCGCAAACATGACGTCACCATGCATGTTGTTTCGACCATGTTGCCTGAGATGACGGTGCAAGACCAATCCATCAAATCATCAACAATCACGAGGCTTGACGCGAGAGAAACGGTGTTGTTGCCGTCGGCTGGCGCAGGAGGTGTGGAGGACATGGTGAAGACACTTGCGGGCGTAAGTTCCACCAACGAGTTAAGCTCGCAATACAACGTGCGTGGCGGCAACTTCGACGAGAACCTCATCTACGTCAACGGGATAGAGATTTACAAACCGTTTTTGGTGGGCTCCGGGCAGCAGGAAGGCCTCAGTTTCATCAACTCGCGCCTCATCTCCAACATCGATTTCTCCGCCGGAGGCTTCTCAGCGGAATACGGCGACAAGCTCTCGTCGGTGCTCGACATCACATATAAAAAACCCGTGATGGCGGCAAGTTCGTTGACGCTCAGCCTGTTAGGTGCCGACGCACACACCGAGGGCATGGCATTGGGAGGCAAAATGAGTTATCTCATCGGGGCACGATACAAAAACACACAATATCTGCTCGGCGCGATGGACACTAAAGGCGATTATAAGCCAAACTTCGCTGATGTTCAAGGACTTATAACATACAATATGTCTTCCAGACTGATGATAACCGCCTTAGGATATTATTCAAGAAACAGCTATCTCATGGTTCCGACGACACGTCAGACCGACTTTGGCAACCTACAGGCATCATATCGTTTGAAAATATATTTCGACGGTCAGGAACTCAGCAAATACACCACCGGTTTGGGTGCTATATCATTGAATTTCAGTCCAAATGAAGACTTAAGCCTTAAGCTCATAGGCTCTGCATATTCAGCGGTGGAATCGGAGACATACGACATACAGGGGCAGTATTGGATTGGTTTGCTTGAGACGAATCCCGGCAGCGAGGAGCAGGGCGATGTCATTAACAATCAAGGAGTTGGAACGTATATTGAACATGCGAGAAACTCTTTTTACTCAAGGGTTTTCAACATCGACCACAAGGGAGCATACAAATATGGTGACAACATCTTGAAATGGGGGTTGCGCTATCAGCATCAGCTTTTTGACGACATCATCAACGAGTGGGACATGGTGGATTCTGCGGGATACACGCAGCCGCACAGCGTTGACTCCATTTTGAATCCCAACAACCCGATGCAGACGCCGTTGGAGCTTAAAAACGTGGCAAAAGGTCATAACGAATTACAAATCAACAACTTCGACGGTTACATACAGAACTCATGGCAGCTTGAGAGTGAGAAAGGAGACATCTGGGTGTTGACAGCGGGATTACGCGCCAATTATTGGGGTTACGCCGGCTCGGTGAACGTCAGTCCGCGTGTAGGCATAGCCGTGCAGCCGCATAAGCATGATGACATGACGTTCCGCTTATCCGGCGGAGTATATGTACAGCCCCCGTTTTACAGGGAGTTGCGTATGTTCGACGGCAGTCTTGTCAGCAAAGAACAGGCCTCGGTGCAGAAGTCGTATCAGGTGGTGCTTGGTCACGAATACAAGTTCATGGCTTGGGAGCGTCCGTTCATTCTCACCAGCGAGATTTACTACAAATATCTCAAAGACGTCATCCCCTACGAGGTGGACAACATCAGGATAAGGTATTACGCCGACCAGAAAGCCACGGGACACGCCTATGGTTTGGACATGAAAATCAACGGTGAGTTTGTGAAGGGCATCGAGAGCTGGGCATCGATGTCGATTATGAGAACCACCGAAAACATTCAGTATTTCATTGACGCCAGCGGCAATATCCTATCGCAGAGCGATGTCAACGACGGTGCCGTCTATGTGCGCGACACCATCATCTCGGGCATCCCGCGTCCTTCCGACCAGCGCATCAACTTCGCCATCTTCTTCCAGGATTATCTGCCGATGATACCTTCGTTTAAGGTGAATCTGAAGCTCATTTTCGGGACGGGGCTACCGTTTGGGCCTTCGGAGGCGCAGCGTTATCAGCAGAAAAGCAGGATGACGGCCTACCGTCGCGTTGATATAGGCTTCAGCAAGCAGCTCATCAGCGATGCCACATCGTTCAGGAACCCTCGTAACCCTTTGAATTACATACGTAATTGCTGGCTCAGCCTTGAGGTGTTCAACCTTCTTGGCGTCAACAACGTCAGCTCTTACATGTGGGTCACCGATGTGTACAACATCCAGTACGCCGTCCCTAACTATCTGACTAACAGACAGTTAAACTTAAAGCTCATCGTTGAGTTTTAGGGTTGACCATCATTTTCCCCAGTTATCTCTATCGAGGCTACGATATTGTATAGCTTCCGCGAGATGTTCAGGTTGTATGATTTCAGATCCGGCCAAGTCGGCGATAGTGCGTGACACTTTAAGTATTCTATCTCTGGCGCGTGCCGAGAGTCCGAGTCGTTCCATGGCGTTTTTCAGCAGCATTCCGCATTGTTCGTCGAGAGCGCAATATTTTTGAATCATTTTTGCGGTCATTTGGGCGTTGCAATGTATTCCAGGCACTGATGAGAAGCGTTGCACCTGTATCATGCGGGCTTTCACCACGCGTTCGCGCACGTCGGCGCTCCTCTCCCCTGTTTGTTTTTGCGCCAGCTCATCGTATGAGAGAGGGAACGTCTCAATATGCAGGTCGATACGGTCGAGCAACGGTCCCGAAATCCTTGAGAGATACGTCTCCACCTGTCCGGGTTTGCACGTGCATTCCTTTGTCGGGTGGTTATAATATCCGCATGGGCAAGGGTTCATTGCCGCCACGAGCATAAAATTAGCCGGGAACTCCACTGTTTGCTTGGCGCGGGCGATGGTCACCATACGGTCTTCCATAGGTTGTCGCAGCACTTCAAGGACCTGTCGTCTAAACTCAGGCAGCTCATCCAGAAACAGCACTCCGTTGTGGGCGAGAGATATCTCGCCCGGCTGCGGATAAGTGCCGCCACCCACGAGGCCCACGTACGACGTGGTATGATGCGGGTTTCTGAAAGGTCGTGTGCGCATCAGCGAGACGCCATGCCCCAGCATGCCCACAACGGAATGAATCTTAGTAGTCTCAAGCGACTCTTTCAGCGTCATAGGGGGAAGAATCGTAGGCAAGCGTTTGGCTAACATCGTCTTACCGCTTCCGGGAGGACCTATCAAGATGACGTTATGAGAGCCTGCCGCCGCCACCTCCAGGGCGCGTTTTATGTTTTCCTGACCTCTCACATCCGAGAAATCAAAGTCATAGACATCAACATTTTCCTCTTCCGCGAGGTTGAGTTTTGTAGGTTCCAGATGATGGAATCCATTGAAAAAGTTGATGACATCCATGATGTTCTCGACGCCATACACCTCGATATCCTCCACCACCGCCGCCTCGTTGGCGTTAGCTTTAGGCACTATCACGCCTTTGAAGCCCTCTTCCGACGCCTTGATTGCAATAGGCAACGCCCCTTTGATGGGGTTGATGCCGCCGTCGAGCGACAGCTCTCCCATGATGATGTATTTGTCGAGCAAATCGACGTTCACCTGTTCCGACGCGGCAAGAATAGCTATCGCCAAAGGCAAGTCGTAGCTTGAGCCTTCCTTACGGATGTCGGCAGGTGCCATATTGATGGTGATTTTTCGTTTCGGATACTTTAACCCGTTGTTATTCAATGCCGATTCAATACGTTGCTGACTCTCTTTCACGGCACTGTCGGGCAGACCCACAAGGAAAAACTGTACTCCACGGTCAATATTGACCTCAATTGTTACGGTAATGGCATCGATGCCGTTCAAAGCACTGCCAAAAGTCTTGACTAACATAATTTCAGTTTTTAGTTAAAAAGTTTATAAATTCATTATTTTGGGCTAAAAGTTCGTCGTCAATCGTCAAAATGACGTATGCGTCATCTCGGCTAAGCGGCTTTTCTCTTTTAACACATTATTTTCGCGGTTTGTATCTTGAGCGTTCTAAAACATCTTGATAATCAGTGATTTTCAATAATGTAGTAAGTGTCTCATCGTTATTCGACATAAAAGAGCGCACGATTTGCAGGCCGAGGAAATCGCCGAGGCGGGCCGGTGCTTCGTTGCCGAATGCCGATGTGAACGGTCCATCGTTGAACAGCAGGCGTCTATAGTCTAAATTATTGGAAAACAACATGTTATTACCAACCACAGTAGCCCACACCTGGCCTTCGTTGTCGGCAGCCCAATCCATTTGAGGAGCCGAAAAACCGAGAATCACCGAGTCGGGCGAGGAAGGGCTTAGTGCCTCTATGAAGTAGAATTTCTTACCTTGTTCAATCATCTCGGCTATCACGCTTTTCTGGTTGACGCTATTGCCACGGCATTTGTAATAAAAGCCTTCCGCCAAGTCCCTTTTCAACGAAAATGGCCGGCAACGTCGCGACATATATCGTGGCAGGCCCATCCTGTCATAAACCAAGTCCTTGTTACTCAAGTAAAAATCAAGAGCAATCATGACGCTTTCCCTTTCAATGTTGATTGGCCGGTTGTAATACACTCCGGCGACATAGGCGAAAGTGCGAGGCGCGTCCCAATCGGGGAAATAATATTTAAAATGCTGATAAACGTCTTTCACCTCATCGGCGACGACAGCGATATCGGGATATGTCTCATTCACTAACTCATTGATTCTCATCAGGAAAGTATCGGAAACGAACTCTTTCATATAATTTATATCCTCATCGCTCGGATTTTCATAAAAAACCTCCGGATATTTTGGCAGCAAGGCCCTGTATTCTTCCAAGAAGTTGTCTGTATCGAGGGCAAAGAGCATATTGTTAAGCTCGACAATTTCCACTGTCTGCGGCTCCAATTTATGATAAGGCACATCGAGTTTTTTCTTGTAACCGGCTGATTTTGTGCAAGAAAGTATGATTAGAGTAAGGAGTAGAGAGTAGAGAGCAGAGAGGGTTATCCTTACTTTGTTATTATATTGTTTCTGTGTCATGATGGTGTCGTTTAGCGATTGTTTTTAACTATATTTCTCAACATTTCGAGGGCAGAGATGGCCGCTCTCTCGATATTGTTTTCCCTATCTTTTCCGAAGTTATACTTCTTCGACGACACTCCAACAGGGTCAGCCACTGCTATCCACACTGTGCCGACTGGGTTTTCCTCTGTGCCGCCGCCCGGTCCTGCCACTCCCGTTGTCGCCACAGCGTAATCTGTTTTAAGCAACGCCTTCACTCCCGTTGCCATTTGTTCCGCAACTTGTTGACTCACAACCGAATACCTCTCCACATCATCATTATTGACGCCCAGCACTTCCTCTTTCACCGCGGTAGCGTACGACACCACGGTGCCTTTGAACACCTCCGAGCTACCCGGTATTGCAGTGAGCATCTTGGCTATGGTGCCGCCCGTGCAGCTCTCAGCCGTCGCGAGAGTCATTCCCGATGCCTTAAGCATCTCCAGCACCACCTCGGCAATAGGCTTGTCGTCGTAGCCGAAAATATATTCTCCAATGATTTTTTCCAACTTATCAATTTCATTATCAATGGTTTGACGCAAAAATTCACGGTCAGGATGACGGCCTTCGAGACGCAGACGCACGATGCCATATTGTGGCAGATAAGCCAACGAGAGGAAGTCAGGCAGCGCGTTTTCCCATTCTTGGATAGCATCAGCGAGGAACGACTCGCCCACCCCCGTGGTCATCACCACCCTATTAATATAAGGTGTCACATTGAAATGTTCGAGCAACCTCGGTAAGATTTCCTGTTGGAACACGTTTTTCATCTCGAAAGGCACGCCAGGCATGGAGATATACACCGATTTACCTTTCTCGAACCACATGCAAGGTGCTGTGCCATAACGGTTTGGGATATATTTACACGCCTTCGGGACATACGCCTGTCCGCGGTTACGCTCGGTCATAGGGAAACCCCGTCTCGCAAAGATACTCATCACGTTGTCGTATGCGTCCTGGCAAAATTCCAGTTCGGTGTCGAAATATTTGCACAATGTAGGCTTTGTGATGTCGTCGGCGGTAGGCCCCAGCCCGCCTGTTATTGCAATTATCTCCACGTCGGAGCAAGCGTCCAAAGCGTCGATTATGTCTTGTTCGCCATCGCCGATCGTCAAGGTAGAAACAACCTCTATTCCATTGGTTGTCAATATATTACCAATCCAAGCCGCATTAGTGTTAACCACTTGGCCTATCAACAGCTCGTCGCCTATCGATATGATTTTCGCCTTCACAAAATCGTTGTCTCTTTTCATTTTTACACTCCTTACAAGATTTTTGCTATAAAAACGTTACAAAAATAAGCATTAATATTTTATGTTTTCAATTTTTAACATTTTTTAACTAAACTTGCATAATTTTGCATATTTTTGTAAAAAATTTTAACATTTGGACTATGAATACCAGACCCATACCAGGCTCACAGCTCGTCTTCAACAAGGAAGGCGCGATATATCATTTGAATCTCTTTCCTGACATGCTTGCCGACGACATCATTTTAGTTGGTGACCCCGACCGTGTTGCCATGGTTTCCGGCTTTTTCGACACCATAGAATACAAGCGTCAGAACCGCGAGCTTGTGACGCACACGGGCACATACAAAGGCAAGCGTGTCACGGTGTTATCGACCGGCATGGGCACCGACAACATTGACATTGTCGTCAACGAGCTTGACGCTGTAGCCAACATCGATTTCGAGACACGCACGCCGAAGGCGGAGCATCGCTCGCTCAACATGGTGAGGCTCGGCACCTGCGGCGCTCTTCAGCCTGAGATTGGGGTTGAAGACAGTTATGTGGCATCACGTTTCGCCATCGGTCTTGACGGTCTCGCCTACTTTTACAAAGAGCATAACGAAGTGATAGACAAAGAGATGACCGATGCTTTCATCCGCGACATGCGTTATCCCGCCGACCTCCCGATGCCATATGTGGTGAAAAGCTCCGACGAGCTTTTTGAGCGTCTCGCCAAGGGTTATCATCAAGGGATAACAGCCACATCACCGGGCTTTTACGGCCCGCAAGGACGCTCGCTGCGGCTTGAGCTGACATATCCGCGCATAAATCCCGACATTGAGAGATTTGAATACAAAGGATGGAAAGTATGCAACTTCGAGATGGAGTCATCGGCATTGTTCAGCCTTGGTAAGATGTTGGGGCACAATTGCTTAACCATCTGCGTGGCGATAGCCAACCGTGTCACCGAGAAGTTCTCGGCCGACTATCATCCTTACGTCGAGAAACTGATAAAAACGACATTAGACAGGTTATAGAACGTAGTCTTGCTGCATATCTTCGTGTCTCATCGAGATGAGGCATTCGAGGTTGACATCCATCACTGCTTCCTCAAAGAACGGAGCCGATGCCACGACATAGCTTTCGTAGCCGAAAATCATGGAGCCGCCGTCGAAGGAGGCTTCTTTTTTTGGTGCCACGTTGTTCACAAACACTAATGGGCGCTCGGTTTTCAGCACATTATGCCTCAGCTCGTCGCGGCGTGTCCTCGAGCGGTTTGCGCCACATTTGTCGGCACCTATATTAATAATGACATCCACGCCCAAGGGCATCAGCTCGTCAACACGGTTTTTCAGCAAGAACACGTCGTCGTTGGTGTTGGCGAGGTCAGACCCTATTGTCACGGCATATTTATGGCAACCTATTTGCAAAACGGCGTCTTCATCGGAAGGCACGAACACGTCTTGTTCGAGAGCCGACAACTGTTTCTTTTTAAACACCTTACGTTGACCCTGGAACATAAATACCGCCGCGTTGAATTTCCCGACGGGGCATCCCACGAGTACAGGGACGGTGTCGCATTCGGCGGCTATTTTATCCAATGCCATCTCGCATTTATCAATAAAACCAGGCGATTTGAAAGTTTCGGCAGAGCATACGCCACTCACTGCAAGTTCGGGAAAAATCACTAAAGAAGAGGCTTTAGCTTTGTGAGCCGCCTCTATAATCTTCGCCGCGTTGCCTTCCACATCGCAGGCGACACAGCATATTTGCGCAAGAGTTATCTTCATCAGAACAAAAACGCCACTTCAAAACAAAGATTGCTCATCGTCATTTTTTCGCTCTTCATCGTCATCATGCTGGTGAAGAAATTGTCGTATCCGATAAGAAACACCAGTGTGCTGCGGTTGAGCACCACCATATCGAAGCCGAAATGTACGATAAACGAGCTGCAGACGTCACGGTAATCGTGATGATATTCGTTTTTGTCCTGCGAGTCAACAAAAATGTTCACACCGTATCCAATCTCGCCGAAGATATGGTATCTGTTGGCGAAATTGTCGGTCCGCATCTTCAGCAGAAGAGGAATCTGAAGATAAGTGTTTTTAAGATTTCTTTTTTGCACCTCGGGGGTGTTCAAATCGTTCACTTTGTATTTATACGAGATATCAGAGCCGAGAATGTTGAATCCCGAGGTGAATCCATAGCTCTCCTTGAAGTAATAAGTGCCGGTAAGTCCGAATTTGTAAGTTATGCCATTGTCCTTGTTCACGATGTTGTCGTCGTTGGAGCCCAAGTAGGCGGCACCGACCCCACCTTTCAGTCCTAATTGATATTCAAAGCGTTGTGCTGATGCGGCGAAAGTAAAAGCCAACATGAAAAGCAAAAAATAAAATATCTTTTTCATTTTTTGTAGTTTGTTTAATTTTTTTTAATATCTTTGCAAAAATAATAAAAAAATTTAGCAGTCAATTAAAATTTTTAAATTTATGAAAAAATTATTACTTGTTTTAGCAGTTGTTCTCTTCGCCAACGTGGGAAGAGCAGAAGGTGTCGGATTCCATTTCGGGCCGAAATTAGGTTATCAAGCGGCCAATTTGTCGGTTGACAAAGCTGACATCAAAACCGGTTTTTCAGAGCATTTTACAGCCGGCATCTATGGTCGTTTGTGCATCAAGAACGTCCTCATCCAGCCGGAATTGCTATGGTTTAAGAGCAGCCAGATTTTCTCTCTTGAAGGAGTGAGCATTTCCGACCTCAATCCAAGGATTGAGATGAGCCAGCAGAATTTGGCACTGCCGATTTTCATCGGATATCAGTTCCTTGACTGGAAAGTGGTGAAACTCAGAGCGCATGCCGGTCCTGTGATGTATTTTGTCGTTGACCAGAATAAAACCTGCAACGTGACTAATCAGGAATTGGATGTTGAGGCAAACAACATGACATGGGGCGGTGCCGTTGGTGTCGGTATCGATGTGCTGCTGTTCTCTCTTGACATAAACTACAGTTTCGGTCTGACCAACATCATTGATGGCAACACCTTGCAAATCGATGGCACTGACTTCCCTATCGACAATACCAAGCAAAGTTTGTTCACAGTCACATTGGGTGTGAAACTTATCAGTCTCGGAATGTAATAAGACCATGTCTGTCAATACTTTACCAAGTGCGCTTTTTGTCAGAAACAGGGCGAGTTTCGCCTCGATGATGACAAGAGGCGCGCTTGCCGTTTTCACCGCCAACGAGGAGATTCCGCGTAACGGAGACCAATGTTACCCTTTCCGCCAGAACTCGGACTTCTTCTACCTGACGGGAATAGACCGCGAGGGCGCATATCTCATATTGTATCCCGACCATCCGAATCCCGCAATGCGCGAGATACTTTTTATCGAGCCATATAGCGAGACGAAAGCCATCTGGCGTGGAGAGATGCTTGACGCAAAACAAGCCAAAGAGATATCAGGCTGCGAGACAGTGATGTACGCCGACAATTTCAACGACGTGCTTAAAGAGTTGATACTCAGCAGCTCGAAGGTTTACCTTAACCTTTACGAATATGCACGTTTCGAGACGAAAGTGTCAACGATTCAAGACCGTTTCGTTAAGGAGATAAAAGAGCAGTATCCGCTTCACACCTTCGACCGCTCTGCACCTATTTTAAATAAGCTACGCAAAATCAAGTCGCAGGAAGAGATTGACATCATAAGACACGCTTGCGACATCACAGGGAAAGCGTTTTTACATTGCCTTAAGACCGTGAGGCCGGGACGTTATGAATATGAGATGCAGGCCGAGATGGAATACATCTTCAAGATGAACAACGCCTCCGGTCACGCCTTCCACCCTATCATCGCGGGAGGCAGAAACGCCTGCTGTCTGCATTACTCTAAAAATGACAGCATATTGAATGACAACGAGTTACTACTCTTTGACATGGGTTGCGAGTATCAAAACTACGCATCTGATCTGAGCAGAACCATCCCTATTAACGGGAAATTCACGCCACGACAAAAAGAGTGTTACGAGGCGGTTTTGAGAGTGAAAAAAGAGATTACAAAACTATATAAGGTGGGCTGTACCATTGATGAAATCAACCGGACGACCTACAAGCTGATGGAAAAAGAGATGATACGACTCGGCTTGTTCACACAGCAAGAAGTTGACAAACAAGACCCTGAGAAGCCGCTCTACCGGAAGTACTTAATGCACGGCATGGCACATCACATTGGCTTGGACTGCCACGACAATCTCGACAAATACGAGCCCTTCGCTCCAGGCATGGTGCTCTCATGCGAGCCTGGACTCTACATCCGTGAGGAAGGCATAGGCATCAGGCTTGAAGACGATATCTTAATCACTGATAATGAGCCTGTTAACTTATTTGGAGATTTGGCGATTGAAATTAATGAAATAACTAATCAATAAACAGAAAAATTACTTTTAATCCAATTTAATCAACTAAACATTACAACATCATGAAAAAAGCTTTACTTATCGTAGCTCTTGTTGCTACAGCTTTCTGCGCCAAGGCACAGACAAACATCCAAGAAATGTACGATTTTAATCGTGAACATCTCACAACGACTCTTGAAATGTTCAAGGCCGACAACTGGGGAAGCACGTTCTTCTTCACTGATATCTATCATCCAGATAAGATTTCCGGACCAACGGGTTATTACACCGAGATAGCACGCGCCCTGAACTTCTGGAAAGATACCAAACTTGGTGGTTTAAGTGCCCACGTTGAATGGAACGGAGGTCAGTTCGCGAACAACGCCTGGCTTTTCGGCGCCGAGTATTTCTTGCATAGTGCTGATTTCCGCAACACTTTCACCTTCGAGCTGATGTACAAGAGCATCAAGGATGCCGAAGACAATGTACCCCTGCAGTTCACTTTCGTATGGGGCATGAAAGACCTCTGCAACGTGAAAGGACTCTCTTTCAGCGGCTTCCTTGATATTTGGGGCGAGAAAGTCAACTGGGGGACTGAAGAGACCAAACTGGTTATCCTCAGCGAGCCACAGCTTTGGTACAACGTAGGTCAGTTCTTCGGATGCGAGAACCTTAACATCGGCGGTGAGGTGGAGTTAGCATACAACTTTGCCGGCGGATGGCGCAGCGACTTTGACAAGAACAAAGGCTTCAATGTAGCTCCCTGCTTAGGCGTCAAATGGAACTTCTAAATTCTAACTACTAACTTCCAACTCAAAACAATAGCACCATGTTACAGAAACTTTTCGGATTTGATCCCAAGACGATGAATGTCAAGACGGAGGTTTTGGCAGGCATCACCACGTTTTTGACGATGGCCTACATTTTGGCTGTCAACCCCGGCATCTTCAGCGCGTTTGGCTGGTGGCGACAACCCCATGCCCACTGACGCTGTGTTCACCGCCACGGCAGGCGCCGCCATCATCGGCACCTTAGTCATGGCATTATACGCCAAGAAGCCTTTCGGACTGGCCCCCGGCATGGGCTTGAACGCCTTCTTCGTGTTCACCGTATGTCTCGGCATGGGCTACAGCTGGCAGTTTGCGCTGACAGCCATCCTCATCGAGGGCATCATCTTTATCTTGTTGACAATCACCAACATACGTGAGCTTATAGTCAACGCCATCCCGCCGACCTTGAAGAAAGCCATCGGAGCCGGCATCGGATTGTACATAGCTTTCATCGGCTTGCGCAACGCCGGCATCATCGTTGACAACCCCGCCACCGACGTGGCTCTCGGCGACCTCAGCTCGACGTCGTCGATACTCACCCTCATCGGATTCTTCATCACCGGAGTGCTCGTCATCCTCAAGGTGAGAGGCGGCATGCTCATCGGCATCCTTGCCACCACCATCATAGGCATACCCATGGGGGTGACGCATTACAACGGCGTGGTGTCGAGTGTGCCTTCAGTGGCACCCATCTTCTGCCAGTTCGAGTGGAGTCATATCTTCACCTTAGATATGCTGATTGTGGTGTTCACTTTCCTCTTCATCGATATGTTCGACACCATCGGCACCGTAGTGGGCGTGTCGGTGAAGGCCAACATGGTTGACAAAGACGGCAATGTTGACGGTGTGAGCAAGATTTTGATGGCCGATGCCATCGCCACCACAGCGGGTGCATGCCTCGGCACCTCAACCACGACGACATACATCGAGAGTGCGTCGGGCGTGGCCGAGGGCGGTCGCTCAGGTCTCACAGCCTTCACCATAGCGGTGTGTTTCATCCTCGCGATGTTCTTCTCGCCATTATTCCTCGCCATCCCCAACGCCGCCACAGGTCCGGTGCTCGTCATCGTCGGTGTCATGATGGCAGCCCCGCTGAAAGACATCGAATGGGACAATTACTCGGAATCAATCCCGGCATTCATCACCGCATTGTTAATGCCCTTGGCATACAGCATCTCCGACGGCATCATGCTCGGTATGATTTCATACGTTGTACTCAACGCCATCTGCGGCATCTTCAAGAGAGAATACATCCGGAAAATCAGCGTCACGATGTGGATTTTGGCCATTTTGTTCATCTTGAGATACATCTTTATGTAAATTTTTAAAAAATTCCTTATAAAAGACGTCATAATTTGGCGTCTTTTTTTTATCTTTGCAAATCAATATATTGAAAACAATTTAAAATCAGATATTATGTTCACAAAAGACTTTTATGTAAAAAACAGAGCAGCCTTGAAAAAGCTGATGAACAAAGGGTTAGCAATATTCGTAGCAAACGACGAGGCGGCGATGAACTACCCCGACAACACCTATCATTACCGTCAGGACAGCAACTTCGCCTATTTCTTCGGGTTGAACCATCCCGATTTGGTGGGTGTAATCGACTTCGAGAGCGGCGAGGAGATCCTCTTCGGTCAGGAAGTGACCATCGACGACGTGATATGGTGCGGTCCGCTGCCGTCGTTGCAGGAGCAGGGCGACATGATTGGCATCAGAGACTGCCGCGACATCAACCGTTTTCCGGAATACATCCGCGAGCAGATGGAGAAAGGCCGCATGATACACCTCACCCCAACCTACCGTGGCGACACCACCATCAAGATAGCCAATTTCATGGACATCTGCATCAGCGAGGTGAAAAACCACGTAAGCCAGCTGCTCATCGAGGCTATTGTGAGCCTGCGCGAGATAAAGAGCGACATCGAAATCAAAGAGATGGAATACGCTGCCGACACTGCTTATTACATGCACACCACTGCCATGAAGATGTGTAAGCCCGGCGTCATTGAACAAGAAATCAGTGGCACCATCGAAGGCATCGCCATAGCAAGAGGTTGCGGCATCTCGTTCCCTAACATCGTGAGCATGGACGGGCAGACGCTGCACAACCATTATCACGGCAACGTGCTGAAAGAAGGCCGGATGATGGTCTGCGACTGCGGCGCGGAGACATTCAACTACCTCGACAGCGACTTCACACGCACCACACCTGTCGGCGGCAAATTCAACAGCCGTCAGCGCGACGTGTATGAGATAGTGCTGAAAGCCAACATGGAAGTAGCAAAACAAACCAAGCCGGGCATCCGTTACATGGAGATGCACAAACTCGCGGCACGCACCCTCATCGAGGGTCTGCAGGGCATCGGCCTGATGAAAGGCAACGTTGACGACGCTCTGGCGGCAGGAGCGCATTACCTCTTCCAGCCTCACGGCCTCGGCCACATGCTCGGCATGGACGTGCACGACATGGAAGGTCTCGGTGAGACCAACGTGGGATATAACAAAGAGACCCCACGCTCCACACAGCAAGGCTTCAGTTGCCTCCGCTGCGGCAAGGTGCTCAAACCGGGCTTCGTGGTCACCGACGAACCGGGCATCTACTTCATCCCGACCTTGATAGACATCTGGAAAGCCGAAGGCAAACACAAGGACTTCATCAACTACGACAAACTCGAGTCATTCAAAGACTTCGGCGGCATCCGCATCGAGGATGATCTCCTCATCACCGAAACAGGCAACAGAATCCTCGGCAAGCCGATCCCGAAGACAGTGGAAGACGTGGAGCGCACTTGCGCCGAGGCACGCGAATGGATAAGGATACCGGGGGTGTTTTAAAAAAACACGGCATCCTCGCAGGTTCGTCAAGGCAGGCACCAACAGCCGTCATGAATGACCTCAGCTATCTGTTTTTCGAGATGCTGGAAAAGTATTTTTTATTGGACTTTGCCGAATGCGAAAAAAATGTATATTTGCAATTTGAAAAATGTATGTATATGAACACTCAGCGTCGCAGATACCCGATAGGGATACAGACCTTTTCAGAGATACGGAAGGGCGGTTATGTCTATGTTGACAAGACTGATTTGGTGTGGCAATTAGCCAATTCAGTTAAATACACCTTCCTCAGCCGGCCCCGCCGTTTCGGCAAGTCGCTGCTCACGACGACCC
>CALCYT010000009.1 GCA_937906455.1 uncultured Bacteroidales bacterium | reverse complement strand
AAAACCACCTTAACCTCAACTATCAGTGGTTCAAACTTCGGGACGCATTATAGAATCGTAATTTCAATGTTTCTGGCTTTAGCTTTATCATCTACAGCATTTGCAAACGAAACAAATCCTGTTGAAAATAACGAAACATCTCGTATTGAGGTCAAAACAAAATCGAAAAACTCCGGTGTCACTATTAAGTACTATGGTGAAAAAGCCGGATTGTTCAGACCATGTAAAGGAACATGTATATTAGTCTGTAAAGAAATAATAAAAAATGATAGGTCAGGAACAGCCATCGTTACTGATGGCGAAGATACTATTGTTGTAGATATTGAAAAAATCAATTTCGAAGATGGAAGTATAAATCTGTAGTAAATTCAAGATTGTCCACAATTTGTTTGTGGACAATCATTTTTTAAATACAAAATAATTATTAGCATAAACATTAACCATGATAAAAAAGAAATTATTCATATTATTACCATTATTTCTGTTGCTTAACGTGGCTGAAGCCCAAATGGATCTCAATGAGCTTGCAAATGCCGATTCATATCACAGAGTCGCACAGATTAAGGGTACCGAAAATCTCCTGAAAGATTATTTTTCAGGAATATCGAATAAAAGTGATACGCTTTATGTCGTTTTATGTCCGCTGATGTTCTGCCCGCGCTGCGAAGCCGAAATCAATGTCGTTCAGGAGTTGCTTTATATGCGTAATCCAGACAATCCGATGGTTTTGATTGCGTCTTCTCCAAATAAACAGGCAGCACAAAAATATGTGGCCAAGAAATTCTATTTTGATGACGTGATTTACGACACAGAATTGTCTTTCAAGTCTTTTCTTGCTTTCAGGACGGAAGAGCCTCGCATACCTTTCATAATGAAAATTGACAGAAAATCAGGGCGCTTGCTTACGGGAGGCGATTATCTCGTCATAAACGATGAATTTGCGGACGCCCTGGTTCGACATACTGAGCCGATGCCATATTACGGCGAAATGTGGGAGGGAATAATCTCATTCAACTCCGCCACTTCAAAATGTGACGACGGCCATTACAAGAAAGCCAAAATATTCGGCAGAATGGCAGTGCCTTCCGACGACAACGACATCGTGTCAAATATAACTTTTCCCAAGATAAGCAAAGGCTGTCTCTCATTTGCGGACGAATTGGACAACAGCATTTATCTGTATTCACTATCTGAAAATGCTGATAATCTTTCGTTTATAGGAAAATACATTCCTACTGAAAGCGAGGAATTGATGTTCGTATCTATCGACCACGAACAATATTTCCAGATGCGCGACAACAATATGGCACTTGCCATGTGTTTGACAGGTTTTATGATAAATCCAGATACACTCGCTTTTTCGGTCTCTTTGCCCAATCTTAAATATGAAGAAAACGACATAGCATATTTTAACGCTCCGGCCATCATTCTCCAAAACATACACAATGAAGAAGAGAGAGACTTGCTCCCATTGGATTTGTTTGGAAGTACAGATAGCACAATGTTTATCACACATGAAGGATTTTATTATGCTGATGATCTAAAGCTATTATTCCTCAGTTCGGTTAAGGGTTATCCTTTTTTTGAGTTATCAGATGAAAAACAGAATGTATTTGAAGAAAGTTTTTACAACGAAACGCCATTATACATGGTTTTTGATGCAAACAAAAAAATGATCGGGCACATTGGTCAATTAGGAAAAATCCATAAAGACTTGCATCTGGGCTATGCATATTGCGCCCCCAAAATAACAAGTCGAGGGAATACGATAGCAGTGACCGACGGCACATCAGGAATAATAACGATATACGATAATAAAGATTTTAGGAAACCGCTGTTCACAATAGAAGTTTTTAATATTTCCACTGATGATTTCAGCATAGACAGCACAATATATGGCACAGATGAATATGCATACCAGTTTCAAGACAACTTTCAGAACATGATTATTGACATTTTAATGGATTCAAAAAACATCTATACACTGTCGATAGAAAACGGGTGCTACTTCAAAAAGACATATAATAAACAGGGAAAACTGAAAAACACAGTTGTTATTCCCAATACAATAGACGCTTATCAGTTGGAAATCACCGGATTATGTCTTGTCAAAAACAAAACTCTTGTAACGGGTTTCTATT
Organism: uncultured Bacteroidales bacterium; assembly: GCA_937906455.1. Lineage (GTDB taxonomy): Bacteria > Bacteroidota > Bacteroidia > Bacteroidales > F082 > Limimorpha. The sequence continues at coordinate 532 of CALCYT010000009.1, read as the reverse complement.
ATGACAAAAAAAATCACAATATGGTTTTACTGGATTAATGATTTTTTTGCGCTTTTTATCCTAAAAAAGGTCTAATAGAACAACAATAATACTTTTTCTATGGTGATAGAGAGCAAGTGCCTCCAGGACAGAATTCTGGTGATCCTAAAAGACCTTGGTTATGTGGTATGAGTATGACCGTAGTTACTGGCATTTGATCTACAGCATTTGGTATGGTTACTGCTGGAGCAGGCTTTATTGTAGGTGTTGGTTTTTCAGCACTTTCAATTTGGGTTTGTAATCATTAAAACGCAATTTGCATTAATCATGAAAAAACTCTTCATTCTCTATGCCCTTAATGCCCTTAATGCCATTAACGCCCTTAATGCCCTTAATGCCATTAACGCCCTTAACGCCATTAACGCCCTTAACGCCCTTAACGCCGCTAAAAAGCTGCAGTTAAAAATTCAAAATCATGCTCAAAGGAGACAACACGGGATATATAATATAAAATAGGTGTCGAGTAAATTAAATTCATAAGATTCAACATCAG
>CALCYT010000008.1 GCA_937906455.1 uncultured Bacteroidales bacterium | reverse complement strand
ACACCTTGTACCAAGGCGTACTCGTTGGTATTCAAAGATCTCGCCTCGGCGATGGATATGACAGTCGGTGCCGGCGGCGTCGGCTGCGATGGAGAATCAGGAGCCTCTCCTAATACGAAAATCTCAATTTGTGTGTTCTGAATGTTGTTGTGGATGGACGTATAAGTGCGCCAATCTTGGTTGTTATATGTACCAAGGTATCTATTGAACGCGACATTCTTGAACCCGTGATAGTTTGGCTTACTCGCGTCGGTGATGTTTAATTCCCAAACATTATTTTCGTTTGTGCCGATTCTTACACCATTATTGCTGTTGGTTGAATAAAGGAATACTTCCGGGTTATTAGCAGGACTAATAATGTAACCTGCGTCATTGACGATGAAGTTCCATTGTAATTCGGCGTCGATGTTTCCTACGATGGAGTCGCCTGTGATGGAGACTTCCACTGCTGACGGGGCACTCGCTGAGCCGTTTGCGCTTGTCAGGGCACGACCGCTGGTGACATCAACAATCATATATGTGCCTTCGCTTGTGACATCAGTGTGGTTGTTAAGCTTGTGGAAGACTAAATCCTGACCCTCTATCGTTATCTCAACGGCGTTGGATGCCTGTGACACACCACCATAGTAGTTTGTCGTGACAGTGTAACTGTATGTTCCGGCTGAGAGATTGTTGTCTGAATAAGTCGTGACCGCAATGTTTTCAGCTATGACAGCATCGTCGCGATTCACATTGTATGTATATGTTCCGTTCGATAAAACCATCTCAATACAGCTCGAATATCCATCATAATTATTCCAACTGTTGCCGTTTTGACTATAAAGGGCCGCACAATCTGAATCACCGTAATATTGGGCGATAGTCATGGGATAGTCGCCTACTGCTGCGCAAACAACCCATAAGTTTTGCAAATAGTCAACGGGAACAGGGGCATCGAGAGCTACTTCATTATAAGAAGTTGTTGGAGTGAAAGTCTTGGTTGCCAACAGATTCGATGACGATGTCTCGCTCCCTTGATAAATGTACAATGTGTGCTCAATGTCGGTATAATATGTCGTTATGTTAATCGATTGTACAGCCATACCCGCGTATGCTGATAACATTGAGGCGGGATATTTTTGTCCCCAATATAACAGAGAGTTGTCTCCATATCCTAAGTTCATATAATAATCTGTTGCATAATAAAGTGAGCCGCTTGAACTCTCTGGTGAAGTCCAGCTCAATGTTGCCGTGTTGCCATTGGCTGTGCCGGCGAGGTCTGTCACAACAGGTCCGTTATAATTAATAGTGGCATCGACATAGTTGGATGAGACTGATGTTGTGTTGTCACCGCAATTGCTTTTGACATTGTATGTGTAATATCCTATGCTTAAGTCGTTGTCATTATAGCTTGAGCCTGTCACGCCTGATGCGATCTCAGTGCCGTTACGATAAACGTTGTATGATGACACATCTGTTGCCGCCGTCCACGACAAGGCTACGTCATGGCCGCCAACGGTGGCGGTGAGATTGGTCGGGGCCTCACAGGTGCCGAGCACCGCTTGTATTGCAGCGTAGGCGTCGATGCGGCCTGAGCCGGTGTAGTTGCTCTTGCTAATGGCGTTCTCGCATCTTACCGCCGTGTATTCCAAGATGGAGTCTATCTCTCTCGGAAGCAACGATGGGTCGGCCTCAAGCATCAACGCCATGACGCCTGCCGCACATGGTGTCGCCATGGAAGTGCCGTTCATGTCGCAATAACCCGTGTTGCCGCTGTAATCTAATGATGTTATCTGATAGCCCGGAGCTGCCACGTCGGGACGAATAAGCCCTATTTCAGTGGCACTGCCTGCCGTGTAAGGATAATCGTTGTATGAGCCGATGTTTGAGCCTGCAGCCCATGTCGCCGGACCTACGGATGTAAACGACGTGTGTTCATCGTTCTGGTTCGTCGCGCCAATGCATATCACCGCCGATATGCCTCCCTCAAGCACGTCTTTTTGGTCGGGATGTAAGAATGGGGGAGGGCAGTTGCCGGGTGCTCCGATGTTAAACGGAATAGGATATTGGCTTAGCTTATTACCGTCGTTGCTGGCGGCGACAGAAGCCACGACACCGGCGTTCATGACGGTCACCATTAGATTGCGATAATAGTCAAAGCCTCCCTCTCCCGAAGTGCCAAGCGACATGCTTAACACATCGGCACCATGCTCCAAGGCGAACTGTATGGCATAACAGGTGTTACTGTTGTATCCTGATCCCGATGCCGACAAGGTCTTCAATGCCATGACCTTGGCTCCTGTGGCTATGCCCGTCTGTATGCCGTTGGTGCCATAGCCGGCTACCGTTCCGGCACAATGTGAGCCATGACCGTGGTCGTCCATGGGGTCGTCGTCGCCATTCACCCAGTCATATCCGTGATGAGGATAATCGCTGCCACCGTCCCACATGTTGTCGGTGATGTCGGTGTGGTTGTAGTTTACACCTGAGTCGATAACAGCCACCACGACGCCGTCGCCGGTATATCCTGTCGTCCCGTTATATACCCAAACGTCGTCGGCATTCACCTTGGTGATGTTCCATGCGTTGGTGGAACGACCGTCCGAGTGCTTTAACTGCTTGCCGACAGGCTCTGGATTCCATACCTCAGGAATCATCTGCTGCTCCTGGTCAGAATAAATCATTTTCACGTCGGCGCGCCCCGCAAGTGCCTCAATGACATCCGCAGTCGTCTCACACGTGAAGCCGTTGAAAACCCATAACGAACTGAGGTTTCTAACCGTATTGGCATTCTGGCTCCCCATGAACGCCATGACATCAGCCTGCGATTTACCGGTGAATCTCTTCATCTCGTTGATGACATAAGAACGACGGCTGCCCTTGTCCATAAATCTGGTGCCGCGCTCTATCGCTGACTGGTCGTACTGCCCCTCCATCATCACAATGACGCGGTGCAACTGGTTCTGCTGAGAAGTCTTGCTAAGCTCCTCCCTGAGCTCCTGCTCAATCTTCGGCGAATCGAAACTCGCTGATTGTCCGAATGTTACACCTATAAAGCATAACATCGCTACGATTAATAAGTTAAATTTTTTCATACATTTAAAGATTTTATGTTAACTAAACCATATTCTCAATTTTATCAATCCTATAACCACTCTTTGCCTCTCTATCAAAAGGCAAAGATACTAATAAAAATTAATAAGGTGTAAAATAATTTTCAACAAATTGTTGATAACTCCCATTTCCCGCCAACTTATCAACACTTTTCACCCCTCAACTCTCAACTCTAAACTCTCAACTCTAAACTCTAAACCGTACCCCTCATGACTTCCACTCCAAAAAGCGCAAAATCATATTTCACCGGATCGTCTTTGTCCAATTCACGTAATCGTGAGGTGAGCATCTCTACTGCCATTCTGTCGTTGCTCTTCCTGTCAAGCAATCCCAATTCTCTTGACACACGTGCCACATGTACATCTAAAGGTATCATCAAGTCCTTGGGACTCAGTCGTTTCCATACGCCTAAGTCCACAATGCCGTCGTTTCTCACAAGCCATCGCAACGCCATGTGCAGCCTCTTGCAGGCTGAGCCTTTCATCGGTGACTCACAACATGGATTCGATATGTGCTTGCTCGTGCAACCATTGGCCTCGGCCATCAAATCTCTGAAATTCTGAATGCCCTTCCACACATCATGCTCCTCATTATAAAAAACATCCTCTAATCCCTTAATCCCCTCAATGCCCCTAATCCCCTTAATCCCCTTAATCCCCTTAATCCCCTTAATGCCCCTAATGCCCTTACAATAATACTTAAAATCTCTTCCGAAAAAAGTTCTATGCACGCATTTCCCGTCATCAATCCTCTCGTATCCTCCCGACATGATGTAGTCGTATGGCGATTTTCCCATAATCTCTAACATTTTGTCGGCATTGTTCAATATCATCTTCCTGTTGCCCCAAGCTATCGTCGCCACCAAAAACGACACTATCTCAATGTCTTGCAAATCACTGTATCTGTGAGGAAACTGCACGGGGTCGTCTTTTATAAACTCCTCAGTGTTGTTCCTCTTCACCAACTCATCCAAATAGTTTCTCAACTCATCATTGCTCATAATATCTATCTTTCTTCTCTACACTTGTCCTAAAAAAAGAGTGGAGCCTAAACCCCACTCTTAACCTTAAAGTCTAAAAACTAAAGACTAAAGACTAAAGACTAAAGACTTACTTCACAACAACCTTAACTGTCTGGTTGCCAGCGTTCACGAAGTAAACACCGGCCTCAAGGCTGACGTTAAGCTCTGAAACGTTGTTGTAGGTCTTAACCAACTGACCGACAGCGTTATAGATGTTGACATCGCTGACGTTGTTGAGTGCCACGTTGAATGAACCCTGTGCCGGGTTAGGATAGACGTTAATCGTAGTGGCGACAGCAATTGGATTTTCTTCAACATCCACATAAGGGATATACACTTTGACGGCTCTGTAGCAGTTGTTGTCGTATGTGCTCTCGTTTCCCATCACAAAAGTACCTGTCTCTTGGTCATTCTGGTAGCAGTACCACACATAAGCTCCTTCTGCATCGTAATATACGTATGGGATAACAACGCCGTACACCATCTCGTCATAGATATTCATGATGTCTGTGATGAGGTGTTTTGGTAATGACCATGTCAAACCGCCATCAGTTGATCTTGCGCCGAACAGTCTGAAGTAGTGGTTGGTGCCATCGAAATACAAGGTTTGGCTATCACCCGCAATCATTGACCAGAAAGCGACAATGTCGTCACCTTCTCTGTGCATTGAAGCAAACGATGAGATACCGCAGTTGTATGCACCGTGGTCACTTCTTACGTTAAGGTCAACCCACATGTAATTCTCTGGTAAATCTCCAGTGTAATCAACAACATTGCTTTCTTCGTCAAGGATCATAAGCTCTCCGAAGTATTCCGGAACCGGATCATGGGTGGCGTCTGACCAATACCATTCTGAATAATAGAGGTCGTTCATCGTGTATGCTGAGTCCATGACAAAAGGCTCGCCAACGTTACCGATACCGCCAATGCACAACTCGTTCTTAGGAAGCGTCTCGCTCCAGAATGCAACACCGCCAACACCAGGATAGTATGAGCCTGAACCTGATGTTCCTGTAGTGCCATTCCATTCATACACAACGTTGAGGTTGTCATCATCGTCAAACTCGGCAGTTGTCCAACGTGGATAGAAGAACCATGTGTCTGTGAAGTCGCCGTTGATGTTCGGATGTTTGTAGAACACTCTGTCTGTCCATGTGGCACCATTGTCTTCTGAAACAACAGCCTTGCCATCGCTCCAAGCATTGTTGATGACGAAAGCTACACGGTCAGGTTTCTCCGGATTGTATTGCATGAAATAAGTGATGTTTGAACCGCCGTCTGAAACATTGTCCCCATCGATGTTAGGGATGATTTCATACTGACGTGTCCATTCACCGTCAACCCACTGATAATAAACAATAGGATCCGAGTATGGGGCTGATGCACCGTTGTTGGTGACAAGAACATGGACGATGTCCAAGTTCTCACCTGAGCATTGTACCACCGGCCAAACAGGATCGACACCTGTCTCTACAGGAAGGACAATGCCTTCTCCGAAGTCACGGTTGCCGTCACGGAAATCTTCAACAATGAAGATGCGGCAGTCAGTGGCAGTGTGTGCTGCAATGACAAGTCCGTTCTCTTTGTAACGGGCAATTGAACCGAAACCGGTCTTGACACCCTCAACGCGCTCATCGGTGTACTCCCATTCGCCTACAGCTGGATCCCAAATGGCGAGACCTGTACCACGGTCTGCATAGGTGCTTGATGTGGCTTGTGTGTAGCACATGACAGCAAAACCGTCAGGCCATACAGCCGTGAAGTTTCTCGGACCTTGGTTCGACTGCCAGTCGTAAGTAGTGTAACTCAACTCTGTCTCCTCAGGAGCCAAAGTCATCATGTTTCTTGTCGAGGCCGGGAAAACGGCAGTGACTTCCTCAAGACCTTTTGTGACTCTAATGGTGCTGGGGTCTGGTCTGTCTGATTTGCGCATGCCCTTTACCTGAGCAAAGCTTGTAATGGCCATCGCCATCACGAGTGCTAATGTAAATACTTTCTTCATAGTAGAAAAATTTAGTTAATAATAATGAGTTTAATGTTAATGTCTGTACAAAGTACATCGCAAAATTAAACATTTTTTTTATTCGTGTGACAAAAAAATCAAAAAAAATAAAAATTTTTTAAAATTTTAATACACCTTATTAATATTAATGCCGATAATGCAAAATCTTTTAACTTTTATCTTTTATGTTTTGACAAAATTTCTTACCTTTGCAAAAATTTTCAATAAATGATTAATCTTAACGACTATCCGTTCCTTAAATCACTGAAAAACAATAGGTTTTTCCTCCTTGCCGGTCCTTGCGTCATCGAAGATGAGGAGTCTCCTTTTATTATAGCCGAAAAGTTGGTGCAAATAACCCGAAGTCTTGATATACCTTTCGTTTTCAAAGGCTCATACCGTAAGGCTAACCGCTCTCGCCTCGACTCTTTTCAGGGCATTGGCGATGAGAAGGCTCTCAATGTCTTGAAAAACATCTCAAGGCAGTTCGACGTTCCGGTCGTTACAGATATTCATTCATGCGAGGAGGCTGCGATGGCTGCTGAATATGTTGATATACTGCAAATTCCGGCATTCCTGTGCCGTCAGACCGACTTGCTTGTGGCAGCGGCTAAAACAGGAAAGACAATAAATATAAAAAAAGGACAGTTTCTGTCCGGAGAATCAATGCGCTTCGCTGTGGAAAAAGTGCAACAGTCGGGAAATCACTCTGTTATGCTTACTGATAGGGGTAATTTCTTCGGCTATCAGGACCTTGTCGTCGATTATCGTAACATCTATGAGATGCAAAAAAACAATGTGCCTGTCATCATGGATGTGACGCATTCTCTGCAACAGCCGAACCAGACAGGCGGCGTGACAGGCGGAAGACCTGAACTGATAGAACTGATTTCCAAGGCCGCCGTCGCCGTCGGCGCCGACGGCATCTTCATGGAGACGCACCCTGACCCGGCAAAGGCGAAATCCGACGGAGCTAATATGCTCCGCCTCGACTTAGTAAACAACCTTCTCGAAAAACTCGTCAAAATCAAACAATGCCTCTAAAATTTCCACCCATCCTCCAACGCCATCATCTCCGCACTCCCATCACCCCAGTCTCCTACAAGGCTGTCCCCTTTGACTAACACTTTCAATAACTTCAGGAATTCTTTTCTGGAGACCGGAGCCGCTCCCATGCGTCTCATGTGCGCTGTCTCCTGCTGGGCGTCAATGAGTTCGAAACCATGCCGCATTAAAAACTGACAGAGATTGTATAACGCCACCTTCGAGGCGTCGGCTTTGGTGTGGAACATCGACTCGGCACAGAAAACCTTACCGATGGCAACGCCGTAAAGCCCGCCAACAAGCTCGTTCTCCTGATAAACCTCCACGGAATGCGCTATCCCCATGTCGTGCAACTCGCAATACGCCACTATCATGTCCTCGCTGATCCAAGGACTCGGCTCGTCCCGGTCGTCCTCCTCCTCGTTCTGGTCGCCGATGCGTGGCACACTGGCACAAGCTCGTATAACTCCTTCAAAATCAGCGTCAAAGGAACATGAATATTTGTTCGACTCTATCGTCTTCCATAATGATTTTGTGACTTTCAAATCATTCGGCTTCAATACCATACGCGGGTCAGGCGACCACCATAAGATAGGTTCTCCCTCTGAATACCAAGGAAATATCCCCGTCGAATAGGCGACGAGAAGCCTCTCAGGTGACAAATCTCCGCCAATGGCTAACAAACCGTCCTTGGTCGATTGATTGACAGGCGGAAAATCCAAAACCTCGTCTTGTAACATGTATATTGGCATGGCTTTGCTGTTTTAGAGGTTAAATTTCCCCACAAAGATAAAAATAATTTTTCATTTGTGCAAACTTTTTGTGCATTTTTTTTATTTTTGCAGTGAGAAAAATTTTATGAATAGGTATTTCTTACATTTGGCATACAACGGAAAAGCTTATCACGGCTGGCAAATCCAACCGCATGACACATCGGTTCAGGAAGTGCTTGAAAAATGTATCAGCCTCAAACTGAGACAAAATGTCTCTGTCACCGGATGTGGCCGCACTGATACCGGCGTCAACGCGCGAAACTTCTATGCCCATTTCGAATCAGAACCGATATCTGATTTGCAAGACTTTGTGAATCAATTGAATATGTTTCTTCCCGATGATATCGTCGTATATCGCTGCCGGCAAGTTGACCCGCATCTGCACGCACGCTTCGACGCCAAGTCGCGAACCTATCATTATTATATAACCCGCACCAAAAATCCTTTCCATACCGACGACACCTTATATGTATATGGCCGGCTCGATGTTGAAAAAATGAATGAGGCTGCTAAACTTTTGTTTGAATACCAAGACTTTACGAGCTTTTCAAAACTTCATACACAAGTCAAGACGAATAACTGTAAGATAATGGAGGCTTACTGGTTTGAACAAGACGACCTGCTTGTTTTCCATATCAAAGCCGACCGTTTTTTGCGAAACATGGTACGCGCCATTGTCGGCACTTTGCTCGAAGTGGGGAAGGGCAAGATGACGTTGGAAGGCTTCCGTGCCGTCATCGAACAGAAAGACCGCTGCTCGGCCGGCACCTCCATGCCCGCCCACGCCCTGTTTCTCGAAGAAGTCACTTATTAATTAGTCAGTTAGTCAGTTAGTCAGTTAATCAGTTAGTCAGTTAACTGAACAACTGAACAACTGAACAACTGATCAACTATATAATTATTAACTTCTAACAATGATGACAGCGCCGCCACCGCTTTTCATCTCTATCTCCAATCTGTTGTCTTTTATCTCTTTGTCTGTTATCCTGAAATCCTTGGCGTTACGGTTAGCATTGATGCCATCGGTATATGCCCTGCATTTGTTGGTGCTGACACCTATTTTATTTAAATCTATTTCGACGGTTCTCTCTTCCCAATTCGTTATCGCTCCGATATACCACGTGTCTCCCTTTCTCCTTGCAATCACCGCGTATTCACCGAGTTTGCCGTCAAGGGCAATCGTCTCGTCCCAAACAGTGGGCACCTCCGATATGAAATCAACGCATTCCTGGTTCTGCATATACTTCGTCGGGCTGTCGCACATCATGTTGAACGGCGACTCAAATATCACATATTCAGCGAGTTGCCTGCATCGTGTGCCTTGGCTCATCGGATTGCTGTATATCGCGCGGAAGTTGTTTCTGCCGGCGTTGTCCATCGCTCCCTGCGTGTAGTCCAAATTGCCAGCCACCATCCTGATGTACGGAATCATGCACTCGTAGTTGACTTGGTTGAGGTTGTTGTCCCACTTCGACTGTTCTAATCCGTAAACGCCCTCGAAATTCAGCACATTAGGATAGGTGCGACTCAATCCTGTCGGCTTGTAAGCCCCATGAAAATCAATGAATAAGTGGTATTTTGCCGCCATCGCCGCCATCCTGTAATAGAAGTCAACGACTTTTTGGTCGTCACGGTCCATGAAATCGACCTTGAATCCTTTGATGCCCATGTCGCTGTAGTGCCTGCAGACATGCTCCATGTCTCTGTCAATGGCATAGTATCCTGCCCAAAGCACTAATCCGACATTGCGTTCCTTGCCGTATGCTACAAGCTCCTCAAGGTCTATCTCCGGCACAATCTGAAACAAATCAGCCTGCTTGTTCACAGCCCATCCTTCATCTAAAATAACGTATTCTATGCCGTTTTTCGACGCGAAATCTATATAATATTTATAGGTGTCGTTGTTGATTCCGGCCTTGAAGTCAACACCCCGGATGTTCCAGTTGTTCCACCAGTCCCACGCGACCTTACCGGGTTTAATCCAGCTCACGTCTTTCACTCTTGACGGTGATGCGAGTTTGTAAACCATGTCGCTGTCCATCAGTTCAGCATCACTCTCCGAAATCACTATCGCCCTCCAGGGGAAATCCCTTGTCCCGTTGACCTTTGCGACGAAATCCTTACGTTCTCTCACGACCATTTGCAACATATTGTGCCCGCCTTGTTCCTCGACCTTCGGATACGTGGCTTGCACCGCTATAAGGCTGTTCCCTTCGCCTTTGCGGAAAAATGTCCCCGGAAAATCTTCTAAATCCGACTCTACAACAACCGCCTTCTTGCCGTCTTTCAGACATATTAATAGAGGTGTGAACGCGATGCGCTCAACGTCCATCTTCGAAAGCGAGTCGATGGTGTATTGGCTCTCGAAAGAAGTGAAAAACTGCTGCGTCAGAAAGTCGCCGTCGCCTTTGCGGGCGTTAACGTATGGTATATATGCCACATAATCGTCGTCGAAACAATAACTTACATTCTCTCTCTTGACGATAATGGGCTTTTTGAAACTTGTCGAGAATCGATAAGCCACACCGTCGTCAAAAGCCCTGAAAGTTAGCTTGTAATTGCCTTTGAAGCTGATAATCAATTCATTATAATGATTTCTCACCTTCGATTTCTTGTAAAAATGAGCCTCAATCTCATCATCAACACTGTTTTTCACTGTTTTCCCGACTGATGACCCTATTCCTAAGACACGCCCGTCACCAAGTTCCATAGTGATAGGTGAATCATTGATAATCACAGTGTTACCATGCGTTATGCTATAGGTCACAGCATCTCCGATGTTTATCGTCACACAAATCTTGCCGTCCGGCGACCTTAACTCATAGTCATTATTCCTGCCAATCCCGCTAATCCTGCAAAACCCCAGGATTATTAACAAAACCATCAGTTTTTTCATCTTTTATCTTTTATCTTTTATCTTTTATCTTTTATCTTTTATCTTTACTATTTACTCTTTTTTCGACAAAATTATAACAAAATTCGTTTCATATTAAAAAAATTATTATTTTTGTAAAAATTTTAATGCAACAACTATGAAAAATTTACTTTTAATCAGCAATTCCACTAATTTTGGTGAGACATACTTGGCTTGGGCTATGACTCAGCTTGAACAGTTTTTTGAAAAAAACCAACTTGGTGAAAACAGCAAGGTGGCATTTGTTCCTTTCGCAGGCGTTTTCATCGGAGGCAACCCTTATCCGAAGAGCTATGACGCTTATACTGAGAAGGTTAAGAAAGTTTTCAATGAGAAACTCGGCATCAAAAAATTCGTCTCGGTACACGAAGTCGAGGACAAAGTGGGTCTTGTGAAAACCGCCGATTGTATCGTGGTGGGCGGCGGCAACACCTTCCATCTCGTGGCTGAGATGCACAAATTCGGACTTATGCAAGCTGTGGCCGAATGCGCTGAAAACGGCACGCCTTATATAGGATGGAGTGCCGGCTCTAACATCGCCTGCCCGACACTCTGCACTACCAATGATATGCCAATAGTGCAGCCGGCAAGCTTTAACACGTTGAATCTCATACCTTTCCAGATAAATCCTCATTACCTTGACCCGCATCCGGAAATCGATAAGATGATTAAACATGGAGGTGAGACGCGTCAGGATCGTATCAACGAGTATCTCGCTGTGCGCCAGGAAATGAAGGTGGTCGGACTGCGTGAAGCAACGGCAATATGGGTCGTCGGTGACAAATATTTCCTCAAGGGCGGCAAGAAAATGATGATATTCCAATATGGAAAGGAGCCTGTCGAGCTTGAGCCAAATCAGGATATAACACGATTTGTGCTGTAGAAATTTGTGTTTTTTTGTTAAACGTACAAAAATAATACTTATATTTGCAAATTGAAAACACTTGGATGGCTATTGCGCCATGGAATGTTATGCTGAAGAGACTGTCAGTCATATTATTGATAATCACAGCGTTTCTGAATGCGGCAAATGCACAAAACAGAGACGCCAACAATATCCTCAACGCCCAGTTTGACGTGAGAATAGGAGGCGTGGGGCCCAAGGGAAGCAGCATAATCGAGATGAGAATCATAGCAAACACACTCGAAGACGCTCATGTGTTCGCTCAACGTGACGCCGTGGCGGTGTGCCTGCTGCGCGGCTTGCCGGCATCGACAAAGACAAGACCCTCGCAACCTTTAGTGAAAGAAAGCGTCATACAAGCTAATGAGGATTATTTCATTGATTTCCTTAATGTCCCGAAAAATAAAAAAAATGTCGGGAAATATGCGAGATTCGTCGCAAAATCGTGGGAGACCGACGTGAAAGAGCTTGACTATGGCGTGGATGCCATCATCGACGTGCAGGTGTTTTACGACAACCTCGCGCAGTTCATGCAAGATAAAGGTTTCGCCGAGAAAACTAACGAGACGGCCGCAGGCAAATACCTGAAACCTGTAATAATGGTGGTGCCGGCCGATGTCTATTGCACAGAGATGGAATTTGTCCAGAAATGGAAGGACGAGACCGGCAAGGTGCAGACTATTCCCGATTACAACATCTTCGGAAGAGAAGACAGCCGCGACCTTCGTTTGGTGACAGCCTCACTTAACGACATCTTCGCATCACGGGGTTTTGAGACAATAAGCCTCGAATTTCTGCTTAAAAGCATATCCACAGAAACCGATGAAAACGCCTTTATCGGCGAGGATTACGGACTGTCGGGCACCGTCAAGGAATCGCCTCTCGACAGAATAAAACGCACGGCAAATGTTGACTTTATTGTCGATCTCGACTTCTCATTGTATGAAATAGACGACTACCGCTACGTGGCATTCAATATGCGCGCCGTTGACCCTTGCTCCAATGCCGTGGAAATAGCTCACGCATACGGCGACGGACGGCCTTCACGTGTGGCTACAGTCAACACATTGCTCGAAGAAGCTGTCATAAACTATGTTGACGATTTCTGCGATAAAATACAAGACCATTATAGGAAAATGGAGAAAGACGGACACCGTATCACAGTGAAAATCAAGAAGACAGACGACTCGCCTCTCGATTTCCAAAGGTCTAAATTCCTTTTCGAAGGAAAAATGGAGAAACTTTGTGACATCATCTATTATTGGCTGCAAGATAATACCGTTGACAATAATCCGACACGAAATATCACACCTAATGTGTTGACTTTCAGCCAGGTGATGATACCGATGATAACAAAAAACAGACAAGGAGCGGTGCGCCGCCTTGACTCAAACGAATATGTGACCCAACTTCAGGAATTTCTCCTCGACAAATATAATATTGACGGCACAATTTATATGAGAGGTCCCGGCGAAGCATGGCTTATTTTGTAATTTGTACGAAAAATTAGTGATATGAGAAAAATATTTTTATTGTTTGGTGTCGCCGTAATCATGATGATGTCATCGTCATGCAACACGATTTATCATAAAATAAAATACTCGAACAAAAGTATCGAGATTAGCAATAACTGCGAAAATGAGGAATTGGATTTCAAACTTATCTCTCTGATAGGTGATAAAAAAGAACAGACAATAGTGCTTAACGGCAGATTTATCAACAGAGATGTCAATAAAGACCTCAGAGTGGGCGGAAATCTGATTGCGTATGACACAGAAGGTGTTCCGCATAATTCCAACAGAAGCACCCAATACGAGGCACTCACCGACAAAAAAGTGTATTTCTCCTTGGAAATCCCCGGAAAAGCAGTGCCGAGAAAAGTGAAAAAAATGGCGATAATCGCATTTGACATCGATAACTGCCGTGTTGAATTGCGCAACGTGCCGATTATTTGGAAAAAAATTAAAGATGAAAAGAAATAATTGTTAACTTAATTTATTGAATATGAAAAAGTTGATTTATGTTTTAATCGCATTGATGTTTGTCTCGGTGGTGCCGGAAATGGCTTTCGCACAATCAGACGACCCGTTTGAGCAGCAGACTCTCAAGGCGAGGGACAACACCACCAAGAGAGAAAAGAAAATCAGCCGGAAAAAAACCGAACAGACAGAAGAAGTCACACCAATGACTGCAACTCCGAAACAAAAAGCCGAGGAGCAACCAAAACCTAAGGCAGACAAGGAAATGACTATCTCTAACCCTTGCGATGAATGGCTCGACGTGGAGTTCGTCTCTCTAATCGGAAGCAAGTCATCGCAAATACTGACACTTACTATTAGATTCACTAATCACGATGTTAACAAACGTATGTATGTCGGCGGTAGCTTCGTGGCTTACGATTGCGAGGGTAACGAACATTCCAGAGGGGGGTCAACAAGCGACTTCAGCACCGTGACCGACATCCCCGTGAAGACAACAGTGGAAGTGCCCGGAAAAATCAATCCTTCGCAAAACAAAGTGCTGCCGGTGATGAGCTTTAAAATCGGCGAATGCTTGATTGAAATGAGAAACATCCCGATAAATTGGAAATAAATTTTTATGTTATGAACAAGATAAAATCAGTTTTTTTAAATGCTTTGGCTCTGTGCTTGATAGCTAATGCCGCATTTGCGCAGAAACAGAACGAGAAACGCTCTGTCCTTGACCAACAGTATGAGGTTCAATACATTGGAGTGGGGCAGGACGGGACTAAGGTGTTCACCGTAACAACTAATGCTAAAGATGCCACCGAAGGAGTTGAGATGGCAAAACGCGACGCTGTGGCGGCTTGCCTGTTCCGCGGAATAGCAGCCTCCGGCAATACAAAAGCCACCCCGGCCATAGTGTCGTATGCAAAAGCAGAGGAAAACATAGCTTTCTTCGAGGGATTCCTCGCCCTCCCGACAAAAAAAGCCCCTGGAGGACAATATCATCGTTTTATCAATAAAACAGGTAATCCTCAATCGGTGAAATCAGGCAAGGAATATAACATTTCCGTTGACGTTCAGGTGCTTTACGACGAACTCGTGAAATATATGCAGGAAAAAGGCTATGCCGAGAATATCAAGAATACCGAGGCGGGAAAATATGCCAAACCTATTCTGATGGTCGTGCCTTCCGACGTCTATTGCAACGAAATGGGCTACGTCCAGAAATGGAAAGACGAGAACGGACGCGAGCAAACAATCACCGATTATGACATCTTCGGCAGAGAAGATAGCCGTGACCTTCGTTTGGTGATAGCGTCACTTAATGAGATATTCAATAGCAAAGGCATTGAGACTCAAAGCCTTGAGTTCCTCTTGAAGAGTATGAAACAAGAACAACAGGAAAACGCTCTGATAGGTGATGACTATGGTCTGGACGGCAATGTCATGGAATCGCCAATCGACCGCATCAAACGTACAGCTAATGTCGATTTCCTCGTTGACCTCGACTTTGAAGTGATGGAAAAAGGCACCGGACGCTATATATCCATAAATATGCGCGCCGTCGATGTCAGTGCCAACGCTCGTGAGATAGCTCATGCCCACGGCGACGGTAAGCCGTCTAACTCCGCCACAATCAACTCTTTGTTAGAAGAAGCCGTGCTGAACCACATGGATATGTTCTGCAAAAAATTACAAGACGAATTTTTGAACATGTCGAAAAACGGACGCCAGATAACCGTCAAAATCAAGAAGACCGATAACTCTGAATATGACCTCCTTCGTACTATGTTTATGTTTGAAGGCGAACAGACGGCACTCGGCGACATCATCTATTACTGGCTCCAAGACAATACCGTTGACAACAACCCGACCAGAATCATCAGCCCTAATGTCTTGACATTCAACCAGGTGATGATACCACTGACAAAAGTCGGCAGACGTAACGCTGTGCAACGTGTTGACTCTCAAAGCTATCTGCAAGGATTACAGAGCTATCTGAGAAACAATTTCAATGTTGAAAGTACTATTTATATGCGCGGACCAAGCGAGGCTTGGCTGATTTTGTAATTAAAACTGAATCGAAATGAAAAACATCAAATCATTATTGCTGGCATTGCTGGTACTCCTCTCGGGCAACATGCTCAAGGCACAGACGGAGATGACACTCGAACAGATGATTCCTGTCAGGGTGCTGATGCCTGTCAACAAAGACATCAAAGGCGATGCTCTCACTGTGCTTTATAATCGTGTGAATCAAGCTGTTACATTGAACGGACTCGGCGCATCGTCTAACGAGAACCGTTTCCTTATCGTAACATCAGTGACAGTGCTCTCAAAAAACGCGACAACTTCAATACCACCGCAGTTTATGTCTGAGGTGGAAGTGGCGTTTTATTTCGTCGATAATATTAATAAGGTGATTCTATCACAAGAGATGATTACCAAAAAAGGTATGGACGACAACGCTGACAAGGCTGTGGCCAAAGCTATAAAGTCAATACAGGCTCGTGACCCTAAGTTCAAGAAACTCATCACTTTAGGCAAACAACGGGCCATAGAGTATTATACAGCCATCGAGGAAACTGAATCTTCCGGAGATTCAACGCCTGACGTGTCATGGATTTTTGAATAAATTTAATTGTTATGAAAAAGATATTAGTAATAGCCCTCTCCTTGATGCTCCCTCTATGCACTATGGCGCAGAAGAAAGGCTTCAAACTTGTTGAGAAAAGCGGCGACAAACCCGAATGGGTGGGTAAAGGTAGCGTGAAAGGATTCATCATCGTGCAATCTGATAAACCTACTCTCGAAGAGGTGAAAGCTGACGCGATGCAGAAAGTGCGTGCCGAAATAGCATCGTCAGTGGCGACAAATGTGATGCGTACAGTGAATTCATATACGCAGAAAACCGTTGACGGCACTAATGCAAGCACGAATGCCACAATGTCAATAGAATCAACATCTAAAATAGCTAAAATGCCTGCTATTCAAGGCGTTAGCATCACTAAAGCCGACGTGTATCATGAGCTGTATCGTAACAAAAAAACAGACGAACAGTATTATAACATGTATGTTAAATACCCGTTCTCACAGTTCGACCTCGTGGAACTTGTGACGGCATACGAAAAACACGAGAAAGAAATTGACGAGAGAATCAACGGATTTGAAGAAGGTCTTGATAATATTCAGACCGTCGAGCAAGTTGATGACGCCATCACCGCCTTGGGCGCTTTGTCAAAGGAAATAGGTGCCGACGACGCGCGTTATTTTGCCGTCGAGGGACTCGTCAACAGATATATCGCCGTGTATGATAATATCATTATTGAGGTCGTCAGAAATGAGCCGGGAAAACTCACAATACAGCTTGTTTATAACGGACAGACTATCACAACATCCCAAAAACCTCGCATGAAATCTAATTGCGCGGCTCAGTTTAATATGAAAACAATGGGTGATAAGATGGTAATCAATTATAACTCAGAGTATTGCTACGAACAAGACGACAATTACATCGAGGTGAGCTTCCGTTTCGGCTCCAAATTCGTTAAGGAAAAAGCATTTTTTAAAATGAGATAAATCAAACTTTATTTACAAATTAAAATCTAATTATCATGAAAAAAATCAATTTGTTTTTAGGAATGGCATTGCTCTCATTAGTAGTGATGTCATGCGGCTCAAGCAAAGAAACTGCACAGTCGCCGAATCAACCTTCATCAATGCCATGCCCGAACTGCACGGCAACAAAGGGTGAATTCAAGTATCTTGCCCAGACATTGGCCGAAAGTGAGTACGACATCCAATCAGCTCGTATTTTCGCTGAACAGAATGCTCGTGATGGAATACAGGCAATGATTGAGTCTGTTGTCCAAAGATCTGTTGACCAGTTCACACAACAACACCGTGATGCCACCGATGTGAAAAACATCGCTAAAGGTACTATCCAATCTGTTGGCGTTATCAAAGGCAAACTCAAAAACACCCCTGTGACATGCTGGGACGCACAGCCAAGCAAGCTCACTCCGGGTAAAATCGCTGTCTATGTTTGTGTTGAATTCTCAACGGAAGAGGTTTATAAAACCGTTGTCGAGACAATGGACGCCGACAAGGAGTTGAAAATCGACTTCAAACAGGATCAATACAAAAACGATTTTTACAAAGCTCTCGAAGAATATAGCAACAACTGATGAAATATCAAGGGCTTAGTTCTGAACAAGTTAACGAAAGCCGTGCGAAGCACGGCTTTAATATCCTTACTCCTCCAAAAAAGGAGACGGTTTTTCACCGGTTTCTCGGCAAATTCAGGGATCCTATCATAGAAATCCTTCTCGTTGCCCTGCTATTGTCGGTGCTGGTGTCTGTATATCAATACATTACAACCGACCAAGGCACAAGCGTGTTGTTTGAACCGCTTGGAATATTTGTCGCTATCTTGCTTGCTACAATGGTGGGATTCGTGTTTGAACTGAGCGCAAACAAAAAATTCGAGATCCTTAACCAAGTCAATGATGAGGAAACGGTGAAGGTCGTCCGTGACGGTAACGTCACCCTCGTCCAACGCCGCGATGTTGTGGTGGGCGACATCGTCATCATCGAAACAGGCGATGAAGTGCCTGCCGACGGCATCCTTCTCGACGCCTTCTCATTGCAAGTCAATGAGTCCGACCTCACCGGCGAACCGATGGCAAGAAAAACCATCGACGAGAATGAGTTTAAAAATGATGCCACATATCCCTCAAATTGGGTTATGCGCGGTAGTAAAATCATTGACGGTCATGGTGTTATGCAAGTCGAAAGGGTGGGGGACTCCACCGAATGGGGAAAAGTTTACAAAGGCTCCCAAATCGATAATAATGTAAAAACACCACTTAATATTCAACTCAACAAATTGGGCCATGTGATTTGTTACGCGAGTTATATCATAGCCGCACTGATACTCATTGCCCGTTTTGTGATGTTTTTTGCCCAATGTGACAGCCTGTCTGATGTCAATTGGATAGAATTTGCCCAATATTTCCTGAATAGCCTGATGATCGCCGTGGCTATAATCGTGGTGGCAGTGCCTGAAGGACTCCCGATGAGCGTCACACTCAGTCTCGCCCTTAGCATGCGTAGAATGTTGTCAACCAATAACTTGGTCAGAAAAATGCACGCCTGCGAGACAATGGGCGCATCAACAGTCATTTGTACCGACAAAACGGGTACACTAACACGTAACCAGATGACTGTCAATGATATACTTTCCTATTGCGACATTAATGACATCATTAAGGAGGGCATATCTGTCAATACTACGGCATTTCTTGATATGACCGACTCGAAAAAAGTTAAGGCTATAGGCAATCCAACAGAAGGCGCATTGCTGTTATGGCTTTATAATCAAGGAGTTAACTATTGCGATTATCGCGATGACATGAGCCTTCTCTATCAGGTGCCTTTTTCTACAAAATATAAATTCATGGTAACCATCGTTGACTCGAAGGTGTACCATAAGCCGATGTTTTATGTGAAAGGCGCACCTGAGATAATATTGGCACATTGTAATAAAATTGCTACGAAAGATGGTGTCGTTGATATTGCTCCTTATGTGAATGACATTGAAAATCAGCTTGTTGCATATAACAAGCGTGCAATGAGGACCCTGGTGATAGCATATAAGGAGGCCGACCCCGATGAACAGTCTTTCGACCCTGAGACAGATAATCTTATTGCGGACAACCTCATCTTTGTGGCGGCGGTGGCTATTGCCGACCCTATCCGTCCTGATGTCGCTGAAGCCATTAAAAGCTGCATGAATGCCGGCATCGATGTCAAAATCGTGACAGGCGACACCCCTGACACAGCAATAGAAATAGCTCGTCAGCTCGGTTTGTGGGAAGATACCGACCAAAAGGACTTTAATCACATCTCCGGCAAGGATTTTGAGGCTCTCTCCGACGAAGAGGCCAAACGCCGTATCCCATTGATAAAGATAATGTCGCGAGCACGCCCTATGGATAAGGAACGCTTGGTGAGACTTCTTCAGGCAATAGGTGAAGTTGTCGCTGTGACAGGCGACGGCACCAACGATGCACCCGCCCTCAAAGCTGCTCATGTGGGACTGTCGATGGGTGACGGCACTACAGTGGCAAAAGAGGCATCTGACATAACCATTCTCGATAACTCATTCAAGAGTATCGAGAAGGCTGTGCTGTGGGGACGCTCGCTCTACCTGAATATCCAGCGTTTTATATTGTTCCAGATGACTATCAATGTGGCGGCTTGCCTCATAGTGATGCTCGGCTCTCTCCTCGGAACAGATGCCGTGCTTACTGTCACACAAATGCTTTGGGTGAATCTGATAATGGACACCTTCGCCGCACTCGCATTGGCATCATTGCCACCGTCACATAGCGTGATGAACGAGAAACCACGCCTCAAAGACGCTCATATCCTCACCAAACCAATGATAAGCTCCATAATTACAGTCGGAGTGCTGTTCTTGGTGATAATATTCGGATTTGTCCAATATTTCAAACATGTCGAAGTGTCATCACTCATGGATTTCTCAATAAAGGATTATATGGCCAATTACTTCAACTTCAAAATCGCTGACCCTAATGATTATACTGTTTATGAGCATTCCTTGACGTTTACAATATTTGTTTTTATGCAGTTTTGGAACCTGTTCAACGCAAAGGCGTATCATACAGGAAAGTCGGCATTTAGCAATCCCACAAGGGCTTTCAGCGGATTCGAACTGGCATTGGCTATAATTTTAATCGGCCATTTCCTGATTATAACATTCGGAGCGGAAATGTTTGGCGTCGAGCCACTTCAATGGCAAGACTGGCTGATATGTTTCTTCGGCACCTGCCCGGTCGTCATCGTGGGCGAGATACTGCGGCTTATTAAAAAAATGTGATTGTTATGAGGATTTTGATTTTAAACGGACCTAATCTAAACCTTATCGGCAAACGTGAACCGGAAATATATGGTAATCAATCACTTGAGGAATATCTCAAAGAGGTCTCCAAACGTTTTGACGGCATCGTGATTGACACATTCCAGTCGAATCATGAAGGCGTTTTAATCGATAAACTGCAGGATGCAATGGGAAAATACGACGGCGTGGTGTTTAACCCCGGTGGCTATTGTCATACCTCTATAGCCTTGGCTGACACGGTGAGGGCTGTCGGCATCCCTGTTGTCGAGGTGCATATTTCAAATATTTATGAGAGGGAAGACTATAGACATCATTCATTTGTGGCTGAAGCTGCTGCGAAATCAATTGTGGGACACGGACTTAAAGGTTATGAGGAGGCTGTTGACTTCTTGATTAATCTTGTCTCCGCTAAAAACTGATGAAAAACTTCAGAGATCACGAAAAATCCTTCTCATTTAGCTCGCCGTAAAGCTTTTTATGCTCTAAAAAATGCTTGAAAACGATGTTTTTTTGGTAAATTTGCGAGACGTGCTTGTGAACGAGTGCGTTTCTTTTCTTTTTCAAGGATGGAAGATGCCTGTAAAAACTCAAATGAGCTCTCATAACAGCCCAAAAATCACCAAGACATCCCTCGAAAAGGAATTTGAGAGCGGCAATCCAATCAAGCATTATTCGGTATGATATTGTCCCGAAAACACTGCCCTTCGGAAGATTTTTCATAAGCAGCGACAGGTTGTTTCGGAAGTTAAGATATGTCTTTCTCGCAGAACTTTTAGGCAAAGTGCCTCCCCCGATATGGTAAATCTTTGACTGTGAGCAGTACATCACCTTGTAACCCATGTTTTTCACACGCCAGCAGAAGTCTATTTCCTCCATGTGGGCAAAGAAACTGTCGTCCAAGCCCCCAAATTGATGATAAACATCGGCTCTGACAAACATACAGGCTCCTGTTGCCCAAAACACCTCTTTGTTGTCATCAAATTGCCCTCTGTCGGTCTCTAAGTGCTGGAAAACCCTGCCGCGACAGAAGGGATAGCCGTATTTGTCGATGAAACCGCCACCGGCACCGGCATATTCAAACTTGTCCCTGTTGTAATATGATAGAATCTTAGGCTGACATGCGGCAATGTTGCTGTCGCTGTCCATCAATTCGATTACCGGCTCAATCCAGTGCGGAGTGACCTCAATGTCGGAGTTGAGCAGACAATAGTACTCCGCCTCAACTTGACGCAAGGCTATATTGTATCCTGTCGAGAATCCGCCGTTAAAATCATTGATAATCAATCGTATATCGGGATATGCGGCCTTTAAAAACGTCACAGAGTCGTCGGTGGAAGCGTTGTCGGCCACTATGATCTCGGCCACATCGGAGCTGTTCTCGATGACGTTGGGCAGAAACTTCTCAAGAAATCGCTTGCCGTTGTAATTCAATATGACGACTGCTACTTTTTTCATTACCGCAAAATTACAAAAAAAATCACATGTGTCTCGTTTTTTTTATTATTTTGATTGCTAATTCATATTTACATAAATGATAAGGGACTTGACAACCGTCAAGCCCCATTATCGAAACAAAGTATGTGTGGTATGTGGTATGTTTGAAAATTACTCTTTGTTATCTTGGCATGTCGTAGTAGTCCTTGGCTTTGTCGCCGTATGAGTTCGGATTTGCCGCGTCATCAACACCGTAGTCGTTGTACAAACCGTATGTCCTCTTGTAAATCTCAGTTGTCCATCTGAAGTTGTTTATTTCGCCAAACGCGTCGGAGTGTATGAGCCTGAAATCGTTTGTGACAATATCGGTTGTCATGAACACGAACTTCTTATTACGTTGAGAACCAAGGGTGTAGTAATGCCAAATCTCATAAGGATAGGCACCCGGTTCAAAATAGCTTTGCACAATCCTGTCGGGGGCACCGTATTTCAAGAAGACAATGCCTCTGTCGGTCTCGTAGCCCTTGGAGCTGATGGTGCTGAATGAGCTGTTGACTCTCTGCACTTGTGAATAATAGTCCAACCAAGCTTGTTGCGGGTTTGTTTTGTTCCGGCTCGACCAGAAAGTGTAGAAAAACTGCTGCATGGTCTTAAGATCATCAGTTTTTACAAGTTCTTCCGCATAGTCTTTCTCTACGTATGTCGAAATAGGCGACAATGTCTTGATATATTCGCGAATAGTGTCAGTGTCGCTGATTTTTCCGCTGAATACCGCGTCGGTGTTGACAGCTGCGAGAATAGAGCTGTCTATCTGATAATATGGGTTGCTCCTTTGGAAGAAATAACGGTTCAAGCCTATAATCTCATTGTTTCTGTCACGCGCCTCAAGAATGAGATAATAGTTGCCGGAAGGCAGATTTGTGATGTCCATGCTGTTTATTATGACATCTATGTCCTTGGCGTTCATTCTCTTAGTGACATAGAAGTTGGTCAGCACAGTGTTGCTCTCAAACTCACAAATATATGTGTTGAGCAGGTATTTTTGGCCGTCTCCGAGCTGTTCTTTCGCGTGGTATATCTCGGCGTAGAATGTGAGCTTGTTCATGTTCTCAGGATAATACGGCAATATC
The DNA here is from genome assembly GCA_937906455.1 of uncultured Bacteroidales bacterium. Classification (GTDB taxonomy): domain Bacteria; phylum Bacteroidota; class Bacteroidia; order Bacteroidales; family F082; genus Limimorpha. Next base: position 5,764 of record CALCYT010000008.1, on the reverse strand, counting down.
ATTGGTATTATGTCGTATCCGTTCTTCGAGGTGGCACTTTCTTTTTTGGCTTTCCAATAGCTCTCCAAGCCGAGGATACTTGAGAAGCAGAATTTTTGCGGGATGTCCACAACCAACTGATCTTCAACAATAAAAGGCGTGTCTTTCTTGTTGTTTTCGTCTTCAAGAACCACCTCTAAAGTGTAATTCCCGTTGTCGAGCAAATAGCGTTGCACGTCCATGAAAAATCCGTTGATGTTGGCTGTGTCAGCCTCTGACGGGCTTGTCAATGAGTATTTGCCGAAATTCTTTATCGACTCTCCTTGTTTGAAAAGCACTGTCACATTGATGGTCGCGCTGTACTGTCCTTGCGCGTCCTTAATATATGCAAGGCTGCTCTTGTCGTAGGTTATATATGTCTCAACGTATGGTTTTGACTCGTCACCGGGCATATCGAATGTCGCGTATGAAATATAGGAGTTTAATGTTTTCTGCTGCTGGGCGCATACCACTGAGCCGAGCATTGCCATCAAGCTGATTAAAACGATTTTTTTCATTATGCACATAAATTTGTTTCGATTGCAAAATTACAATCATACCAATATTTTGTCAAGTGTTTTGACTGTGTTTTTTATGGAAAAATATGGAAGAAAATCGTGTAACTTATTGAATAATATGAGTTTACACTACCCTGATTTTAATATTTGAAACTTCTTAAAAAACCGGGGATGAAATGATTTAACTCAAGCTGTGTGTTGAAAATGTTGCCTATACGGTTGCCGCGTTTGTTGGCGGCACTGTACGTCTGTTTGAGCAAGACGGCTATTTCGATGTCGGAGAACCCCATGAAGCTCAGTATTATAAATCTGAAATCAGCTTGTGTTAAATCGGGATAATATTTTGATAATGAATTAATTAAGTTAGGAAACGATTTGTTGAATGCGGTTGTGAGAGCGACAATCTTGTTTCTTGTGAGCGCGAGCCGAGGGTAGTCGCCGACAGTTTTTGTGAATATCTCCTTGCCCTCAAGCGATGCCTTGATTTCCTTGTAGATTTTGGAGCCGACAAACATTTCATAGCTTTCGTCAAAGGAACGCTTGGGTTCCTCCTTCGCCGCTTCAACCACCGTTTTACTTCTCTTCACTAACACACCTATTACGATTAATAAGGTGATTACAATCAATATCCACACCAAACCACTGATACTCTTTGATTTGTCGTTTGCTGCGGGACTGTTGTCAGTGACAAATTGCTCATACACGGTGTCAAGCTCCATCTTCACAGGTGTAAGGCGTGCCTCTGCTGACTGTGCTTTGGCCTGATATTGTGCATAGTAAAGCTCTTTTTCGTGTTCGTTAACCGAAAAGTAAACGCTGGCAAGCATTTCCGCCGCGTTGAGTTTCATTTTCGGGTCGCCTTCGTCAAAACATCTCAAGAGATGAGGAAGTGCTTCGCCATAAAGATTTTGATAATAAAAATGGCATGCCGTAAAATAATGATATTCAGACGATTGCAAGGATTTTGTTGATATTCTTCCATATATGGAATCGGCCGATTCCATGTCGAAAATATCGTATAATGCGATGCCTTTTTTAATCTGAATGATGTTGTACTGCTCCTCGGTGAGATTTTTTCTGTTCTCGGCAATTTCGTAGTTGAGGAGCGCTATATTCGAAATGTGATTCAGCTGATAAATGTCGCCGATTTTCAGGAGTATGTCGATAACCTCTTGCTGGCGGTTAGCGTTTTCAAATTGTCTGAGGGCGTCGTCATAGAAATAAGATGCCGGCTTCAGGCTGTTGACCTCGGAATATACGTCGCCGAGGTTCTCGAGAATTTGTCCGAGATAATGAAAATCATCGTTGTCGGTCTCTTTCTTCAGTGAAATAAGGCTTTTTTGGCAGTTGAACGATTCGATGAACGATTTCGCCGAATTGAGATAATCGGCGTTTTTATGCTCATTTCTGCCTTTTTGAAAGAAAATCTGCGACTTTTTTTCAAGAAAAACCGCGTCTTTGGCGTAATTTTTAGAACAGCTGTCCGCCAATTTTGCTATATTTTGAATATACTCGTCGGAGTTTTCATAGCTGTTTTTGAAATCCAAAATCTCAGACGGAATGGATTTTCTTTCACATGACGAAAAACATAACGTCGTGATTAACAATGAGATAAAAACAATATGTCTATAAAACATCTTCATAATCGGGAACAAAAATAGTGAAAATATGGCAAAAAAATAAAAATTTTTTAAAAAAAGTTCGTCACATTGAAAACTTTTGTATTTTTGCAGCGGAGATATGGCAGAGCGGTCGATCGCGGCGGTCTTGAAAACCGTTATACAGAAATGTATCGGGGGTTCGAATCCCTCTGTCTCCGCTGAGAAGGCAACTCAAGGGGGTTGCTTTTTATTTGTAAAAAGGTTTTGGGAGAGATGCCGGAGTGGTCGATCGGGGCGGTCTCGAAAACCGTTGAACGCACTGCGTTCCAAGGGTTCGAATCCCTTTCTCTCCGCTTTTTAGACTTTAGTCTTTAGACTTTAGACGTTGGTTTGGGGTCTTTTTTGTACACCATTAATGCCCTTAACGCCCTTAACGCCCTTATTAAATTATAATTTTTTCTTGCCATCGTAATAAATAAATCGTAATTTTGCGGTTTTAAAAATCGCTTATGAAAAAATTATTGTTTTTATTGCCGGTATTGTTTGTGACGACGTCGGCTTTCTCGCAACATTACGGCAAAAACAGGAAAGAAGCCGCAAAATACAAAAACAATCCCGATTATTACTGGGGTGAAAGCGACAATTGCAAAAACCAGAGCAAGGCTGACGAGGTGGCGATTAACGCTCTTCTTGAGAATATATCGTCCGACAACTCAATGCAGGGACTGTTTTTCATTGATTCCGATGAGGACGAAGCAGTGCAACGCACTCGCTCGATGGTGACATTCAATGACGAGATAAAAATGGCTTCCGATGAGCTTATCTTGAACGACGAGCCGCAGAAAGCCAGCGTGTTCCGTTATATCTCAAAAGCCGACTTCGCCAAAATTTGCAGCAGAAGAGAGGAAAAAATAAACCGTTACATATCAGACGGACTGTCGGCCGAAGAACAGATGCGTTACGGAATAGCCTTGCGGTACTATTATTGGGCAATGATGCTGTGCCACTCGCATCCGAACGGCGCAGGCTTGAAATTCAAGTACGACGGGGTGAACAGCGTGCCGACATATCATTGGCTGCACAAACAGACCGAGGACCTGCTTCATAATATAGTGATTCAACCTAAACGACAGGAGAAGACAGACGACGACCAGTTTATACTTTTCATAACCAACGGCAGCGACAGGGTTGACGGACTCGATTTCCAATATACAAACGGCAACGGCTACGCCAAAGGCACCACGGAGAACGGCTTGAGCTACATAAAAATGGTGCATCCCGACATGGACAATGTGAAGATACAGATTGAGCTTGAAAACAAAAACATCGCCAAGTCGTTCGACGCGGATGTTTACAGGGTGATGGACAAACTCGACGAACAGATAGTGTTTGCCGATGCCGTGCGGTATGTGAATATCGGCAAAGCCAAGAAAATGAAGTCGCTTGACGAGTTCAAAACCGGCTACAACACCGCCAACGCATCCGTTGAACGCTCGGAGCAGTTTCTCGACGCTCTGTCGTCGTCTCATGCCGAAATTGCCAAAGTGATGGCCGAGATAGAGAAAACACTCACTAAAAAAGGCGGTGCCAAGGCAGCCGACATCGAGCCTTATTTCACATCCGAAGGCATGGATATGATGCGACGGCTTCTCGCTTACGGCAAGGTGAGCATAGTAGGCAAAACGTCATACAAGTTCATCGACTTCGGCGATGAGGTGATTTGCCGCTCCATCCCAATGCAGTTCGATTTTGCCCGTAATACCAGTTTCATGCGCAACATAGCATTCCGGTTCGACAAAAAGACTAATAAGGTGAAATCGATAGCCTTCCGGCTTACCGATATAACCGAAAGCCAGATCCTCGGCAAGGAAATGTGGTCGGAAAACGCACGCCTCACACTGATAAATTTCATTGAAGACTACCAGACGGCCTACGCGCTGCAACGCCGTGAATATCTTGAGCAGATATATTCAGAGAGTGCCCTCATCGTGGTGGGCTCGGTGCTTAAAAACACCAAGAAAACCGACAATGTGCTTATGAAAGAGGAGGTGAAGGTGAAATACGACACCCTCTCGAAAAGCCAATATATGACAAGGCTCAACAACGTGTTCGACAACAACGAGTTTGTGAACCTTAGTTTTACCAACACCAGCTTCAACACCGTTAACGGCAAACAAAACGTCATAGGCGTGCAACTGCGGCAGGAATATTTCTCAAGCAGCTATACAGATGTCGGCTATCTTTTCCTCATGGTTGACCTCAGAGGGAAACTGCCTGTCATCGAAGTCAGAACATGGCAGCCAAACGAGACACCGGTGGATGAACTGATTGATAATTCATCATTTGTTTTCAGATAGTTCAAATAAAATTTATATATTTGCAAGACGAAATTTTGTGGTTTTATGAGAAAGTTTTTACTACTTGTTTCATTGATGTTAATGGGTTTCTCGGCAATGGCGCAGTCGCCGTTGAAACTGATAAATTGGCATGAGGTGCCCAACGAGATAGTTGATTTGGTGGAGCTGAAGCAGAAGGCGGGGCGCGACAGCGACTTCGACGGCAACAAGGCCGCGCGTATCAAGATTAAAGCCTCGGGATTCCCTGAGAAGACACTGCTCGACTTCACTGTCATCCCCAAATCGGGTATCGAGGTGATATACTCTGAACATAAGGACGGCGAGCTTTGGATTTATGTGTCGTCGAACTGCATGGGGACGATAACCATAAAATATCTTGGCGACTTCGAGTATAATGTTCCTAAACTGAAGGCGAAACGAGCCTATGAGCTCACTCTCGGCATGGAGACGGCGACAATGGTGATAAGGACGGTGCCGACAAACGCGGATATATACATTGACAACCAAAAGGTTGGCACGGGTTATGCCAGCAAGGCCGTGTCGATAGGAGCGGAGCACCGCTACAAGGTGCAGTGTGCCGACTATTGGCCTAAAGAAGGTGTGGCTTATTTTGATAAACGCGAGGAAAAAACGCTGAATATCGAGCTTGAGCCTAACTTCGGCTACATAAACATCAAGAGCGAGCCGAGCGGGGCGGAGGTGTATATCGACGGCAAGAAGGCAGGCACCACGCCGTATCTGTACGAGAAGATAGTGTTTGGCCAGCACCGTGTCGAGCTTAAGAAAACGGGCTACGAGAACTATGTGAAGGTGGTGAACGTGAAAGCCGGCGAAGATGAGAACAACCAGCTCGCCGATGTGGTGCTCACCGCTGTGCGTGTGCCAATGGGCAGCCTTGAACTCACGTCGAATCCTACGGGTGCGGTGATAACGATAAACGGCAGGCAGTACGGACAGACCCCTAAGACGCTTGACGACTTTGAGGCAGGCACCTACACCGTGTATTTCTCGAAGGAGGGCTACCAGAACCTGCAGCAGACAGTGACGGTGAAAGACGGCAAGAAAGAGGCCCTCTCGGTGACTATGACCAAGACGAGCGTGGCTCAGCAGCCGGTGCCGACCAAGCCGACAAACACCAATAATGCCACGGCGCAAACGGGTGTTAATGGTGTGTTTTCAGTGGGTGCCAATAAAAAAGTGATGTTTTCAAAAGGTAACCTGCAATACCAGGCTTCTACGCGCACTTGGCGATTTGCCGAGCACCAGTGGG
>CALCYT010000007.1 GCA_937906455.1 uncultured Bacteroidales bacterium | reverse complement strand
ACGAAAACCACCTTAACCTCAACTATCAGTGGTTCAAACTTCGGGACGCATTATACTGCCAAGGGATACAATCCGAAGCGTCCCGGTCGCCCGTCCCACCATCCGCTCCTTGCCTTTGTCTCGGACGTGCACATGATTGCCAACTACTGGCTGCGTCCCGGCAACACCTCTGCCAGCACAAACTATCTCGCCTTCCTGGAAGACACGCTGTCACGGCTCCAGGGCAAGAAGGTCAGGCAGTTGGCACTGTTTGAGGATGAGAAGGACTTCGAGAAATACAGATACAGCTGCTTTGTCACAGACCTTGGACTACCCGCCAAAATCGTATACGATTCTTATCGTGGCAGGGCAGACTCGGAGAACAGAATCGAAGTTCCTCAAGACTATCCGATACGAACTGATCTCCACTCCTGCATATCTGGGGAAAACGAAGGATAATCACATTCTGTACTTGGCAAGGTCGCTGAAAACCCGACAATCCTTCCTTTCTATATGGGAAAAACTTAAGGACTTCTCTCTGCCATACTGCACCGAGAAATCCTAATGACCGATTTGGGTTGAAGCGATGCTGTAAAATGAAAATATTTTTCAAAATTAGTTGCATAATTGAAAATTTGTTGTATCTTTGCAATGTCAAAATAAATGTTTTGGCTATCCGGTAAGTTGCCGAGAGGGAGTAAGACCATATCGCCCCTGCTCCAAAAAATAAAAAAGCCGTCCATTAGGACGGTTTTTTTGTTACCTGTAACGTTTCCTGAACTCAACAATAAACGATTTCTTCATAGCGAATTCTCTTTTGATAGTAATAACTTGTTTTCCCTTGAAAATCAACACTTCTCTTGCTTTGAAGTATTGCTGAAAATAAGCCTTAATCTCAGAGGCGAGCCTACCAGCATTATAACTTGTTTTGATATTAAGAAGCACATGATGAGTCTGCCCAATAGAATCAAATAGCCGATTCCCAACAGAAGCCTTGCCTTGTATCGTTTTTAATTCATACATTTTATAAATGCCATGTTGTTCAAAAATAAAATCAGCGGTTCTTACGCTTCTGGGATTTGGAAGAATATAAACCTTATAACCCAGTTCAACAGCTTTGCGTGCGGCATTTATGAGGTTGTCATAGTCCTCTTGCTTTTCACCACCAGTGGTAAAGATATTGTTATCATCCTCCAATGGATGAAACTCTTCACTTGCCGCGATTGCTTTCAGCTGCTTGACGAAATCCGCCCCCTCAAGAACATGCAGTCTTGCCAAATCTGTTGCTAAATTATTCATAATCAAATGTAAACATCAAGGTGTTCATAACTGATTTTTGCTAACAATATTAAAAAGCCTCACCACTATATGCTATCATCAAACTCTAATGATGAGATCAATCGTTCGCAAAATTACTAAATTATGACAATAACAACAAGAAAAAGTACAAAAAAATAACAGGACCAAGTCTCCTTAGCCCTGTTAAGTCTGCAATTAAAATTAAATTCCTGAAATCAACCAAGATAACTCTTCAGGATTTTGCTCCTGCTGGTGTGCTTCAGTCGGCGGATGGCCTTCTCCTTGATTTGACGCACACGCTCGCGTGTGAGGTCAAACTTCTCGCCGATCTCCTCCAAAGTCATCGGATGACCGCCGTTGAGTCCGAAATAAAGGCGCACGACGTCGGCTTCTCTCTGCGTCAAAGTCGAGATTGCGCGGTCAATCTCCTTCCTGAGTGACTCGTTAAGCAGCTCCGTCTCTGGCGTCACCACCTCGTCGCTCTTCAAGACGTCGTACATGTTGTTGTCTTCGTCCTGCACGAGAGGGGCGTCCATTGAGACGTGACGGCCTGCGTTCTTCAACGATTCTTTGACTTCGGCTTCGGTGAGGTCGAGAACCTCGGCTATCTCCTCGGCATTAGGCTCGCGCTCAAATTCCTGCTCTAACTTTGCGTATGTCTTGTTGATTTTGTTGATCGAACCGATTTTGTTCAATGGAAGTCGGACGATACGTGATTGTTCTGCAAGAGCCTGGAGTATGGACTGGCGTATCCACCATACTGCGTAAGAGATGAACTTGAAGCCCCTCGTCTCGTCAAAACGGCGTGCCGCCTTGATGAGCCCGAGGTTGCCCTCGTTGATGAGGTCGGGGAGGCTAAGTCCTTGATTTTGGTACTGTTTCGACACGGATACGACGAATCTCAAGTTGGCTTTTGTGAGCTTCTCCAAAGCGGCCATGTCGCCCTGACGGATACGCTGCGCAAGCTCGACTTCCTCGTCAGCCGTTATCAATTCAACCTTACCAATCTCTTGGAGATACTTGTCCAAAGAAGCTGTTTCCCTGTTGGTAACTTGTTTGGTAATCTTTAACTGCCTCATATTTTATTTTTTAGGATTTTCTTTTTTAATCCGTCATTTCGAGCGTAACGAAGTGAAGTCGAAATCTCCGTCAAACAGGATAACTACAATTTTGCAGGAGATTTATTCACCAAAGGTGAATGCTTTCGCTTCGCTCAGGTCTCCATTCCGCTTCGCTTCAGTCGAAATGACGACTGATAAAGTGAACTTCACTCTCAACTCTAAACTCTAAACTCTCCACTCTCAACTCTCAACTCCTCTTCTCCCTCCTCGGTCCTCTATGCTCTTTACGCTCTCCGCCGCCTCTGTGCTCGCCACGCGGTCTCTCCGGCTTCTCAACGTAACCCTCCGGTTTCGGTAATAAAGCTTTTCTTGAGAGACGGAGTTTGCCGGTCTTAGGGTCAATGTCGATGAGCTTCACCTGAATCTTGTCGCCTTCCTTCAGGATGCCGTCCATGGTCTCGAGACGTTTATAATCGATCTCAGAGATGTGGAGCAGACCGTCCTTGCCGGGAAGGATCTCCACGAAAGCGCCGAAAGGCATGATGCTCTTCACTGTGCCGTCGTAAACCTCGCCAACCTCAGGAACAGCAACGATAGCGCGCACCTTAGCCTTTGCTGCCTCGAGGTCGTCCTTGTTGGTCGAAGCGATTTCAACCATGCCGCATTTGTCGTCTTCAGTGATGACAATGACGGTGTTGGTGGTCTTCTGAATCTCTTGAACGACTTTTCCGCCAGGTCCGATGACAGCGCCGATGAAGTCTTTAGGAATGATGATCTTTTCGATACGAGGCACTGACTCCTTGTAGTCGGCACGTGGCTCTGTGATGGTCTTAGCCATCTCGCCGAGGATGTGCATCCTGCCGGCCTTAGCCTGCTCAAGAGCCTCGCTCAACACTTCGTATGACAATCCGTCAACCTTGATGTCCATCTGGCATGCCGTGATGCCGTCAACGGTGCCTGTCACCTTGAAGTCCATGTCGCCGAGATGGTCCTCATCGCCAAGGATATCTGACAAGACAGCGTATTTGTCGTTGTCGGTGATAAGACCCATCGCGATACCTGCTACGGGTTTTCTCATCTTCACGCCGGCGTCCATCAATGCCAATGTGCCGCCGCACACCGATGCCATTGACGACGAGCCGTTCGACTCGAGGATGTCCGACACCACACGGATGGTGTAGGGATTGTCTTCTCCTTCTGGAATCATGTTCTTGAGAGCTCTTTCGGCAAGGTTGCCGTGACCGACCTCACGACGGCTTACACCGCGGTTAGCCTTGCATTCGCCTGTTGCGAAGCTCGGGAAGTTATAGTGCAGCATGAAGTTGCTGGTGCCTTCCACCACAGCGCCGTCGATGGTCTGTTCGTCGAGTTTGGTGCCTAATGTCACTGTCACCAATGCCTGAGTCTCACCACGTGTGAAGATGGCCGAGCCATGGCATGACGGCAAAATATCGACTTCTGTCCAGATAGGACGAATCTGGTCGAGTTTACGGCCGTCGAGACGTTTGCGCTCAATCAGGATGGCGTCACGCACTGCCTTGCGCTCGATGTCGTGGAAGTAACGTTTTGCCATCGGGGTCTTCTCCTCGAGTTCCTCTTCGGTATATTTTGTGAGATAATTCTCAAGAATAGCGTTGAACGCGTCCTCGCGCTCGTGTTTGTTGGCGTTGCCGGTGAGAGCGAAGTCGTAGCATGGCTTGTAGCAGCATGCCATCATGTCAGCGCGGAGGTCTTCGTCGTTGACCTCATGGCAGTACTCGCGTTTTGTCTGAGCCTTCTCCACTCTTGAAGCGAGGTCGAGCTGTGCCTGCACCTGGCCTTTGATAGCCTCGTGAGCAGCCTTCAAGGCTCCGATCATCTGTGCTTCAGAGACCTCTTTTGACTCGCCTTCCACCATGCAGATGTCTTTCATCGTGGCACCCACCATGAGTTCGAGGTCGGCGTTCTCGAGTTCGTCGGCGCGCGGGTTGATGACGTATTCGCCGTCAATCATGGCGACGCGGACTTCTGAGATAGGACCGTGGAACGGGATGTCCGACACTGCTATGGCTGACGATGCCGCCAATGCCGCGTAAGCGTCGGGAAGCACGTTCTGCTCACCTGATAGCAATGTTATCTGCACCTGTATCTCCGCGTGGAAATCGTCGGGGAACAAGGGGCGTATGGCACGATCGACGAGACGTGAGATGAGAATCTCATAGTCTGACGGCTTGCCTTCACGTTTGAAGAACCCGCCGGGGAACTTGCCCGTGGCGGCGTATTTCTCTTTGTAATCTACTGACAGAGGCAGGAAATCGACATCGTCCTTAGCCTCTTTTGCCGCCACTACCGTGGCGAGCAACACTGTGTTACCGCATTTTACCACCGCAGCACCGTCGGCCTGCTTCGCCAAACGGCCGGTCTCAATGATGATGGTGTCTTTGCCGGTCTGTATTGTCTGTTTGATTCCTTCTGGACCCATAATAATCTTTAATTTTAAAAAACAGCTTAATAATTAATGAAACAAACGCTTGATAAAAGCATACGGCAATGCAAAAAAAGGCAATGAAATTGCCTTTTTTTGCAATCACATTGCATGAACAATGCTTTTATTTTCTGATACCTAAATCCTTAATGATGGCACGATATCTCTCGATATCATTCTGTTTGAGGTAGGCGAGGAGCTTTCTTCTCTTACCAACGAGGGCAACCAACGAGCGCTTTGTCGCGATGTCCTTATTGCTGGCTTTCATGTGCTCTGTCAAATTCTTGATTCTGAATGTGAACAATGCAATCTGTCCTTCTGCTGAGCCGGTATCCTGTGCGTTCTTACCGTACTTTGTGAAAATCTCTTGTTTCTTTTCTGCAGTTAAATACATATCTATTCTTTTTCTCTAATTTTTTCGGACTGCAAAATTACAACATTTTTAATTACGTGTGACAAAAATTTTTAAAAAAAATAAAATAAAAAAATTACAAAAATTATTCTTTGTATTAAAATAATCTCTAACTTTGTGGGTGTTTTTAAAGCGTTGAAATCCTTATATATTAATAGGTGGCAACTTAACATTTTAAGATATGAAAATAAAATTTACAAAACTAATTTCAATTGCACTCGTCTCTCTTGTGCTGATTTCCTCGATGTCGTGCAAGAAAAAAGACGTGAAAAAAATCATGGTTGACAACCAGTTCGCATTCTCCCTCTTCTCCGACACCATGTCGATGAAAGACGTGCTTGGCATGATGGACAGCACCACCAACCAATGGATTCGCGTCAAGGACGACGGCTCCATTTACGCTTATTACGACAACTTTATCAGAGGCGTCATCGATGCGAGCGACTTGCTTGGAACTATTAAGAACACCACTTTCAACACAACCACGTCATTCACCTTGCCGGAAATAACCTTAAAGTATTCCGACACCTTGGCGGTTGACAAGTTCGCGGAGTTCCCCGTGCAGTTTGAAGGCTTCGGGATAGACTCTGTCATCCTGCGCAACGGCCATCTGTGGTTCGGTGTCCAATTGAACAATCCAATCAGCTTCCTTAAAGAAATAAAGATCTTTACGGAGTCAATAGTCTCGGAGGACGGAACACCGTTGGCAATCATGCTGGATTTGGTGGGTACCGAGGCGCACTGTGACATCAACCTGAAGGAAAACCGACTGATACCCGACGAAGAAGGCAACGTGTCGTTCTCGGCAATGATGTTGCTTGACATTGACCCCGGCAACATCTTCCAAGGAGGCACTTATACCTGCACCCTTGACGGAGGAATCAGTGATGTGGGATTCAAAACGATTTACGGCACTGTTGAGACACCGCTCGACTCAGTGTTCAGCAAAAGCCTCGATATCAATTTCGGTATCAACGGCATCGACGGCGACCTGTATCTGCCAATCCCGACAGTGAGCCTCAGGTATATGAATACCTTCGGTCTCGGAACCGTGTGCCAAATCAACCAGCTGCGACTCTATAACGAAACAACCGGCCATGAAGCCAATATGCTTGGTACCGATGGCGAGGTGGAGGTGAACATACTGCCGACAGAAGGTGAACTCGTTGATGATACAATTTTCGGCTATAACCAGCAAATCAACATAATGGATGATTATACCAGCTTCGACTTCTCTGGAAGAATAGCGATGGCATTTGACGAACATGGCCAAATAACAGTGTCCGATACCTCACGCATCGACGTGACAGGTAGCGTGGAAATGCCTTTCGCTATAAAAATCAACGACTTGAGATACTGCGACACCCTCGAAGTCGAATTCGGCTCCGAGATACCTGAAAACCAGTATTTCGATGAGATAGACTTCTTTATCGACACCGACAGCGAACTGCAAATGAATATTAACATGCAGGTGTTTTTCCTCGATAAAAACAATGTGGTCACAGACTCGCTGTTCGACGGACAACATGTTATCAACTACGGTGAACAAGACGAAATCCAGGTGATTGTGACTGACCAGAAAATCCATAATGTCATGAATGCTAAAAAGATGATACTGGAACTCGGACTCTCAACCGACGAGATAAGCAGCGAGACCGTGCATTTTAACACGAACGACAAATTGGCTCTGAGAATGAAGATGTTGACCAAAACATCAAGTATTAGTCTTGAATAATTCAGAAAGGAGATTATTATGAAAAAATTATACAGATTTTTGATTGTCGCGGCTTTGATATGCTCGTCGTTTGTCGCAAAAGCACAGAATGACGGTATCACATTCACCTTGCTGCCGCAGATGCCTTATGCCAATTATCTCAACCCCGGCATCAGAATGCCATACAAAGGTGTGTTCGGCATCGGAGTGTCGAATATCAACTTCTCCATCTTTAATTCCAGTGTCAAATATGATAATATTTTCGGTACGGATTCATCCGGAGAAGAGGTGATAGACGCCGCCAAACTCGTGAACAGCCTCGAGCCTCACGACAACTTCATCAATACCAACTTCTCGTTCGAGATCCTCAATCTGGGCTTCAGGGTGAAGAAGCTTTTCTTCAATATCGACTGGAGGACAAAAATGAACGCGGAGTTCCAGTATTCAAGAGACTTCGTCGGATTTTTCGTGTTCGGTAACGGACATTATCTCGGCGAAAATGCCTGCGATTTCAATGTCGGTATCGACGCCACCGTTTACACTGAGATAGGCCTCGGCATCCAGTACGATATAAACAAACATCTTACTGTCGGTGTGCATCCAAAACTGATAGGCGGTATCGCTAATGCGTCAATCAACAATGAAAAAACTAAGATTTACACCGACGCGTCAACTTATGCCATCAGTGCCGACTTCAACCTCGACATCAAGCTGGCATCGGTTCTTAAGACAGATGTCAGCCGTATTAGCGACATATCAACAGTGTTCGAGGACGCTGACTTTCAAGACATGTTCAGCCTGACCGAGAATTACGGTTTCGGCATCGATTTCGGCGCCTCGTATGTGTTCAACAAACACTTCGGCATTTCAGCAGGCGTATATGACCTCGGATATATCAAATGGAGTGACACGAAGGAAAAACACAACAACACGGAAGGCTTGGAGATTAACGACGCGTTGTTCAACAGTTTCAGCGACTTGTCGGAGTTCAAACTCGACTATTCGACAATGATGAACACGGTTGTTGACGCTGTGTGGGGCGACGACTCCTTGCATGTAGGCAGTGATTATAAGACGAATCTGAAGACAAGAGTCATGTTGCAAGGTTATGCCGAGCTTTTCCCCGCTTTACGTCTGACCGCCATCGGACAGATGTATTACGTGAGAGGCGAGATGCGCCCGGCCGTGACGTTGGCTTACAGCGGCTCGTTCCTCAACTTCTTGAATCTCACGGTGAGCTACACCCAGTCGAAATATTCGGGAAGCTCGATAGGTGCCGGCGTCGGCATACATATGGGACCGCTCAATTTATACGCTGTCACCGACAACATCATGATTGCCACGAAGATAGCTGCGCCTACTGTCGAGTTGGCCACGGCATACAATGCCGCCAACATACGTTTCGGCGTGGTGCTTTCGATAGGCAAATGCCAGACGCCAAAGAAGCTTTTCGCAGAGGATGAAGAGGACAAGAAGGCGGATGCTTCGCAGATTGATGTCAAGACTCCTGACGACGATCTTGACGCTATATATAATGAGGAAATAGAATGATGGATTGACACCAGCAAAAAAAGCGGCCGTGAGGCCGCTTTTTTTGCTGGTCATGATGTCGCTCATCCTTTGTAGAACGGCAGTTTCACCACCACTGCGGGGATGAGTTTCTCTCTCACCTTGATGAAGATTTCGCTTCCCACCTTAGAGAAGTCTTTCTTCACATAGCCCATGCCGATGGCTTTCTTCACTGACGGAGCCATGGTGCCTGATGTCACCTCGCCGATGTGGTTGCCTTCAGCGTCGCAGATCTCATATTCATGACGTGCTATACCTTTCCCTGTGACCTCAAACGCCACGAGTTTGCGTGTCACACCTTCAGTTTTCTGTTTCTCGTTGTAGGCGCGGTCGATGAAGTCGTTGCCATCGACGAATTTGGTGATCCAGCCGAGGCCGGCCTCGATAGGAGAGGTGGTGTCGCAGATGTCGTTGCCATAGAGACAGAAGCCCATCTCGAGACGAAGGGTGTCGCGTGCGCCGAGGCCTATAGGCTTGATGCCGAACTCCTTGCCGGCTTCGAGAACCTGCTTGTAAACGTTGACGGCTTCTGCATTCGGGATGTAGATCTCGCATCCGCCGGCACCGGTATAGCCCGTCGTCGAGAAGATGATGTCTTTCACGCCGGCGAACTCGATGATTTTGAAGGTGTAGTACTCCATGTCAACGACATTGGCCTTGGTGAGCTTCTGCATCGCCTTGAGAGCGAGCGGGCCCTGCACCGCGAGCTGCGACCATTGGTTGCTCTCGTTGATGAAGTCAACGCCGAGCTTCATGCCCATCTCTTCTGCTACCTTTGACATCCAAGCCCAGTCCTTGTCGATGTTGGCGGCGTTGGGAACCATGAAATATTCGTCGGCGGAGATGCGGTAAACAAGCATGTCGTCAACGATGCCGCCCTTGCCGTTCGGGAGGCAGGTGTATTGTACCTTGCCGTCAACCAACGCCGCCACGTCGTTGGAGGTGCAACGCTGTACCAATGCGAATGCCTTGGGGCCTTTGGCGCGGAACTCGCCCATGTGAGAGACGTCGAAAACACCGACGCCCTTGCGGACTGTCTCGTGTTCAACGTTCACGCCCTCAAACTGTACAGGCATGTCGAAACCGGCAAAAGGAACCATCTTGGCACCCATCTCATAGTGCATCGCATTCAATGCGGTCTTTTTCAATTCTGTGTTTTCCATATTAAATTATTTTAAAATAAAAATTATTCCATTTTAAACCGCAAAAATACAAAATTATTTGTTAAAAAAAAGTAAAAAATAAAAAAACTAATGGCTAATGGCTAATAGCTAATGGCTTTTTGTTATCTTTGCATTAAATTTTCATAAAGATGAGAAACTTTAAAAAACATATTATCCTATTGATAATCATGATGATGGCTTTGCCGAAAATCTTCGCTGCCTACATTTTGGTGCCGATGGACGAGACCCAGACCAACCATTTGAAGGCCTATGGCGTGGCGTATTGGGTGCTTGAGCGCGAGGTGGAGATAAGCTGGCTTCTCAATTATAAGGGCGGGAGCTATCTGATTCCGTATCACGAGATGTTTGAGCGCGAGTGCAAGCTGCGCAACGTCTCGTATCAGGTGATTGCCGACGCGCAGGCCGACGGCATCTTGGCTGAGATAGCCGACCCGGGTGCCAACATGGACGAGATGAAGCTTCAGAAAGTGCCTCGTCTCGCCGTCTATGCCCCGAAAAACATACTGCCGTGGGACGACGCGGTGACTCTCGTGCTTACATACGCCGAGATTCCATACGATGTCATTTACGATGACGAGGTGCTCGACGGCGTGCTACCGACTTACGACTGGCTGCACATGCACCATGAGGATTTCACAGGCCAGTATGGTAAGTTCTGGGCGCGTTACCGCAACTACCCGTGGTATCAAGAAGACGTGAAAAAACAGGAGGAGACGGCTCGACGACATGGCTTTGCAAAGGTGTCACAGCTGAAGCTCGCTGTGGCGAAGAAGATCCGCGACTTCGTGGCTGGCGGCGGCTATCTCTTCGCCATGTGCTCGGCTCCCGACAGCTTCGACATAGCACTCGCCGCCGAAGGTCTCGACATCTGCGACGTGATGTTCGACGGCGACGGCATCCGACCGGGCGACCCTAACCGTCTAAACTACGACAACTGCTTCGCCTTCACCGACTTCACCGTCTCGACCAATCCGCAGGAATACGAGGTTTCGAATATCGATGTGACTTTGCGAAGACCGAAATCGGTGAAGGAAAACAACGATTTCTTCCTTTTGTTCGACTTCTCGGCAAAATGGGACCCCGTACCCACCATGCTCACGCAAAGCCACGAGAGACTGATAAAAGGATTCATGGGACAGACCACGGCGTTCGATAAAAAGTTTGTAAAGCCCACTGTGGTGGTGCTTGGCGACAATGCCGCTTTGGAGGAAGACCGTTATATCCACGGCGACTACGGCAACGGCTTCTGGACCTTCCTCGGCGGCCATGACCCGGAAGACTATCAGCACTTGGTGGGCGACCCGCCGACAGAGCTCGACATGCACCCCAACTCGCCGGGATACCGCCTTATATTAAATAATGTGTTGTTCCCCGCGGCGAAGAAGAAAAAACAGAAGACGTGATTTAGCCATTAGCTGTTGGCCATTAGCCATTAGCCATTAGCGGGTAGATTTTTTAATTATTTATGACGTTGTATAAAATTTTTTGTTATTTTTGCGACCTGAAAAATAAATTAGTACTAATATGGGAAGAGCATTTGAATACCGCAAGGCGGCTAAGATGAAAAGATGGGGGCACATGTCGAGAGTGTTCCCGAAACTTGGAAAAATTATAACTATCGCAGCAAAAGAAGGCGGTCCCGACCCTGACATGAACCCCAAACTCCGTCAGGCTATCCTCAACGCCAAGGCGGAAAACATGCCGAAAGACAATATCGACGCCGCCATCAAGCGCGCCACCGACAAGAGCACTGCCGACATGGTGGAGATCGTCTATGAAGGCAAAGGCCCTCACGGCGTCCTCTGCGTGGTGGAATGCGCCACCGACAACACCACCCGCACCGTAGCCAACGTGCGCTCTTACTTCAACAAGGCAGGCGGCGAGCTTCTCAAGACAGGCCAGCTTGAATATATGTTCACCCGCAAAGCCGTGTTCCAGATAGAGATACCGGCAGGCATGAGCAAAGACGACCTCGAACTCGAGCTTATCGACGCAGGACTCGAAGAGATTGAAGAGACCGAAGACGGCACCTTCGCCTACAGCGACTGGACATCATACGGCACCATGCACGAGGCCCTCGAGAAAATGAAAGTCAACATTGTGAAAGCCAACCTGCAACGCTTCGCCAACAACCCCGTGGCATTCAGCGACGAGCAGATGGAGAGCATCATGAACTTCCTCGACAAGGTGGAGGATGACGAAGACGTACAGGCCGTCTATACTAATATGGAATGATGATTTGTTGATAACTTTTTGTAATAATAAGTAAATTTACTTATAGTTATTTATGTGAATTTTCATAATTTTGTGTGGTTTTTAACATAAAGTTATGAAAATGAGAAAAATTTTCTTGACAGTCATCGCCGTCTTATTCTCTCTCATGCTGAAGGCTCAAGACGCTGACAGTCTGAGAGCTAAGATTTTACAGTGCTTCGACGAGAGCCGTTTCGTCGAGGTGATAGAATACACCAAGCAGGCACTGCCTCTCTACGAGGAGGCCGGCGACTTGTACAATGTGGCGGGGTGCTATAACACCATAGCCGGGGCATGCATGCGCCTCGGACAATATGACGAGGCCATACGCAACTATAACATCTGCACCGAGATAATGGATGAAATCGGAGGCGAGATGGCAGCCGTCAACAAACGCTACATCATGAACAATATAGCCTCGATTTATTACGACATGGAGGAATACGACCTGTCGGAGGAGTTGTATTGGAAATGTATCGAGATGCTTGGCGAAACCGGCACTGACACGGTGGCCAACCTCAACCTTGCGACATATTACCAGAATATCTCGGGCGTGCGGCTGATGCAGTACGGACAGATGGATGACGACGACCCGAGGCGCGACGCCACACTCGCCGAGACCATAGACTATGCCGAACAAGCCCTGGCGCTGTCGAAACGTTATGGCGACTGGCAGGAGAAAATCATAAACAGACGTATCGCCTTGTCGAAAGCCTACCATGCTGCCGGCCGCCTCGAAGAAGCCGACGCCGAGCTTGACACCGCCATCATAGCAGCCCGACAAGTGAAAGAATTGTATTATGAGACAGCCATTGTGATGCTATACGGCCAATACGCCTTCGACCGCGGCGACACCGACGCCGCCGAGCAATTCTATCTCGAAGCCTTGGACATGGCTAAGGAGAGCCACTATGACCAATTCTATTTGGAATGCCTGCAAGGCGCCTACCTCGCCACGAGATCCTCGCACCCCGAACGCTCGTTGAGCTATCTTGAGGAAAGCGTCAAAATAAGAGACACTATATATAACGAAGAAATGCAAGACCTTGTCCGCGACTACCAGGTGAAATACCAACTGGCGGAGAAGCAATATGAACTGGAGCTGCAAGAGGAGAAAGCAAGACAAAACATACGCCTGTTCAATGTGTCGCTCGTCGTGGTAGCACTGCTTCTCATCGTGGTGATAGCGCTGATACTCAATGTCATACAACGTAAGAGACGCAACGAGATGCTGCTTCGCCTCAATAGCACCAAAGACCAGCTGTTCACCATGGTCTCGCACGACATCAAGACGCCGGTGCTGGCACAGGAAAAGGTCCTCGACCTCATGAGCGAACATATCAACGACATACCGCTCGAATACATTAAAGAGTACTTAGTCGCACTCCAGTCATCGACAAAGGATATGAAAATCAAGTTGGTGAACCTCATCAGCTGGGTGAAGGGCATGCTCGTTGACGCCGACAAACAGACGGAGTTTTTTAACCTGAGGGAGACCGTCGATAAGGTGGTGCAGAGCCAAGCCTTCGAGATAGACCTTAAGTCACTGAAGGTCACCAATGACATCCCTGCAAACTGGGTGGGCAACGACGACAGCCAGATAGTGGAGATGGTGTTGCAAAACATCGTCTCTAACGCAGTGAAGTACTCCTATGACAAAGGTGAGATAAGACTTGAGGCCGAAGACGACGGGAAACATTATATGATTAAGGTCATCGACCACGGCAAGGGCATCAGCAAGGACAAGTTAGGCAAGCTGATGCAGATGCTGACCTCATCGACTGAAGGTACCGGCGGCGAGTCGGGCACAGGCATAGGACTTTTCGTCAGCAAACAGATAATGGAACGCAATGGCGGCATCATAATGATAGAAAGCGAAGAAGGCGAGGGCACCACTGTGACCATAAGCGTAAGGAAAGGAGAATGATGATGAAACGACAACCCATAAAAGTCCTTCTGGTGGAAGACCATCCGCTTTATCGGATGGGAATACGCCTGTCGCTCAACTATTCCGACATGAACAGCATAGTGGTGGGTGAGGCCGACGACGTGAGGTCGGCAAAGACCTTCCTCGAAGAACACGGCGATGAGGTGGAGCTTATCTTGCTCGACTACTATCTGCCCGACGGCAACGGTGTTGATGTGATAAGACATGCACGTAAATTCAGCCCAAAGGCAAAAATAGTGCTGCTCTCCGACGTGAGCAAAAACCCCGAAGTGGTGCTTCGTACACAAGGCCTCGTGGATGGCTTTATGGGTAAGGATGTGGAGTCGGACGCCCTCAAAGCCAAACTCAGCACCTTGTTCGGCGACCATTGTTATGACGAAGAAAAACAATATCGCATACAAGTAAAAACAGAACTGTCGGCACGCGAGATAGAGATAATACAGCTGTGCGCCAACGGCATGTCGGCACAACAGATAGCCGACCGCCTCGGCCTGAGCCGCCGCACAGTGGAAGTGCACAAAAGCCATATATTCGAGAAATTAGACATAAAAACCACCGCAAATTTAGTGAAATACGCCTACGACGCCGGTCTGGTGAAGTGATAATCCAAATAAAATTTTTTTGCGTTTCTACGTAAATTTACTTACAACCATCCATAAAATTATCTATATTTTTGTAAGCTGAAGTGATTGGATGGCACAACGTCCCGTCTGGTTCTTCATCGCCGGAATCCCTAGTGGATGCTGACGAAAAGGATGAAATTAAATGAAAGATTCGTAAAACAAATTATTATCTTTAATTAATTATTTATTAAAATTATGATTAACAGAACTTTACAAAAAAAAGGAGGGAAGTCTTCCACGAGAGGAAAGACGTCCCCAATGGTAAGGCTGTTTGCCTTTCTGATGCTTTTGTTGACCTTCACAGGCACGATGAAAGCAAGCGTGGATATTGAGGTGGGTACTAAACAAAGTACGAACCAGTATTATATCCCGACATACACGTATTATAAAAAGTCGCTGACGCAACAGATTTACACTCCTGCAGAAATCGGTACTCGCGGAACCATCAATGCGGTGAGTTTTTATGTGTCTTATAATGTCAGCAGTGGCAATGGCCGGCAAAGACTCATCTCGGTTTATATGGCCAATACCTCCAAAAACTATTTTTCAAATAATACTGATTTTGTGACATTAGACCCGACTGAAGACTTGGTTTTTACCGAGAAAACAGTCACATTCACCTCGAATAGTTTGGTGACACTGACATTGGACACCCCATTTGAATACGATGGCACCAGCAATTTGCTCATTTGCGTGACAGATAATTCTACAAATTACTGCCCAAATGGAGATTACATGAGGACATACACTTACAATGATCCAGATAATTCTTATCGTTCCATTTATGAATATAGAGACAATAATAGTTTCAATGTTGCCAATCCTACTAACGGGAGTTCAAATCGAGGTTATACCATAAACAAAAATTACATAGAATTGAATATGGACCTACCGCCGGCGGAAATGGTTGCTTATGGTGATGTTGAATTGGGAGAGCGTCCGAATAATGCCTATATGAGGCCCGGAACATTTACGCTTACAAATGTTGGCGTCATGGAAGGCACCATCACCGGAATTGAGTCGGACAACGAGTATTTCACCATCAACACGGAGTTCCCGATTGTGGTGGAAGGCAACACATCGGTGGAAATAGAAGTGTCAACAGGCACTGCCGATGCAGGTGAGGTGACAGGTACTCTCACCGTCTCGTACTTCGATGGCGTGGAAGACCAGACACTTGAGGTTGCGGTGACAGCCACGGCATACGACCCTGATGAAGGCGACGTCTATGAGAACCCGATAGACCTCGGAGTGCTGTCATTAGGCGACGACAACGTCTTTGACATCGGGACAAACGAGACAGGTCATACCTATCATAACGTGTATTCTCTGCCTCTCGGCTATGATTATAATGATGCGGTGATAAAGTTTGAGGTGGAAGAAGACTTTATCTTGAACTATTATCTCTATGGTACGAATGAAGTGGCACTTTACGCCGAAGACTTCAGCGGTGAAAATGGCCCGCAGGCGACAAACTGCATAGCCTCAGGACAAAACTATATTTTTGACAAGTTCTTATATGCCGGCACTTATTATATTGTCAGAAAGACCCAAAATCCTGCATATATGGCAGGCACCTTGCAAATCAACGCGGTGCCGGCTCCGGGTGAGACAATAATAATTTACCCGGGTGACGAACAAACCGGTGTTGACAATGGCGATGAAGTCATCCTAACAATAGGAAATTACAGTAAGGAGATAAAAGTCTTGGTCGGAACACAGTATCCTCCGCAATCGGTGATGCTCGACTGGACTTCAGACCTCACCTCGCCTATACTGCTTGAGGGCTTGAACCACAACACGGTGTATTTTATGCGTGTGATTACAAGAAACAACACCGGACAGACGTCAAGCGCAATACGCGCCTTCGCCTCTGTTCTCGACACTGTTGAGAATTTCGCGGCCGAAAACACCGAGATATGGATTGGCGACGACGCCGTATTCACATGGACAGCCAACAGAGCTTTCATGGGCTACAACTTCTATCAGGATGGCGTGAAACTCAACGACGAGCTGATTACAACCAACGGATATACCGTTGAGAATCTCGCCTATAACCCCGGCGGTTACGTCTTCAACGTCACAGCGGTGTATGAGGCAGGCGAATCGGACTATTCAAACGACGTGGTGATGAGAGTCGGAGGCTACGCAACCATCCAAGGTCATGTGTATGAACAAGACGGCACTACACCTATTAATAATATAGAGGTGTCGGTGACAGGTTACGACGAATTTGGTAATGACCTCGAATACATCTTCACTACCGACGAGAACGGCGAGTATTCAGGCACGTTCAAAGCCGGCTACGGTTTCTCGGTGGGTGTTTATGACGAGAACTATCAAGACCCGGAACCATATTTTGCGGCCAGCGTAGGCAATGGCGACGATCTGACCGACATCGACTTCATCCTTGACGAGATGTTGTTCCCCGTGGCTTCCGTCACAGCAGTCGAGGAAGATGAGAACGTGAAAGTAAGCTGGACACGCGAGACACGCGAGCTGCAAAATTATCGTGTGTATCGTACTCTTGAAAGCAACAACGGACCTTATACATTAGACAACACTGATGTGATTGGCAATCCGACGGAGACTACAATACTTGATGAGACTTGGTCGGAAGTTGAGTCGGGAGTCCTCTACAAATACGGCGTGAGCTGCGTGTATGCAGGCAACCGTGACGGCGAGACAGAAGTGCCTTATGAATTAAACGAGACCTTCGACGAAGGCTTCCCGGAGGGCTGGACAGTGCTTGACGTCGATGGCGACGGACGTTGCTGGATGCTCGGCAGCGAGGCGGGTCTCGGTTACGGCAAAGGCCATAACGGCTCGCACGATATGATGATTTCAAAGAGCTATGAGAATGGTGGTACAATATACAACAAGAATAACTATCTCATCACTCCTAAGGTGCAGTTTACCGAAGTGTCAGAATTCTCATTCTGGGCTTGCGCACAGGACGCCATCTATCCTACGGAGACATTCGGCGTGTATGTGTCAACGACGAACAACACCTCTTCCGACGCGTTTGTATATGTTAATGGCTGGACGATGACGGCAAAAGGACAGGGCGAGTGGCGCCAATATACAGTGAATCTTGGAAATTACGCAGGAAATGAAGGTTATGTGGCTATCCGCCATTATAACAGCAATTACAATGGATTCTACCTCGATATCGACGATGTGGAGCTTCGTAACCCGGACATCCACGTCGAGCGCGAGTCGGAGATAGTGTGGTCGAACCCCGTGGGCAAGGATATGTTCATCGAAAACGGCGTGAGCGTGAGAATTGACCTCAACAACGGCGAAAACCCTGTAGGAGCCACCATCTCTTTCGTGAACAACAACGAATATGAGCAGGAACATTATCCTATTGCCGATGTGACACTCACCGACGACGACATCGTTTATGACTCATTGGAACTTGCCTATTACGGTTATTACACCTACGAGAGCTTCCGTAGAGGACAGTATAGTGTCACACTCACAAGAGACAACTATAATGAGTTGAATTACACCAATGTAAGCATTACAAACGAGACGGAACTCAGCTACACTATGTATGAAACACTCGTCAGCGCCACCACGTTTGCTGTTTCGCCTACAGGCTGGGCGACATGGGAAGGCGTGGAAGGAGGCGACCGCTCATTTACGAGATATATGATTAGGATTTTAATAAACAACTCTTATTACAGTTATAACACCACCGACACTTACATGCAGATACCCGTTGGCAACCTCACGGAAGGCAACACATATATATGCTATCTTTATACACAATACACAGGAGGTCAGTCAACGTATGTTTCTTGTCAGTTCAGATATAGGAAATGTGATAATTATGATGGTGTTGACAATATGAAACTGACATCGGCTGAAGACGGCAACACCATTACCTGGAGTTATCCTGAAAGCACTGAAGTCAGCGAAGAAATAGCGTATGATAATGGAACTTATTCTGGTAGATATAATCCTACGTATTGGGCTGTCAGATTCCCCGCAGGTGAAATTGGCAGTAACACCTTGCAAAAGATATCTTATTATCACACTGCGGTATATAATTACTCTTCCTATCCATACAATTATTATACTGATGTCATCAAGTATATGGTTTATAATGGTGAAGATATCTCTGATGAAACAAAGATATTTGAATCAGTAAATGACACAATGCCCAATGTCACTGGTTTCACAGATTATGTTTTTGATGAGTCTCTCGAAATCGATAACACTCAAGATATATTGGTTGTTATTCAGAAGATAGATGGTTATACTTATCAGGCAACGTGCGACAACCAGTATAGTGACAATACTAACAGCTACTACTACAATGACAATACCAATATATGGGATTCATATCACTATAACTTTATGATTCGTGTTTCTTATTCACTCGTGCTGGAGCCTGAGAGTGCGGTCATCTATCGTGACGGTGAGGCTTATGACTTCACGGAGGCTTCCACATATACCGATGAGGGCGTGAACGACGCTCATTCATACGGTGTGCGCGTGGTTTATCCCGGCAACGCCATGAGCTGCACGGCTTCAGCGTCGTACGGTGACCAATACTCACAACTTGTTGAAGGCTGGAACTGGTGGTCAACATACATCGAGCAGGCCGACTACGACGGTTTGGAGATTCTTGAGAACAGCTTGGGCGCCAACGGCATTATGATTAAGTCGCAGGACGGCTCGGTGAGCTATGACGAGGAGAGCGGTGAATGGAGCGGCTCGCTCACAAGCATCAACAACGAGGCGATGTACAAGATTAAGATGAGTGCTCCCGCTCGCGTGACAATGTATGGCGTCAACGCTGAGCCGGCCAACCATCCGGTAACGCTGTACAACGGCTGGACGTATTTCGGATACCTCTCATGGTTCAATGTCAACCTCAACGATGCCTTGGAAGACCTTGAGGCCACCGACGGCGATATGATTAAGTCGCAAGACGGCTTCGCCATCTACGATGCGGAGAGCGGCGAGTGGTTCGGCTCACTCAGCTACTTCGAGCCTACAAAAGGCTATATGTACAAGTCGTTGAATGAGGACGAGGTGACATTCACCTACACTAACATCAGAAGCGAACAGCTCGGCGAGAACCTCACATCGGGGAACAACCACTGGGCTGCCGACATGCACAGGTATGCCAACAACATGAATATCATGGCGGTTGTCGAGCTTGACGGCGAAGAGGTGGCGGGCGACTACGAACTCGCGGCCTTCGCCAACGGCGAATGCCGCGGCAGCGTGCGCCTCATCTACTCGCAGGCAATGAACCGTTACGTGGCATTCCTCACAGTGGCAGGCGACGAAGCGGCTGAACTCACCTTCGCGCTCTATGATGCAGAGACGGAGGAAGAGATCCTCGAAAGCAACACAACGGCAATGTTCAACGCCAACACAATGTTGGGCGAGAAGGACAACCCGTTGGCGGTGAGCTTCAGAGGCACAACGGTCATAGGCGAACACAACGCCCCGATGACGGTATATCCTAACCCCGTGAAGAAAGGCGGCAACGTCAATATCACATTAGCTAATGCGACAGAAATGCAGGTCGAGGTGCTGAACACACTCGGCGAGACAATCTCTGTCGGTAAATTCGGACAGTCGCAAGCCGTCATCGCCATGCCTGACATGCCGGGCGTGTACATGATTAGAATTGTGACAGGTGATGACAGCACTTTGTTCCGCAAAGTGGTTGTGGAATAAACGATTGATGATTTTGAGAATTATTAAAAAAAATGTAATATGAATAAGATTAAATTATTGTTAATGCTTTTGCTTGTGAGCGTTTTTACGGCACAGGCTCAGGTTACTCCGGAAACACTTACCGTCAACGACGGTACTATCACAAATAGTTATATCCCTATTTGGAGTTCCGGTGCCGGTCAATCAAATTATAGCCAGGTGACAAGCCAGTTTGTCATCCCGGATTATGACATTACCGACATGGTTGGAATGGCAATAGAAAAAATGACATTCTATCTTGCGGCGCCAGCGGCAGATACATCGAGAGCAATTTACAGGGTTTATCTGAAGATTGTTGACTCGGAGCGGCTCACGGCGATAGCAAGTGAGGACGGCGCGACTGTGGTTTACACCGGCGAGCTTGACAACACACAAAGCGAGATGGTCGTTGACTTTGACACCCCATTCGACTATGAGGGCGGACATCTGCTCATCGGTATGACGACGGCACAAATGGGCTCTATACCTGTCGCCAGCTCTTTCTATGGCGTTGACAAACGTGATGCCGCGAGATACAGATACACTTATACTTCAGGCTACTCTTACAATCCTGTTGTCAACTTCCTTCCCAAGACCACATTCTCATATTATGAGGAGACAGAGTTTTATACTGTCGCAGCCGATGCGGTGCCGGAGGAAGGCGGTACGGTGGAAGGCGCCGGCGAATATGCCGTGGGACGGCCTTGCACTTTGTCGGCAACAGCCGCGACAGGCTACACCTTCGACAAATGGACTAAGGTGGTGGACGAGGATGAGGAAGATGTGACGACAGACCTTTCATTCGACATCACAGTGACAGAAGATGTCACATACAAAGCCCACTTCACCATCAACACCTTTAATATCGAGGCTTACGCCAATCCTGAGGATGTTGGTACCGTGGAAGGCGCCGGCGAATACAACTATGGCGAGACATGCACACTCACGGCAACAGTCAACCCCGACAGCGAATATCATTTCGTGAACTGGACGAAAAACGGCATTATCGAATCAACAGAGGAGGAAATCCAGTTCGAGGTTTACAACAACGCCGTTTATTATGCCAACTTCGGTATCAACGAGTATAAAATCACGGCAGCCGTCAACGATACAGTTGCTGGTTCTGTTACAGGTGCAGGCACTTACGCATACGGTCAGACTTGCATTCTGACAGCGGTTGCCAACTTCGGCTATGAGTTCGTGAACTGGACCCTCGACGGAGAAGAGGTGTCAACAGAAGCGTCAATAAGTTTCGAGGTGGAAAACGATGCTGAATATGTAGCCAACTTTAACACCTTGTTAGTCGAATCCGATGAATTGACGATTAATGACAGAGATTATTATTTGGATTATGGCTATAGTCCTATGTATGTTAGTTGGTTCGACACATACACAAGAAGCCAGCATATCGTTTTGGCTGATAAGTTGGCCGACATGGGACCTGCCGGGATTACAAGCCTGACGTATTACTTCGACAAGAATTATGGACGCCCTAACTATAGCTATCCTTGGACAACCGATGTGAATGTTGATGTGTATCTCACCGAGACAGATAACGAAGACTTCAACGGCTACAACGGCTATTTTGACAAAACAAGTGCCACAACTGTGTACACAGGCACTCTTACATTCGAGGCCAACGGCGAGGTGACAATCAATTTCACCACTCCTTACACGTATAATGGAGGCAATCTGGTGGTTTGCGTTGAAAACTTAAGCAGGGGTACTTGGATGCAAGTGCGTTTTTACGGAGTTGATTCGGGTATTTATGCTTATGGCAATACCACATCAATCAATGGCTTGGATGCTGTCCCAACAAACTACAGATATGATTTCAGTCCTAAGACCACGTTCGCATATAACGTGGTGGTGCCGGAAGAGAGCGATGTGGCGATGACACCTGAAATCGACTTTGGCCGTCGCGCCAACGATGTGTGGAGTGAGAAGGACTACACACGTGAGGTGACAGTCACAAACACCGGCAAGTCGGCCACAATAACCGACATCGCCGTCAACAACCCGTATTTTGAGCTTGACCTCGGCGACATGGAGCTGCCTTACACCTTGAAGTACAACAGGTCGGTTAGCTTCTCAGTGACAGCGACAGGCTCGGCGGACGGCGAAGTGGAGGCTTCGGTGATTCTTACCTATAATGACGGAGAGACAGTGGAGACGACCTTGTCGGCTATAGCCTACAACCCCGTGGAAGGCGACGTGTGGGAGACAGCCATAGTGGCGGAGTTTGACGAAGACGGCGTATATGAGAACTCTCTGCCTGTGGAAGGCCTGAGTGCTGACTACAGACTCTATGAATCATGGACGGAGAATATCGACGTCGTGTATAAGGTGACATTCGACCACGAGGTCATGTTGTCGGCCGGCACCAACGGAAACGACGGCATAACAACAATCTACAAAGAGGACTTCAACGAGGTGGGCGGACCGTCATGGAACAACGGCTATTATTATGACGGACCTGTCTTTGCCAACAACCGCGGCAACCGCGACAACAACAACTTCATCAACGAGACATTCGACGGCGAAGACATCCCTGAAGGATGGTCAGTTGCCGGCGATGGCATGAACACCTGGACGGTAAACACCGACAACCGGTATGTGTCGTGCACTCATAACATCAACGCGGGACAGACACTGCAAGGCCAAACATGGCTCATCTCACCCGAAATGGATTTGAGTAATGAGAATAATGTGTTGTTCAAATTCAAATATATGAACAAACAGTGGGATAACGACATCGACGGCTTGACAGTGAGCTATCGCCATAACGGCGGCACATGGCAAGAGCTGATGGCTACCACCGAGGCACATGAGACTTGGACAGAGGTGGAGATTTCACTCGATCCAGATACCTTCGCCGAAGCCTTCCAGATAGGTTTCGCTATGGATGACCACTTCGGACACGGTGTGCTTATAGACGACATCACTCTGACAGGCTACCGTTTGCCGGAATATCAAATAGAGAACAATTACATCCCGGCAGGCACTTATTACATAGTGTTCTCATCCGCTGACGAGGACTTCATGCAGGTGAATATGCAAATTGACGAAGTCCCCGCTCCGTACCAGTGTTATATATACTATCCTAACGGTCATACTAACGTCGCCATTGACGCCACCATGACTTATGGTCTCGGATGGTTTACAGAAGAGATGCAGATCCTCTTCGGCGTGACGAATCCTCCGACAGAGACGTTACTTGACTGGACAAGCCAACTTGTGCCTGAGATACAACTCGCGGACTTGGAGTACAACAAAAAGTATTATGTGCAGATTAACGAACGCAACGTAAGCGGCACTACAGAAGGCGTTGTCGTGAACTTCACCACAATACAGGCTCCTGTGGCCAACTTCACCGTTGACCATAACCAGACTTACCTGGGAACTCAAGACACGTTGACGTTTACATGGGACGCCGCTGAAAACGCCCTCGGATATAATCTGTACTATGGCAATTATTATGAAGATTTATGGTTCGGCACTTTGAACGACGAGGTTTTAACCGGCACGGAGTTCACCCTGCCTGTCGATGAATGGTTGTGGTGCGATATTGACAATCCATACATGTTCGCCGTGAAGGCTGTTTACAAATACGGTGTTTCGGGTTACTCGGATAGGCAAATCGTTAGCGTCTCAGGACTCGGATACATCAGCGGTTATGTTTACGAGCAGGACGGCTACACACCTATTGAGGGCGTGACCATCACCATGACAGGTGTTGACGAATTTGACGTGGAACGCAGTTATGAATTCGTCACCGACGAAAACGGCTACTACACTTACGACACAGATACTTATGGAGTGTATGCCGGCACATACACCGTGGAGGCCATTATCGACGGCTACCAGACCGGCTCACAGGTTGTTGACATCACATACTATACTTGGTTAGACGTCAATTTCAACCTCACGGAGAACTACATCGCCCCTCAGAACGTCGTGGCGGTAGAGGTGGATACCACGGCTGTCATCACTTGGGACTTCGCAGGCTACAACCCGCCGGAGCCACCGACACCGACGGAAGACGTGGTATATACTCTCGTGACAGATGTCACTGACCTCGCCGAGGGCGACCAAGTGCTTATCGTGGCATTCAATGGTGAAGATGCCTATGTGATGTCGAAGCAAAGCAACGCTACAACACGCGCCGCTGTCACAATAACAGTGGACGACAACGTCATAGTAAACCCTGAAACGGCTGAGGACGCCGCCGACGACTTGGCGTTCGTGTTTACCGTAGGCTATGTCACGGAAAACGAGGCATGGACGCTTTACGACCCATTATATGGCGAAAATGGCGGCTACCTGAGCGCTACCGACGGAAATACAAATGCCTTAGCGACAAACGAGGAACTTGAACAAAAAGGCATGTGGAAGCTTGACAACATGGAAGACGACGGTGGCGTGAGACCGACGGCGGTTGATGGTGGCAGAAGAATGATGCAATATAACGCACAAAACACAATGTTCAGATGCTATGGGAACACTAACCAAAAAGTCGTATATTTCTTCAAGCTTGAGCAGAACGTTGGCAACCGCTCGCTGCAGTCGTTCAACATCTACCGTACCGACGCCTACAATTTCGGACCTTACGATGCCGGAAACACTGAAATAATAGCACAAGGCGTAACCGGATTGTCATATATCGACGAGACATGGGTGGAACTGCAACAAGGCGAAGGATCCTACAAATACGGCGTTAGCGCGGTGTATGAAGGCAACGCGGCACAACCGACACAGAACCGCGGCAACAGAGAACTCACAACGTTACCCGGCGTCAACGAGTCGGAAATCGTCTGGTCGGAGCCGCTCGACATCAACATGGAGATAGAAAACGGTGTTGACATCACCGTCACGCTCAACAACGGCGAGAGTCCGGAAGGCGTGCAGGTCGTGCTTACCAATACCGGCAGCGACGAGGTGATCGAAGTGGTACTCGACGAGACAGGATACTATGCCTGGGAGACATTCCGTAAAGGCAACTACAACGTGAGCGTCATCCTTAACGACGACTACAGCACTGTGGACGGGACCCTGAACATCTTGGGTGAGACACACTTGGAATACACTCTGAATTACACGGTGCCTTTAACTCTTACCGCGGAATTAATTCCGGCCGATTACGGTGTGGGTGGTGTGTGTTATATTAACGGCGGCCAGTGGTACTACAGCGAACAACATTCCTATTTGTATGGAGATGCCGCCGCGTTGTATTACTACGCTAACAGCGGTAAAGAACTGGTGTTCTGGGAAAGCGGCGACACTTTGGTCACCAGAGAAACTTGGTATGAGTTCACGGTGACAACAGCCGGTGAATATATCGCTCACACCAGAACTCCCGGCAACTATTATGTGGTGGATAATCCTCAACAATATGCCGACAACATGTCGTTTATCGGTATCATCCAGATAGAAGGAGAGACACAAAACGACCTTGAGTTTGAGGTTGGCGCTTTCGCCGGCGACGAATGCCGTGGCAGCGGTCGTCTCAATTACTATGAGCAGGTTAACGGTTACCTGATGTTCCTCACAGTATATGGCGAGGAAGAGGGTGAACAAATCACATTCCGTCTCTACAGCCACGCCAACGGTGAGGAATACGCCTTGAGATGCGCAACGAAAGAGGTGTTTGCCGCCGACGCGGTGTTTGGCACCCCTGTGGAGCCATACGTGTTCAACTTCCGTAACACGGTGCCTCAGAATGTCGAGTTTGTTGAAGGCTGGAACTGGATGTCAACATACATCGAGCAGAGCACCTTCAACGGCCTTGAGGCTCTGAAGGAAGGTCTCGGCGCCAACGGCGTGAGCATCGTATCACAGTCAAACGGCTTCCTGACCTACGACGAGGAGGCTGAGGAATGGAGCGGCAACCTCACGGCACTCAACAACGAAGAGATGTTCAAGGTGAACACCTCGGCAGATGTTGAGTTTGAGATGGAAGGCTATTTCGCCAATCCTGCCGAACACGAGATAACACTTTACAGCGGCTGGACATACCTCGGCTTAATATCTACTGAGCCGATGTCCGTCGAAGAGGCGTTTGCCGGTCTTGAGCCGACAGACGGCGATATGGTCAAGGCACAGGAAGGCTTCGCCACTTACGACGCGGAGGCAGAGGAGTGGAGCGGCTCTCTCAACACCTTGGACGCCGGTCTCGGCTTCATGTACAAGTCGAACAACGAAGAAGACGTGACGTTCACATATCCTTCATCGCTGAGAGGTGAGACCGTCGCCAACGTCACATCGGAGCACTGGACAGCCAACGTGCACGCCTATCCTAACAATATGACGGTGACGGCTGTGGTTGAGCTCAACGACGAGGAGCTTGCAGGAGGCGACTATGAGCTCGCGGCCTTTGCCGACGGTGAGGTGCGCGGCAGCGTGAAACTCGTCAACGCAGGCGCCAACGGTCGTTACTACGCCTTCCTGACAGTGGCAGGCAAGGATATGGCAGAACTCACATTCGGACTCTACGACGCCCTGACAGACGAGGAGATGTTCGATGGCGAGACACGCCTCACCTACAGCAACGACGCCATGGTGGGCAGCACTAACGAGCCTCTCGTGGTGAGCTTCAGAGGTGTCACCGACATCGACGAGCATAACAGCATCGTGGCGATGTATCCTAACCCGGCCGAAAAAGGCGGTTACGTAAGAATGATTGTAACAAACGAGACGAGCTACGCCCAGGTCGAGATCGTCAACTCACTCGGACAGGTGGTCTCGGTACAGTCAACAACACAGATGCCGGCAAACATCCGTGTCCCGGAAGAGGCCGGCGTTTACACAGTGAGAGTCATCACTGAAGGCAAGAACATTAGATGTCAGAAACTCATTGTTAAATAAAATTGGTTGGCGAGTGCGGGGACGCGCGACGCGCGTCCCCGCACAAACCGGAGAGAGTTTAACAATAACAAATTAGAAATTAATTAAAAAAAGAATAAAATGAAAAAGTTATTTTTAATCGCGTTGATGGCATTTTCAATGATTGCCAATGCCCAAAATCTTCATTGGACATACAACAGCCATACGCAGTACAACATGACCATCACAGGTGAGATGTATCTTGACGGTGTCTCGCTGAAGACCGACACAACCGCCCAATATCTTGAAGTAGGTGTATTCGTCGGTGATGAATGTAGAGGTGCTTTCCTCCCGAATCTCAACCCCGCCTCATACTATCAGGGATATGCCTATCTTATGCAGGTATATTCCAACGTCAATGGCGAGGAAATGAGTTTCAAGGTGTTTAACCATCTCACAGACGAGGAGATGGACGTCGTTTGCACAAGCAGCTTCACCTTCCAAAGCGACGCTAACCTCGGAACACTCAGAAACCCTTACGCCATAACATTCTTCACTCCTTGTGAGATAACTCTCACCGCCAACCCGGAAGAGGGCGGCACCGTTGAGGGAGCAGGTGTGTACAACTATGGCACTAACGTGGTGCTGACGGCAGTCGCCAACGAGGGCTATACCTTCGCCAACTGGTCAAAAGACAACCAAGTCGTCTCAACAGAAGCCACCTACACCTTCGAGGTGACAAGCGCAGGCGGATACGTCGCCACCTTCACCTTGAACAACTACGCTATCACAGCCTCAGCTGAGCCTGAAGTGGGCGGCACAGTGACAGGCGCAGGCACCTACAACCACTTCGCCGAATGCACCCTGACAGCGACAGCCAACACCGGCTATCACTTCGT
>CALCYT010000006.1 GCA_937906455.1 uncultured Bacteroidales bacterium | reverse complement strand
CGCTTGCACCCCATGCAAGAATGCTAGCCAACTGCACCACACCCCGATTGCTTTTCGCGCTGCAAAAATACAAAATTTCTTTTTACGCCAAACATTTTTTCTTTGTTTTTATAAGATTTCTCCTCTTTGGTAGAGATGACATCAAAAAAAACACTATTTTTGCAAAAAAATAATACGCTTCATTAATATACATACTATGGAACACATTCAATGCTTAATCCTTGGTTCAGGGCCGGCGGGCTACACCACCGCCATCTACACAGGCCGCGCTGATATAAAAACCGTCATATACGAGGGTCCTCTCACCGGCGGACAGCTCACGCAAACCACTGAAATAGAGAACTTTCCGGGTTATCCGGAGGGCGTGCAGGGCACTCAGATGATGGACGACCTGCGCCGACAAGCGGAACGTTTCGGCACCGAGTTTCGCATGGGCTCGATAATAGAAGTCGATGCCTCACAACGTCCTTTCCACTGCAAATCTGACTTCGGCGACGAGCTTCTTGCCGACACCATAGTGGTCGCCACAGGTGCCTCGGCACGTTATCTCGGCCTCGATACCGAAGAGCAGTTCAAAGGCGGCGGCGTGTCGGCTTGCGCCACATGCGACGGATATTTCTACCGCGGCAAGGACGTGGCAGTGGTGGGCGGCGGCGACACGGCATGCGAAGACGCCTCTTATCTCGCTCATCTGTGCAACAAGGTGTATATGATAGTGCGCCGCGACGTGCTGCGCGCCTCAAAAGCCATGCAACACCGCGTGATGAACACGCCAAACATAGAGATTCTGTGGAACACCAACACCAAAGAGCTGTTCGGCGAGGTGAAAGGCTTCATGAGCACACTGCAAGGTGCCGTGGTGGTCAACAACAAGACCGGAGAGGAACGCACACTAAAAATCGACGGTTTCTTCGAGGCCATCGGTCATGTGCCTAACACCGACGTGTTCAAAGGCATTCTCGACATGGATGAGACGGGCTACATCATCACCAAACCCAAATCGACGGCCACCAACGTGGATGGTATCTTCGCTGCCGGCGACTGTCAGGACCGCACCTACCGACAGGCTATCGTTGCCGCCGGCACAGGTGCTATGGCAGGTATCGAGGTGGAACGCTTCCTGATGGAAAACCATTAGAAACTATATCCCATCCCGATATAGAAATTGGCTTTGTTATAGTTGTCCTGCTCGCTGAAAGGCATTCCCCATTCGACAGAAAGCACGAAGTTCTCGTTCATGGCGAGCTTCACACCCGCGCCTGTTCCGGCATGCACGCTGTGAGAGTTTTTGCCGAAATCAAAGAAATCCTCAAACACCTTGCCGTTTTTCGCTATCCATGACCCGGGGTCAAGCAATTGACTGTCAAACACTTGTCTCAACGACACCTCGTCAATGTCATATTGCCGGGTTATCACGCCACAGTCTAAAAAACAATTGACTCCGATATAAAAATGTTGGTTGACGAAGTCGAATCTCAGAACTTTAGAGCGCATTTCCACCGTTGAGAAGGCGAAGCCCGGCGCCCACACCCTGTCGCGCATCACTCCTCTGATGGAAGTGGCACCACCCAACGCGTAGTATCTGTTGTGGTCGATGTAAAGCACATTATGATATGTGTCGAGATAATAAGGCGAACGGCCTGCTATGGTGTTTTGCATCGAAAAACGCAACGTCATAATCAGACGGTCTGACAAAAGCGGGAAAAACTTCATGAAATCGAAGTTTAACTTCAAATTATTGAATTCCTTCAATTTTCCGAAAGCCGCGTTATAAGTGACAAAGACGTCAAAATAACATCCATGCACCGTGTTAACTCGCTGATTACGTGTGTCGTACGACAGTCCGGCGTGAAAATACGGATGTTTTCCGCCAAACTGTTCGGCATCGGAGATAAGTCCCCACTGGCGGTACAGCTCAAACAATTCCATCTGATTTTCAGTGTCATAAGCTGAGCTGAGATGTACGCGTCCCTCCTCATAACCCAACAGTCCGATGCCGCTGTAATAATAAAATTCGCTCGAGATACGGCCTCTTATGTCGGCCGCCACACGCAAAAGATTCGATTTATGGCGGTAAAAAGCGTGGTTCAGGAAACCCTCGGCACCTTTTTCTTCCCATTCGCGATGATAGACGCTCTGTCCGCCGTTGAAGCCGTAAAAATCATTCATGGCGTCAGGAAGATATGAGAAATCGGCGCAAAGCTTATGATTTCTAATGACGTTGTCCGACTCGAAGAAAAGCCTGTAAGTACCCACTTTCTTGGTGGAATACGAGCCTTCGGCATAAACGAAATGGCGGTAGTTGGGATAATCCTCGCCGTTGCCGTAATTGAAAATATTAGCCGTCAGACCGTAGGTCAGGCCTTTGTCGTTGTCGTAGGTTATGCCCGGCACAGCACCAATATTCCAGCCTTTTTTATGGGCTTGCAACGAATCATTCTGTGTCTCTTTTTTCGGATTATTCGCCTGCAAAGAGACACAAACCATCAATAACGTCAATAGCAATATTTTTCTCATAACATAATATTATCCCCCCTACTCTCTACTCTTTACTCTAAAGATTTATTCACCAAAGGTGAATGCTTTCGCTTCGCTCAGGTCTCCACTCCGCTTCGCTCCGGTCGAAATGACAACCTCACTCTAAACTAAAAAACTGACTCTAAACTCTCAACTCTCAACTCTAAACTAAAAGGATTACTCCACAATCACCATCTCTCCTACAACATTCTCCACTTTCCCCACTTTCTCTAAGCACCACAGTAGATAGCGCGCGTCCATGCAGATGGTGCGTTGCACCTGTTGTTCGAACATGATGTCGCCGCTCATAGCCTCCCAGTTGCCGTCGAAAGCGAGACCTATAAGCTCGCCGTTGCCGTTTATCACCGGGCTTCCTGAGTTTCCGCCTGTGATGTCGTTGGTAGTGATGAAGTTCACCACGAGGTCGCCGTTTTCGTCAGCGTAGCGGCCATAGTCGCGTGCCTCGGCGAGGTCGCGCACGTCCTGCGGGATGTCGAACTCCCAGTTGCCTGGCACATATTTCGCCATCACGCCGTCCATGGTGGTGTAATAATTGTAGTTGACGGCATCAGCACCTTTGTACGGCTCCACCGTGCCGTAAGTGAGACGCATGGTGAAGTTGGCGTCAGGATAGAAGTCGCGCTCATTCTGCATCTCCATGAGACCTTTCATGTAGAGACGCTCGCCTTTATCGCCCACGAGAGCCGCCTCACGATAAAGAGGTATAACAACATTGTTATATTCGTCAATGATATTCATCGCCATGGCGAAAATAGGGTCTTTGTCGAGTTTCTTAGGTTTTGCAAGCCATTTCTCAAGTTTGTCTCGGTCAACGAAGATAGATTTTTTGAAGGCTTTCTCCACCCATGCCGTGAAGTCGCCATTGTTTTTGTCGCCTATTTCCGCAATCATCGATGGCACATATCTGTCGATGTCTTTATAGAAAAGGTTGAGCAGCGCGATGGTGACGTCTTTGTCGAGGTCTTTGTCATAGTCCTTGAAGAATGTCGCGACCTGTTCTTTCAGGGGTTCCATCGCCTTCTCAATATCTTCTTTCGATGCCTTTTCTTTTATCAAGTTATTGATTTTCATGAATCTACGTGATGCTGCCACTGCCTCGCCGCCGTTCCATCCCGCTTCGCGCAGATATGTCATCGGCATCATGATGTCGTCGAGTATCTCCCATTTCTCCTTGATACCGTCGAATATGTCGCCATATTCCGCTTGGCGTGACGGGTCCTCGAACATCCATGCCATAAAGTCTTTCTCTTGTTCTAACCTTCTGTCGTACACATGGTTACGCACAAGTTGCTTCTGTTGTCCGATGAAATATTTCCAATAGTTCGACACGCCGGCTTGTTTTGATGCGTATTTGATAAACACCTCTTGGTCGGCGTCCATGTGTTTGCGATACTCATTGAGCTTGGTGGTACGGCAGTTGATATAGCCCGGAGCCTCCGACTCTATGATGTTTTTCACCGTGTAAGATGTTGAGTATCTGTCTGTTGAGCCGGGATAGCCCAAAATCATGGCATAGTCGCCCTGATGCACACCTTTTATATTTATCGGAAGGAAGTGTTTCGACTGCATCGGGATGTTGTCTTCGCTATATTTCGCCGGTCTTCCGTCTTTGTCGGTATAAACCCTGAAGATATTGAAGTCGCCTTTGTGCCGAGGCCAAGTCCAGTTGTCGGTGTCGGCTCCATATTTTCCGATACCCCATGGCGGGCAGCACACGAGACGCACGTCGCGATACACATCATATTCAAACATAATATATTGATTACCGGAGTAGAACGGCACAATCTCTATTGTCACGTCACGCTCACCCTTACGCTCTTTGATAATCTTTTTTATATTTCCATTGATGACTTTGCTGCGTGTCTCTTCATTGGTGACGCTGTCGAGTACCGCCTCCGTCACGTCCTCCACATTGATGAGGAACGACACTGTCAGACCGGGATTCGGCAGTTCTTCGGCTTTGCTGTGAGCCCAGAAGCCCTCGGTGAGGTAGTCGTGCTCCACGGTGGCGTGTTTCTGCACATAGCTCAGACCGCAGTGATGGTTGGTGAGCAGAAGGCCTTCCGGGGAGATAAGCTCGCCGGTGCATCCGCCGCCAAACTGTACAATGGCGTCTTTCAAGCTTGCCTGGTTTAGGTTGAAAATCTGTTCGGCGGTAAGCTTGCATCCAAGCTTTTGCATCTCGTAAAGACTCTGGCCGCTGAGGTTGTACGGCAGCCACATGCCTTCGTCGGCTTTAGCGCATAAAACGCTGACAATCAATGTGATAGATAAAAATAATTTCTTCATTTTATTAAGATTTGAATATTTTTCTGAAAGTTTCGTTGTTATGTTCAATGCGAGTCTCCTCCTGCATCTTGGCAATCTGCTTTGTCCCGATTTTCCACATTTTGATGTCGAGATAGAGGAACAAAAGGTAAAGCAGCGAGCCCATCCATTCGATGTTGTTTTCGGAGAACGCCGACGACAGCATCAGCAGGTAGTCGAAGAGACCGTGAGCTATCATAGGGCATACGAGGCTGAGTGTCAGGTACTTGCCACGTTCTTGGGGTTTGAATTTCGCCATTCCGAGGAAATATCCCATTATCACGGCGAAGAGGAAATGACCCGGCACGGAGAGCAGTGCCCTCATCACGCCGGTGTTGAACGCGGAGAAGTAGTCTTCTGTGCCGAACACATACATGATATTTTCTATACAT
This sequence comes from uncultured Bacteroidales bacterium, assembly GCA_937906455.1. GTDB lineage: Bacteria > Bacteroidota > Bacteroidia > Bacteroidales > F082 > Limimorpha. The sequence continues at coordinate 39,483 of CALCYT010000006.1, read as the reverse complement.
GCGAAGCCTAACCCGATGAAACAGGCATATACGATGCCGTCGAACATCTCGTTGAAGTTCTTGTTGCGCCATATCACGAGCATAAACAGCGACCATTTGCATAATTCCTCAGGAATGCCGGCCTCGAAAAAGGCCTCATAAAACACCGTGCCGCCCGGTATCATCACATTGATGATGGCCACGACGTACAAATCCATCGGGATTGCCAGCATCCCGAGGAAAAACGCCAGCATCAGCATGGAGAAAGGCTCTTTCTCGTATTTGTCTTTTTTGTAGATGTAAGCCGCCAAAACGACAACCGGCAGAATCGCTAATATGAAAATTAAAGTGTTCATAATAAATATTTTGCCACAAAAATAAGAAAAAAAACAATATACTGCCAAAATCACGGAAAAATCACAGTTCTTCCGCCTCCCACTTGCCGTTTCTGAAGCACATCATCGCCTTGTATCCGGCGTTTCTCAACGCCTCTTCCGCCTCTTTGAAGAAGTACGTCAGCTCCCAATATTGATGCGCGTCAGAGCTGATAACGACCGGAATGTCAAGCTCTCTCATGCGAGGCAGAAGCCATGCCGAAGGATAAAATCCGTTGTAACGCTGCTTGTAAAGCCCTCGTGTGTTGATTTCCACTATCAAATCGTGCTGCCTGATGAGGTCGAGCGTCTCAAAAACCATGTCGCGATACCATTTCTCGTCTTCCTGGAAATAACGTCCGCGCGAGTTCATCTTCACCTTGTCGAAATGCCCGATGATGTCGAACTTTTCGGTCTCAATCATCTCGTTTTCCTGGTCGAAATAGGCGCGCACCCCTTTTTTTATGTCGCCTCCGAAGTATTTTTGCAAGCCCTCGTCATACGGCTCCACGCTCTTTCCGTCGATAAACCACAGAGTATCAGGGCTTTTACCCACTAAATGCACCGAGCCGATGAGGTAGTCGAGATTATACTTGTCTTTAATTTTGTCAAAATCGACCACGATGCCCGGGATAAACTCCATTTCCATCGATGACAAGATGTCTATTTTACCTGAATATCGGTCTTTCGACTCTTTAAGATGAGCGACGTACTCGTCGTTTTTGTCCATCGGAATCGAGACGCGACTGTCGAACGGCACGCTGGAGTGGTCGGAGAAACCGAGAGTGTGCATGCCTTGCCGGATGGCTTCCTCTATGGTGTCCTCCATAGGCGACTTGCCGTCGGAATAAGTGCTATGTGTATGTAAATTAAAGTGTTGCATCGTCTTCTATTGCTTCAATAACCTTGTAAACCTTGTCGCCTCTCCTCACTATGTCGTGCGCCGGAATGGAGCAAAGCTCCCCTTTGACAGTCTGTTTCACGGGCAGCAAATCTACACGAATCTCCTTCACCGTGTCCTCGTAAACGCCTGTCGTCGGCCCTATTATCATGATGTCGTCGCCAACATTGAGTTCATGTGTCTCCATCCTTATCTCCGCCACGTTTATCTTCGCGAAGAAATTGGTGACGGTGCCTATGAAAAGCTTTGTCTTGGTGGCTTGCGAGCCGTATTTTTTTGTCCACTCGCCCATTTTCCTGCCGAGATAATAGCCGTCCCAGAAGTCGCGGTTATATACGCTTCGCAGACGTTCGGTCCATTGTCCGACTCTCTCTTCGGTGAAAGTGCCTGCGTTGATGGCGTCAACGGCCTCACGATAGACACCCACCGTCACCTTGGTGTATTCCGGCGAGCGGCCGCGGCCTTCAATCTTAAGCACCCTCACTCCCGCTGCTAAGACTTTATCCAAGAATGGCAGCGTGCAGAGGTCTTTCGGCGACATAATATATTCATTCTCAATGGCTAACGTTATCTCTTTGTCGCGGTCGGTGACCTCGTATCCGCGCCTACATGGTTGCACGCAGGCACCACGGTTGGCACTCGTCCCGAAATTGTCCAGACTCAGATAACACTTGCCCGACACCGCCATGCACAAGGCTCCGTGACAAAACACCTCAATCCTAACAAGCTCGCCGCCCGGTCCAGTAATATGCTGACGCTCAATCTCTTCGGTGATATGCCTCACCTGGTTGATGTTGAGTTCGCGCGCCGTCACCATCACATCGGCAAACTGCGAGTAATACTTCACCGCCTCAATATTGGTGATGTTGCACTGTGTTGACATATGAACCTCTACGCCTATCTTTCGTGCATATTGTATCACACTCTGGTCGGAGGCTATGATGGCGGAGATGTCATTAGCTTTGATGGCATCCAAAAGGGCGTGCATCTCGTCTATTTCCTCATCGAAAACCACGGTATTCACTGTCACGTAGCTCTTCACTCCATGTTTGTGGCATGTCTCGGAGATGACGTGCAGGTCGTCGAGGGTGAAGTTTTTTGTCGATTTCGAGCGCATGTTGAGTTTCCCTATGCCGAAATACACACTTCCGGCTCCCGCCTGTATCGCAGCCGCCAACGCCTCGTAAGAGCCCACCGGCGCCATGATTTCAATGTCGTTGTATCTCAATGTGTTATGTTTTTTCTGTCGCCTTCCGGCGAAATCGTTCAGATTTATTTTCAAACGCTAATAATCAAAGTATCAGCTAATATCTGTATCTCCTTCCGGTCTTCATCTCCGGTCTCTCTTTCTCTTTTGAATGTTTTTTCTTATCTTTCTTGTCTTTTTTTGCTGACTTTCCTCTCTTGTCCCGTTTGTCTTTTTTGTCGTTGCCGCGGCTCTCTTTCCTGCTGCGACGCTCATGTCTCTCCTCGTCATGGTCGCGATGCCTGCGTTCCTCATGGAAATTGTCGCGTGATTTCCTCTCGTTTTTCTCTTTCGGCTCTCCTGTAGTGATTTCAACACGTATTCCCTCAGTATTCTTTGTCGGGTCGGCGAAGCAATCGACAATAAACTGTGCCTTTGCGCCGTCAACGGCCACAAACGAGAAATTCTCCATCAAATCGATGTGTCCTATTTCGATATTCTTGGTGCCTGTCACGTCGTTGATTTTGCCTATCAACGAGTTAGGCTTGATGTGGTCGCGCTTGCCCATTCCGAAGAAGAGCCGGACCATGTGTGAGTCGTCGTGCGTCTTCTTGTCTTTCTTTTCTTTCTTCTCCTTGCCGGCGTTTTCATCGATATTCAGGTCTTTCGCATCTTTGTAATAATCAAGGAACCTGTTGAAATTCAGTGCCACGACGCGTGTTATCAGCTCTTCTCTTGTGAGCCAGCTGAGTTTTTTGAACACCACCGGCAGGTAGTCGTCGATGTCATCGCGCATGATATCTACTTTTTCAAGGTTGTCGATATGGCGGAACAGTTGTTTCTCACACACTTGCTGTGCTGTCGGGATGAGCGAGCGTTCCATCGGCCGTCCGAGCTGTTTCTCTATGGCTTTTATCTTATATTTTTCTTTCTGGTGCACGAGGCTGATGCAGATGCCCGTCTTGTCGGCGCGTCCTGTCCTGCCGCTGCGGTGCACGTATGTGTCGATGTCGTCGGGGAGGTTGTAATTAATGATATGTGTCAAATTGTTGACATCCAAGCCTCTTGCCGCGACGTCGGTGGCCACTAAAATCTGTATGAATCCCTGACGGAAATGGTTCATCACGAGGTCGCGTTGCGCCTGCGAGAGGTCGCCATGCAACGAAGCAGCGTTGTATCCGTCGTGGATGAGGTTGTCGGCCACTTCCTGTGTCTCCAGTTTCGTGCGACAGAAAACGATACCGTAAATCGACGGGTAATAATCGATTAGACGTTTCAAGGCGAGGTATCGGTCACTGGCCTTTATCATATAATAGTTATGTCGCACATTGGCGGTGCCGGAGTTTTTCTGCCCTATGCTGATGCGCACCGGCTCTTTCATGTATTTGTTGAGAATCTGCTCCACCTCGGCAGGCATCGTGGCTGAAAACAGCAAGGTGTTCTTGTCTTCAGGCATATATTCCAAAATGGCGTCAACGTCTTCCTGGAATCCCATGTCGAGCATCTCGTCGGCCTCGTCGAGTACCATCCACTGTACGTTGCTGAAATCGATACGGTTGCGGCGTATCATGTCCTGCAATCGTCCCGGTGTCGCCACCACTATCTGCGGTTTCTTGGCGAGACTCTTGAACTGCAGCTCTATGCTCGCTCCGCCGTAAACCGGCACGATGAGAACCTCGGGAATGTATTTGGCATAGCTGAGCAGGTCTTTCGTGATCTGCATGCACAGCTCGCGCGTCGGACATAACACTAACGCCTGCACACTGCGGTTCTTCGGGTCGATGTTCTGCAAAAGCGGTAAGCCGAAAGCAGCGGTCTTACCTGTTCCCGTCTGCGCAAGTCCCACTAAATCAGTGCGTTGTGATAATAATATCGGCAACACCTCGGCCTGTATCGGCATCGGCTCCTTGAATCCTAACTCTTCAACAGCTCTTAGGATGGCTGGATTTAAATCGAAATCTTGAAACATATAATGAAATTAAGGGTGCAAAATTACAAAAATTTACTATATTTGCAGGATAATTTTTTCAATTATATGAAAACAAGGTTGCTGTTTTGCTTTTTTGTAGTGTTTTTACTCTCTTGCTCATCAAAAAATAAAGGGCATTATGACATGAAAGACGTTGAAAAATGGCCTTCTGTAAATGTTGACTCCATTTTCATCGACCTTGACAAGCCTTTTATTGACAAAAAAGCGTCGCAACTTGACAAGACTTTTCAAAATCTGAGAAAAACAACGACGTTTAACGGCACCGTCCTGTTTGCCGAACAGGGGCGCATAGTGTTTGAGAAATCGTATGGCGTGAGGAATCTGCGTACGCGTAAAGGCGAGATTGTCAACGACGACGTCTATCAGCTCAGCTCGGTGTCGAAGATGTTCACCGCTGAGGCAATAATGATTCTCCACTCGCGCGGACTCATTGATTATGATGTGGATATCAAACGATACATCCCTGAGTTCCCTTACGATGGCATCACCACACGGATGCTTCTGACACACCGCTCGGGACTGTCGCGTTACGAGACCTTGGCCGACACCTACTGGCCTGACAGGAAAAAGCCCTTTACCAACGACGACATGATTGAATATTACATCAAATACAAGCCCGCCCCGTATTTCAAGCCCGACAACGGATTCCATTATTGCAATGTGAACTACGCGTTGCTGGCGAGCATAGTGGAACGCGTCTCCGGCAAGTCGTTCGTCAGCTTCATGCGCGACGACGTCTTCGACCCTGTCGGAATGTACGACTCCTATATCTACGACATGCCTACCGACACATTGGTGTCGTTGTATCTTCCAAACTGCATCCAGGGATATTATGTGGGGCGCCGACGTCCCAAACAAGCTCAAAACGAATATCTCAACGGAGTCAAAGGCGATAAGATAATGTTTTCCAATGTCGAAGACATGTACCGTTTCAAGGTCGCCATCGACTATGGCCTGCTCGTACCCGATTCCATTCAAAATGAGGCATTCGTCCCGGGAAGTCCAAGGTATTCCAAGAGAAAAGACAATTACGGATTTGGTTGGCGTATCTCCCGTAAGTACCCGGGCTGTTATTATCACTACGGCTGGTGGAAAGCTTACCGCTCGTTCTTCTTGATCGACAAAAACAACGACCGCACCTTGATAATCTTAACCAACACTGATAAGGGCCCTAACTCCGATGTCTTCTGGAAAATATTGACAGACAACACTTTATCTCTGCCTCCTGCCTCCATTAATATACCTGTGCTGGAACTTGAAAACAAACTCAGGTTTCCTCTTTCGTCCTATCGCGACAGATGACGTCACGTCACCACAAGCTTGTAGCCTACTCCATGAACATTCTCAAGCTTCACATTAGGGTCTTCACACAACATATTTCGCAGCCTCTTGATATAAACATCCATGTTGCGCGCACTGAAATAGTTCTCGGTGTTCCATACTCGCTGTAGTGCCAACGACCGCTCCACCACCCTGTTGGAATACTCGCAAAAAAGATATAACAGCTCTAACTCCTTGTTGGTCAGCCGTTTCTCTTTTCCATTGAGAATCAACGCATGATGAAACGTATCTAAGGTATATCGGCCGAAATTGAAAACACGCTGACGTATCTCATTGGTTTTGGTTCTTTTGTTTATTGCCTCGATGCGTACACCGAGTTCCTCCATGCTGAAAGGACACGAGATGAAATCATCGGCACCGGCGTTAAACGCTCTTATTATGTCAGTCTGACGGGTATCTGTGCCAATGAACATCACAGGAATCTCCTTGTCCCTCTTCCTAATCTCCGACGCCAAATCAAAACTGTTGACCACCGGAATCGCGACATCAATAAGTATGAAGTCGAGCCTGTCGTTGATGAAAAGCTCCAACGCTTCCTCACCGTTACAACATAATACAATGGAATATCCATGCAAGACAAGGTAATTTTTTGTTATGGAAGCGATATCCTTGTCTTGCTCCGCCAAAAGAATTTTTAAATGTGTTACCATATTTAATATATTTGTGTATTACAAAAATAGATATTTAAAAAATTTTTAATTTTTTTTTCATCTTAAATCATTCATTCTTAATCATTTTTAACTTTTTTTTCAAAAATTTGCAAGAAATCTTAAATTTTTTTTACTTCATATTAAAAAAAGTTGTATTTTTGCAGTGCGTAACGATGTACATCCATAGTTCTCCATCCGGAGAATTTACATTGTTCGTAAAAGGTTTCATAAATTTTGGTTTTTGGTTCTGGAGACCGTCTCCGCTCAAGAGACGGTCTCTTTTTTTGCATATTTCTTTGTTTGTATAAGAATATTTTGTATCTTCGCAGAAATTTAAACATAATAATCATGACTGACATTAAAGTTGAATTAAATCACATCAAAGGCTTTGTCTCTGATAATCAATTAGATGCGTACAAAAAACAAGTCTCTGACACTTTCAATACCATCTATTCACGTTCCGGAGCCGGCAACGACTTCCTCGGCTGGGTCAACCTGCCATCCTCGATAACACCCGGGTTCATCGAAGATATCAAGCAAAAAGCTGAGGAGCTTCGCAAGAAATCCGAAGTGTTTGTCGTGATAGGCATCGGAGGCTCCTACCTCGGCGCGAGAGCGGTCATCGAGGCACTGAGCAACCATTTCGCGCAGCTCATCGACACAGGAAACCCGAAAATAGTCTATGCAGGCCATAACATGAGCGAAGACTACATGCACGACCTCATCAAACTGTTGGACGACAAGGACTATTCAATGACCGTCATCTCAAAGTCGGGTACCACCACCGAGCCTGCCGTGGCGTTCCGCATCCTGAAAAACCATATCGAGAAGAAATACGGCAAACAGGAGGCCCGTACACGTATCGTCGCCATCACCGACAAGGCAAAAGGCGCTCTGAAGGTGCTGTCCGACAGCGAGGGCTACAAAACCTACGTGGTGCCTGACGACGTCGGAGGACGTTATTCAGTGCTGACACCTGTAGGACTGCTGCCTATCGCCATGGCCGGCGTCGATATCGAGCAACTCGTAAAAGGTGCTCAGCTCATGGAACGCTATTGCCTTGACACTCAGGACAACAACAACGTCGCAGCTCAATATGCCACAGCTCGCCAAGCTTTGTATCACGCCGGCAAGACCAACGAGATTCTGGTGAACTACGAGCCTCGCCTGTGCTACTTCAGCGAGTGGTGGAAACAGCTCTACGGCGAGAGCGAAGGCAAAGACGGCAAGGGCATCTTCCCAGCAAGCGTCACTTTCACCACCGATTTGCACTCAATGGGACAGTATATTCAAGAAGGTCTCCGTAACCTCATGGAAACTGTCATAAGCGTCGAAAATCCCGCCAACGAGTTGCGTATCCCACGCGACGAAGCCAACCTCGACCAATTGAACTACATCGCCGGCCGCCGGCTCACCGAGGTGAACCAAACCGCCGAAAAAGCCACCATACTCGCTCATGCCGACGGCGGCGTGCCGAATATCCGCATCGTGGTGCCGGAAATCGACGCCAACATACTCGGACAATTGATTTATTTCTTTGAAATCGGTTGCGCACTGAGCGGATATATGCTCAAGGTGAACCCATTCAACCAACCGGGTGTCGAAGCATATAAAAAAAATATGTTCGCCCTCCTCGGCAAACCCGGATATGAAGAACTTAAAGCCTCATTGGAATGTAGATAACACCCTAAATATCAGGGAGTAGAACTATCTCTACTCCCTACTCTATACTCTATACTCTATACTAATTAGTACTCCCAAACATTCTGCTCGAAATCAATAATCTCTTGTTTGATGCGGTCCGACTCATACATGGCATCCACGCCGTTAGCATAGCTGCTGATGTCTCTGTCGTAAACGTTGTCTTCCTTGTAGATATAGCTGTCAAAATATCGTTTCCAAAACACATCATCATACGACATACGCGCCGCCAAGTTGTTTCTGTTGTAGAACGGAGCCTCCGACAACACCACGCGTGTGCTGTCGTCAAACTTTATCCAAAACAGCTCGTTAGGCTTCTGCAATGAGTCAACCTCTCTCATGTTAACGGGACACAACGCCAAGATTTTCACCAACATCTGACTCCTCTTGTTGTCGAAATACCATTCCTCCATGATACGCAGGCGCGTCACCGACTCAGGCTTGAATGCGATTGTGATAGTCTTGGTTCCGGTAAAGTTGCCGTTATCGTCATACTGATTTTGCTGTCTCTCCGTGTCGAGTGATGTTATGAGTTTTGAATATGGAACCGGTTTGTTCAGCTCTCCCGTCGATGTCACCTCGTAAGCTTGTATCCTGCCTTCTTTCAAAGCATCCAGTATCACATTGATGAAGCTTCTGTCACCATCATGACTCTCAATGGGATAATAGAACGGCAGATTCATCTTCTGACGGAAGTCGATTTCTCGCCATATTCTTTTTTTCCACATCACATCCGTTTCTCTGACATCCGGATACGGGATGATTTTCTTCTGCGCCGATGCTTTTGTCGCGTCAACAAGCAACAAAAGAGTCAAAATCGCGATTATTACACCTGATTTTTTCATAATTATTTAATTACTATAGCTATTGAACCCATATTTCTCAACTCGCCTTTAGGACTTCTCACCATGATATCCTCAAATGAAATTTTCTGTCCGGTTCTCGCGTTGCTGATGATAGACTTGACTTCGTCTGAAAAATACTGTCCAACATTCTTTTTATCAATAAAAGTTCCTCTATATGTTGATACCATATAAGAATCAACGGTAAAGTTATATCCCTCAAAATCGAAATCCTTCATAGAGGCCGCGATACGACCTGCCGCCAAGATTTCCTCCTTGTCGTATTTGCCGCCAACGATATAGCCGCCGATGTTAACCACAGGGTTTGGCACAGGTTTCACACGGAATTCCTGTGTGGCGAGCGACAATATCGAGCCGTTTTGTTTGGTCGATATTCTGACCTTGACGATTTTCGCACCTTTGTTCACCTCAACGAAGTAATTTCCGGCACCTTTGTCTTTTGTCAGGACACCACCTTCCACATTGACCATGATTTCATCGTTCGAGAAGCCCGGAGCCGACACTGAGATAGGGTTCTTAAGCTCTTGATACATAATCATCATCTTTGTCGGAGCTATTGTGGCTGAAGGTTGTGCCACCATATACGACGCGTTGAAGTTATGGTATTCGGTGTCGCCGGTCTCAGGATTTGTCATTTCCACAACGCCTGCGAAGTCCTGTTGTCCTATCTTATTTCCCGGGAGTTTCAGCCTCACTATACCGCCTTGACTCCTCACTGTCTTCACGTCGCCTTTATCAGTAAAGTTGTTAGTGCCAAGGATATATTTGGCGTCGAAATTACGCATCGTGTCGGATGCCATAAGGAACACTTCCGCCTCATAATCCTGTCCCTGGATGACATAGTCGCTCTTCGCGATGACTCTTGCCTGCAATTTGTTGAACTTATAGTCGGTGGCACCTATTCTCGACATCAAAGTGGAGACGGCATCGTATTCCGTTGTCTGTATCTCGCCTACAATTTGGTTGAGAATGGCGATTTCAGCGGCAAACACTACATGTTCGAAATTCTTTCTTTCCCAGTCTATCTCCTCTTTGTTCGCATTATAGAACTTTATCGGGTTGCCGTCATGGTCAACATCCGTAAGCAGACCAACGCGGCTGTTATAGTCTTTTATGCCTGCATCTACCATATTGTTAACGATAAACTCACGATACTCCTTGATTTTTTGTTTCAATTCAGCAGCTCTGTTGTTGTTTATCATCAAGCTTATAGGCGCGTCCGTATTGTCTTTGCCATCACAATTGGCAAGCTCCACCTCGTAAAAAACTCGTCTGTTATTGGATTTTAGCCTTTCCGCATTCCTAATTATCGGTTTTGACGGGTCTTTGGACTGCAAAAGCCCTTCCAACGACTCCTCTTTCTCCACGGCAAGCAACATCGGAAGTATCACTTCGTTTTCAACGTAATTGACCATCTCGTCTGTTTTCTCGCGGATTTCCAAGGCTTTGTCCCAATACACCTGAGTCTTGGCCTGTTCCTTGTTGTATTGCTCCTCAAACGCATCGTACTGATTGTTAATCTTCATCTCAATGCTTGTATTTGTCTTCTGTTGACCATCGCTCACCAAAGTGAAAGCATCAAGAATATCGGCGGAGACATTCATGGCCAACAATGCGGTATAGACCAAATACATCATACCGATCATTTTCTGTCTCGGTGTTTCTTTAGCTCCTGACATTTTCTTGTTATTTTCTTAGGATTAATACTAATTTTAATTAACAAAACACACGTCAAGCCTTGACATTCATTGCATTGAGCATATTACCGTAAACCGTGTTCATCGCGGTCATGCGTTTCGACATGTCGGTTAGTTGGTGATTCAAATTTTCTGTTGATGATGCTGAAGCGTTAATCTTCTCAATATAAAGATACATGGTGTCGTTCAACTTCTTGTTGATGTCGGAGAGCTCCGCTGTTCCCGTCGTCGATTTAGCCATTTGTTCATCAAGGGCTTTCACCGACTCCGAAGCCTTGTTCATAGCCTTGGTATAGTTGCTTGTGGCGGCCACAGCCTCGCTCACATCGGCGATCTTGCCTGCGTTTTCACCAAGTTTGTTCAAGCCTGCGCTGAGTCTCTCCAACGTATATGAATTGATGTTGGCTTTCTCAAACATCTCATCGAGTTTCTCTGTTATGATGTCATTGCTATTCTTGGTGGTGACGTTTCTTGTTACGCCTTCGGCCGGTTTTATCGCCTTAGCGTCGCCGTTTCCGTGATATAAGTCCCACATCTCAGGGTAAACCAAGCTCCAGTCCGGTTCGACGTGCAGCGGCTCGAATGCTGAAAATATGAAGATAATCGCCTCTGTCACCAAACCGGCAGTCAACATATAGTTAGGCAGACCGTTGATACCGAAGTCCCAGTGCGTCAATTTGAACAGAGCACCTATCATAACGATTGCCGCGCCAAAACCATAAAGTTTTGCCATAAAGTTTTTGTAACCCTTGCTTTCTACTAATTCGCTAAATTTCATGATAAATAATTTTAAGTTAATTTTTTGTTTGTCAATATTCCAGTTATTACTTCAAACGTGTGACTTTTGAAGGATTATCACCTTTATTTCTGCCGAGATATGGCTGTATGCAGCGGAATCCGATATAGCATCTTGCCGTATCCTGATACTCGTATGCGCGGGTATCCACTTGCAGATAATATGCTATGTCTTTCCATGAGCCGCCGCGCACCACTTTTCTCTTCATTGCCGGGTCGTCGTCGTTAACTGCGTTATATTGGTAGTCGGGGTTCATATCCCAGGTGAAGTTATACGATGCCGGGTCAAAGGCGCTCAATGTCCATTCGGCCACATTACCTGCCATGTCATATAATCCCCAGCCGTTTGAGGGGAAGTGAGCCACCATAAGAGTCGCCAGACCGCCGTCGGCGATATAATTACCGCGCAAGGGCTTGAAGTTAGCCAACAGGCAGCCGAGTTCATTACGTGTATAAGGGCCGCCCCAAGGATAAGGGTTCAACTGGTTACCGCCGCGTGCCGCCCATTCCCATTCTGCCTCGGTGGGGAGACGGAACTCCGCCATAGTGTTTCTGCTGCCGTGTTTCATCAAATAGCTGTTCAGCTTGTTGGTGCGCCACACACAGAACGCCTTCGCCTGTGTCCACGTGACACCCACCACAGGATAGTTGTCGTATGCCTCATGCCAGAAGTAATGCTCTGTCAACGGGTCGTTGAAAGAGTACGCGTAATCGTATATCCACGCCAAGGTGTCGGGATAAACGTTGATATCCTCATTATGGATATACAATGAACGGTCGTTCATGCCTTGAGGACGGTTGGCAAACGCTCCCTGACGGTAGTCGTAGCCGCCATCATCCTTGAACTCTTTCCTTGCCGCGCTTCTGAGGTCAATCCAGCTGTAATGATAGATGAGTTTTCTGGCATCCACCTCTTTTCTGCCCGCGAAACGCTCGTTTTCGGGTAGGAACAGGTCTTCAAGAGCCGACACATATTGCGGGTCATCACTATGCCAGTTGATTTTCTCATCCCAGTTGATGATGGGGTTTTCATATTGCACGCCCTTCCTGCTCTGAGTGACCTGATATTCGGTGAAACCATTCTCTGCCAGCATTATTCTCGCTATGGAGTCTCTCACATAATACACAAACTCACGGTATTCGTTGTTTGTGATTTCGGTCTCATCCATAAAGAATGACGCCACTGACACCGACTTGGTTTGCGTCAGGTTGCCAGCTGTAATGTCTTGTGCGCCGGCACCCATTGTAAAATATCCCTGAGGGATAAACCGCATACCGTAAGGGTCGGGCTGATAAAAAGGTTTGGTTTTTCTGACGCCGACCAATTCGCCGTTGCTGCTTCTGCCACATCCTGCCAAAATCAGTGATACTAAGCTTATTAACAGAATTTTTCTCATCTTTTTTATAGTCATATTTTTATTTCTCTCCTCGGTTAAAAGACGCCTCCAAAAAGGCACCCCAAAAATAAATATTTTTTTATTATAATTTATAAAAAATGTATATTATTTATCAACAATCCGTGTTTTTTGTTTATAAGTATCTGATACTCCGATAAATACGTGGAGATTTTTCAAGATCAACTTTAAAGCAATAGCTCACCGAGACTTCGTGTGAGCCCGCAATGCCCAATCCCATCGTGTTTATATCGTATGCATAGTTAATCTGCACTCCTTTTATCATAAAGCCTACCAAAAGGTCAACCGACTCTTGGTACCTGTAGTTAACGCCAAAACTGAACTGATTATTGTACCAAAGTCGCGCGCTGACGTTGATTTGTGTTGAGGCGATGTCGCTCAGCAGCATCATCGAGGGGTTCAGCTTGAACTTCGGATCCGGAAATTGATATTCGTAACCTGCCGCGAGGTAGAATGTCCGGTCGCCCACGAAACTGGCACTCGTCGATGATTTCCCTTCCAGTGCCTTGCCTTTCGACTGCAAGAGGCTTGTGGTTGACAGCGACACATAAAACGTCTCCGGCACGAGATAATAAAAACCGAGGTTGACATCGACAAGCATATCGTTCTGTTCTTTTGTCGGGATCACAGGGTCATTGTCGTTCAACGGTTTAGCCTTTGAGAAATCGACGCTTCTGTTGTTCAGGCTGAATGCCAATCCGATGCCCATCGTCCCGGCGCCGAGGTCGAGATGATACGAATATCCGAGATTTAACGCTATATTGCTCTCAATACCTATCTGGTCTCTCATCAACGACAGTCCCAAGCCGCCTCCCAACACCTTGAAAGGCATGTCGGCTGACGCCAAAAACGTGACAGGCGACACCACCGTCCCCGTGACGTCATCCTTGAAGCCCGACCACTGGTTGCGATATATTCCCATGGCATTCACGCCCTCGCTCATCCCGTAAAAACCCGGATTTATAACAGCATAAGAATCACTGTAATTGGTGAAAATAGGCACCTGCTGCGCATGAGCGGCACCCATCGTCATCACTACGACCACCAATAACAATATGTGTTTTATCCTATACATTTAAAAAAATGATGTCTTTTTACAACGTTCCGCTAATTGTTTTATTGTATTTATCAACACTTTTTCAACACCTTATTATATTAATAAGTCATCTGAAGAGCCTCAGAATATCGTTGCCGTTGGCATAGATGACAAGGATCAGCAGGAAGATGAATCCTATTGTCGTAGCTCTTTCGAGGAATTTATCGCTTGGTTTGCGGCCTGTCACCACTTCCCAGATGAGGAAGAGGACATGTCCGCCGTCGAGACCGGGTATAGGGAGGATGTTCATCACGGCGAGGATGATGGAGAGGAAGGCTGTCATACGCCAGAACTGCGACCATATAAACTTGTCGGGGAAGATGCTCCCGATGGTGATGAAGCCTCCGAGGTTCTCGTATGCGCCTGTGCTTGGCTTGAATATGAGTTTCAGCTGTTTCCAGTAGTCGCTCAGTTCCTTGCCTGTCTTTTTGAAACCTTGCGGTATCGACTGCCAGAAGGTGTATTCTTTTGTTGACACCTCAAGTGTCTGTGCGGCATACACTCCTATGGTGGCGTCGCCGCCCACGTGTGTCACGACAGATAGAGTGTCGCCGTCTCTCACAACCCACAAATCGACATCGCTGTCCCTGTAATCACCGATGATGTCTTTAAAGTCTTGGAAATAAGGTGTCTCCGTCTCGTTGATGCCTATTATCCGGTCGTTTTCGAGTACGCCGGCTTTCTGGGCGTAAGAGCCGTTGGAGAAGCCTCCCACCACGAAAGGCATCCTTGCGCCTATAAACACGGAATGTGCTTTAAGCAGCTGATTAACAGCGTCGTCAGGCAGTTCCACCCTCACTGTCTCGCCATCACGTTCCACATCGATATACTCGGTGTTTTCAAGGATCATCTGCATCGGGATCTGGTTAAAATCCTCGACATAGTTTCCGTTGACCGTCAATATCTTATCGCCGTCACGCAGTCCGAGGTTATATCCAAGGCTATCCACCGTGATGCCATATTTGTTGACTTCCGATGTCGGGACATATTGTTCGCCGAAGCTTGCTATCAGTCCGATATAAATGACGAAGGCGAGCAGCACGTTCATGCACACGCCTCCTATCATGATGATAAGACGTTGCCATGCGGGTTTGGTGCGGAACTCCCACGGTTGCGGTTCCTGTGCCATTTGTGCCTGGTCCATCGACTCGTCGATCATGCCGGCTATTTTGCAGTATCCGCCGAGCGGCACCCATCCGAGGCCGAACTCCGTGCTGTCTTCGGCTCTGCGCCAGTCGTCTTCCGGCAAGGTGTTCAAGTCAACAGCCTCGTAGGTGTATTCTTTTTTCTTGGTGACGGGGTCGATTTGCTCGTGAGTGATGTATTTTTCAGGCTCGTTTTTGCAGAAAAACTTGAATTTCCATTTGCCGTTTATTTTCTTAAATCTGACAATTGAGAATTTCCAGTCGAAAAACATATAGAATTTCTCAACTCTCACCCCAAATATGCGTGCTGCCATAAAATGCCCGAATTCGTGTATTATCACGAGTATTGAAAGGGCTAAAACAAGTTGTATTATCTTAATTAAAACCGTCATTTCACATTACAAAATTAAAACTGCAAAGATACTAAAAAATTTGGTAACTGTCTCAGAATTTTTCATTTTCCTTCAAAAGAAATCAGCTCTTCGGGGTTGACGGGGTTACCTTTAAACCACAGCTCGAAGTGCAGATGAGGTCCGGTGGAGGTGCTTCCGCCGCCGCCCACTATGGCGACGACATCGCCGGCTTTCACCACATCGCCCACATGTTTCATCAGCGAGGCGTTATGTTTGTAAACCGAGACAAGGCGTTTATCATGTTGAATCACAATGACGTTACCGCTTTCGACGCTCCAATCGGAGAAGATGACGGTGCCGTCGGCGGTCGCTTTGATGACGGCGTCGGTCTGTGCAACCACGTCAACGCCATAATGTTTGTTTTTGCTGTTGAAATGGTTAGTTACGAGTCCTTTCATCGGGACATAAAAAGCCATAGTGTTCTTGTTGTTTCCCGAGTGTGTCATGAAATCGCCGTCGTCATAATCCTCCTCATTGATGATACGTTTAAGGTTTTCGATATAGATATCATTTTGATGAAACACCATTCCCAACGAGTCGGCGCGGCGTTCCATGTCATACACACGGCGGTCGAGCGTGACGTCGGTGTAACCCGGGATAAGCTCTCTCACCCTCGTGAAGAAAATGACGCATGTCGTCAAGGTGATGATTATCAACGCGCCAATCAGTATCAGCGTCCAAAACTTCATCTTGCTCATGCTGAAACCGTTTTTTTCCTCCAACGTCTCAGGATGAACTATCACGACCTTGAACTTTCTTTTAAACTCAGTAAGCCATTTATTTTTCATATCAAAATCTCTATCAAAAATCATTCCAAATTGAAATTTCCTTTAACTTTTCCTTGCATTCCGCGATAAAAATCCTCTATCATCGGCCAGTCTTTGTCGAAGTCTCCGCAAGGGACGAATGAAGGGCCGTAGCCGCATTTTCTCGTTTTATAGTCTATAAATCCAAGAACCACAGGCACATGCGCCAGTTCCGCTATATAATAGAATCCGCGTTTCCATCTCTCGACGCGTTTGCGGGTGCCTTCGGGAGTGATAACGACGTGAAGCTGTTCATATTGTTTGAACACAGCGGCGGTCTTGCCCACCATTTTGTTTCCGCGGCTTCTGTCCACCGGGATCCCTCCGATTTTTTTCAGGAGCCAGCCGAGGCCAGGTTTGAAGAACTCTTTCTTTATCAGGAATTTCACCTCGCGACCTTCCATCCAGAAGAAGCAGCGGCCTATTATGAAGTCCTCTATGCTGGTATGAGGTGCGGCAATGATGATGCTTTTCCTCACGTCGGCGGGATAGTTTCCCACGAAGGTGAAGCCTTTCATTTTGAGGTAGTTACGGCCGAACCATTTCTTAAAGCTCATATATCGACATTAAGGCCGAGACCTTTTTTTAACGTTAAGACATTAGGATTCATCTGTGCCATTATCTCAAAACGGCTGCGGTCGGTGTATGCGACGTCGTCTTTAGGCTTCTCCATGACATGAGGCACGAGGGTGAACTGGTTATTGCCAAGATGTTCAGACAGATGGTCACGAAGCTTGGTGATATTAGCCATGTTGTTGACAACCAGCATATTATCCACATCATAATGAATCTCGTTATTATCACTCAGCGTAGGTTGATATTTCCCGATGCCGGCCACGAAGCTCGGCAACACATTTTTGTTTGCCTCAACGAACTTCGTCCACGCCGCGGTCAGCATCTCCTGTGTAAAAGGGTTGTTTTTCACCTCTACGGGAGTCTCCGACACAGTATTTTTAGGTTCCTCATCAAGAATCGAAATCGTTCCGGCCCGTCTCATCCGCTGCACCACATTCCCCTGATTCACAACCGGCTTCCCCTGATTCACAACCGGCTTCACCTCTCTCCTCTCAACTCTCTTATCTCCACTCTCAACTCTCTTATCTCCACTCTCAACTCTCAACTCTCCACTCTCAACTCTCAACCCTCCACTCTCAACTCTCAACTCTCCACTCTCAACACTCCCCACCATCTTCATCAGTGCCACCTCGAGATGCAGTCGTTTATTGTTAGCGTTTCGGAAATTGATGTCGCATTCGTTAGCGAGGTCGAGTGCTTTCAGCAAGAAGTCCGTTGAGCAGCGTTCAGCCTGTTTTGCGTATCGTTCTTTCAGCTGTGCACTCACCTCCATAAGTCCGACGACACGACGGTCTTTACCGAGAAGCAGGTTACGCAGATGGCTTGCCATGCCTTGGATGAAGTTCTGGGGGTCGAAGCCTTTGTTTATCACCTCGTTAAGGAGCAACAGCATAGAGTTGATGTCGCCTGCGAGGATATTTTCCACCATGCCGAAATAATATTCATAATCAAGGACGTTGAGGTTGTTGATCACGTCTTTGTATGTGATATTGTTTCCTGAGAAGCTCACCATCTGGTCGAATATCGACAAGGCGTCGCGGAGTGCGCCGTCGGCTTTTTGCGCTATGATGTTGAGAGCCTCTTCCTCTGCCGTCACGCCTTCTTTTGCAGCGATGTTCTGCAGATGTTTGGTGATATCCTCGACGGTGATGCGTTTGAAGTCGAATATTTGGCATCTCGACAATATCGTCGGGAGTATTTTATGTTTTTCTGTTGTAGCGAGTATGAACTTAGCGTATGCCGGAGGTTCTTCGAGGGTTTTGAGGAACGCGTTGAACGCCGCGCCCGACAGCATGTGCACCTCGTCTATGATATACACCTTATATTTACCTATTTGAGGCGGTATTCTCACTTGGTCGATGAGGGCGCGGATGTCGTCAACGCCGCTGTTTGATGCCGCGTCAAGCTCGAAGATATTGAACGACGCGTTGTTGTTGAAGCTCACGCATGATTCACACTCGTTGCATGCCTCCATATTCTCAGTAGGATGCAAGCAGTTGATAGTTTTCGCCATGATACGTGCGCATGTGGTCTTGCCCACGCCACGCGGACCGCAGAAGAGGAACGCCTGCGCAAGAGTGTTGTTGCGTATCGCATTCTGCAAAGTCGATGTGATGGCATGCTGACCCACGACGCTCTCAAAGGTCGCAGGCCTGTATTTCCGTGCAGATACAATAAAATTCTCCATTCAAAAAATGCCTTTTATTCAGCTTGTAAAATTACAAAGAATTTTTCAAATCTGACCACATATTTATATTTTTTTAGAAAAAAGACAAACGAACCGACGAATTTGTTATTTTTGCAGCTTCGGATAATGGGCGAAAAATAAAAAGTGATTTTTGAAGTTATCTTAAGAAAAAGGAAATGAGAATAAGGACATACAAGATATTCGGAATATCAGCTATCTTCATGATTATCATGTTGTTAACATCCTGTTCCACAAAGAAAAACAAATGGAACAGACGTGTCTGGCACAACATGACAAGCCATTATAACGTTTGGTGGAACGGCAACCAAAGCATCAAACAAGGTGAAAAAACTCTCCGTGAGTCGGCAAAAGACGACTACACCCAGACGTTGAGGGTGTTCAATTACGGCACCAAACAAGATGCCTTGGCGCTCAACTCCGTCATGGACCGCACCATCGAGAAGGACGCGGTGTGCATACAGAAACACTCCATGCGTTTCAACAATAAGGAGTATGTCCGCTGGATTGACGACGCCTTCATCGACATGGGCAAGGCCAATTTCTACAAGCAAGACTACGTGCCTGCCCGGCGCACCTTCGACTACGTCGCGACGCAATATCGCAACAGCAGCGACAGATTCACCGCGACACTCTGGTTGGCGAAGACATATATCGAGACAAAACAATACGAGAAGGCGGAGGCCATGCTGCAATCGATACTCGTGGCGAGCGACAACGACGAAAAAATGCCGAGGTACGTGCGCACCAACATCGACCTCGTTTACGCCGATTATTACATCGCGATGGGCAAGGACGACGAGGCGGTGAGGTATCTGCGCAGCGCCCTCATCACGGCGCAAGGCAAGTACAACAAGACCCGCGCCATGTTCATCCTCGGCCAGATTTACTCCGACCAAAACGACAAACCGAGGGCGACGGAGCAGTTTAAGAACGTCATCAGAAAACACCCGTCATACGAGATGACTTTCGAGGCGCAGATGAGCCTCGCGAGATGCTACGACGCCGACACCACCACCATCATGAAGATGCTCAACAAGATGCTCAAGGACGGCAAGAACACCGACTTCAAAGACCGTATCTACTACGCTATGGCAGACGTGGCTATTGACAACAACAACACGGCGGATGGCGTGAAATACCTGAGAAAATCGGTGGCGGCGAGTACTAACAACAGCATTCAGAAGATAAAATCGTCGCTCGACGCGGCCAACATCCTGTTTGCCAACAGCGACTATGTACTGAGTCAGGCTTATTTCGACACCGCGGTGATGACGATGGACAGGACGTATCCCGGATATGACAGCCTGCTCAACCTCTCGGTGATGCTCACTGACCTTGTGACAAACCTCACGATATATCACACGCAAGACAGCCTGCTGCGTCTCGCCGAGATGGACTCGATACATCGTAACGCCATCATCGACAACGTGATAGAGAATTACAAAGAGGAGCAGAAACGTCAGGAGGAGCTGCGTGAGATAGAGAAACAGATAGCCTTGAACGGCGGCAACGAGAAGCCTGCCTCGGTGACACCCGACGGCAACGACGGCAACTGGTATTTCTACAACACCCAGACCCGTAACAGAGGCATGAACGACTTCAAGATGAAGTGGGGCAACCGACTGCTTGAGGACTATTGGTTCATCTCCAACAAACAGAGCTTCGCGCAGGAGGAGCCGCAGGACACGCTGAGCGAAGAAGAGCTTGCTCTTCTGAGCGAAGAAGAACGTGAGCAGTATCTCAAAGCCCTTGAGATAAGCAAAGACACCACGCAATACACTCCGCTCGACAGAGGTTATTACCTGAAACAGATACCGTTCACGCAGAGCGCCAAAGACCAGGCTAACCAACAGATAGCCGAGGCTCTCAACAACGTGGGATTCATATATTACAACGACTTGCAGGACTTCCCGCACTCCATAGAGGCTTATACCGAGCTGACAGAGCGTTATCCCGACAACGCCAACGAGGTGTCGGCATGGTATTACCTTTATAAAATGCACGGCACTCTCAACGAACACGCCGATGCCGAACGGTACAAAAACCTCGTCTTGACGAAATATCCCGAGTCAAATCAGGCAAAGATAATCCTTGACCCCGAATATTTCATTAAGGAACATGAGAAAGGAGCCGCGGCGGAGCAGCTCTACTCGAAGACCTTCGAGGCCTATCAGAACGCTCAGTATCAACGTGTTATGATGAACGTCAGGAAGGCGCGCCAGCAGTTTGCCGACGACACCCTCTACATGCCGCGCTTCGAGTTCCTGAACGCTGTGTCGTTAGGCTACGTCGAGGTGGTTGACTCCATGGCCTATTCGCTGTTGCGTCTCATACAGAATTATCCCGAGAGCAGCATCAAGCCGTTCGCCTTGGAGGTGTTGCTCAAGGCCAACGACATGTACGACTTGGGTCTCAACATCGAGAGTGCGCGTCCGAAAGACGAAAAAGTGGTTGAGAAAGAGTCGCCTTACACCTTCCGTCCCAACGATGAGTATTACGTGTTAGTCATCGCCAACAAAAAGGTGCGCATCAACCCGCTCAAGGTGCGTATCGGCGACTTCAACAAAAACAATTTCCGCATGGACCAGCTGAAAGTCAAGAATATGATGCTCAACAAAGACGACGCCCTCATCACCATAGAGAAATTCGAGAACGTCGATAAAGCCCTTGACTATCAGACAGCTATGTTCCTCAACGATTATATCTTCGGAGGAATCGACAGTGAAAACTATCAAATATTAATAATCTCGGTGTCAAACTATCCGATTTTCTATCAGGAGAAAAACATTGAAGAATATCTGGATTTCTGGCATCAATATAACAAATAAACTATGAGTGCAAATCAAGAAACACCTGTAAGAAACAACCTCATTGGCAACGGCACCACCATTAAAGGTGAGATTAACGCCACCGGCGATGTCCGCATTGACGGCACAATTATTGGGACGATAAAATCCACCGGCAAGATTGTCATCGGACAACAGGGTGTGGTGGAAGGCGAGATGTTGTGCAACAGCGCCGACATTTCGGGTCAAGTAAAAGGTACAATAAGAGTGGAGGAGCTTACCACGCTGAAGTCAACCTCACGTCTTGAGGTGGAGCTGTACACCAAGCAGCTGTTTATCGAAGTGGGTGCCATCTTCACAGGAAAATGCGACATGACGCAGAAAGTCGCGGAGGCTCCAGGCAAATAATATGGAAAAGAAGACGAAAGACAGCATCTTCATACGACAGCTGTGCCTGCTGACGCTCGTTGTCATCGTGGCGTCGGTGTTGCTGCGCGATATGCTGACGATATGGTGGCCTGCCATCGCGGGATTTTTCTTCATCGTCAGCATAGTGATGTATTTTCTGAGCGAGAAAGCCAAGAAAAGAGACATGCGCAGGTTTGCAAATTTCTATATGGCATCAACCGCCGTCAAGATGGTGCTTTACCTGGCGATAATATTCGTTTATGCCATGACTTTCAAGGAAGACGCGAAGCGTTTCGCCATAACATTCTTGGCATATTATCTGATATTCAGTGTCTTTGAGACTTACAAACTCTCGAAAAAAGAAAAACAACATGATGGAAGATAACAGCGAAATCATTGGTTACGAAAAGATTGAGCATTACAACCCTGAGCGCACCGATAAGCTGATGGAGCATTACAGGGCTATTTTGCAGCTTTTAGGCGAGGACCCCAACCGTGAGGGTCTGCTGAAGACGCCGCTCCGCATGGCGAAGTCGATGCAGTTTCTCACCCAAGGCTATAACATGGACCCGATGGAGATTCTGCTCTCCGCGAGATTCAGGGAAGACTACCGTCAGATGGTGATTGTCAAGGACATAGAGCTATTCTCTATGTGCGAACACCATATGATTCCGTTTATCGGGAAGGCACATGTGGCGTACATCCCCAACGGTTACATCACCGGCTTGAGCAAGATAGCGAGGGTGGTGGAGGTCTATGCCCGCCGTCTGCAGGTGCAGGAACGCCTCACCACACAGATCAAGGAAGCCATCAACGAGGCGTTGCATCCGTTAGGTGTCGCCGTCGTCATCGAGGCGCGCCACCTCTGTATGTGCATGCGCGGCGTGCAGAAACTCAACTCCGTGACGACGACATCCGATTTTGTAGGCGCTTTCGAGAGAGGCGAGACAAGAGCCGAGTTCTTGAATCTGATAGGGACAAACCTACATTAACTTAGTTGTAAATTAAAAATTTTGATATGAAAGCATACGTTTTTCCCGGACAGGGAGCACAATTTGTGGGAATGGGCAAAGACTTGTACGACCGTTTCCCCAAGGCAAAGGAGATGTTCATCAAAGCCAACGACATCTTGAGATTCAACATCACCGACATAATGTTCGACGGCACCGATGAGGACTTGCGTCAGACGAAGGTCACGCAGCCCGCCATCTTCCTCCATTCGGTTATTTTGGCTGCCATGCTCAACGATTTCAAGCCCGACATGGTGGCAGGTCATTCGTTAGGCGAGTTCTCGGCATTGGTGGCGAACAAGACCTTGACGTTTGACGACGGCTTGAAGCTCGTGTCGCAGCGTGCCATGGCGATGCAGAAAGCCTGCGATGCCAACCCCGGCACCATGGCGGCCATCATCAACCTTGACGACGACAAGATAAGGAGCATTTGCGAGTCCATCGACGAGGTGGTGGTGCCTGCCAACTTCAACAGTCCCGGACAGGTCGTCATCTCCGGCAGCATGAAAGGCATTGAGACAGCGTGCGAGAAGATGAAGGAAGCCGGTGCAAAACGCGCCTTGCCGTTGAAGGTGGGCGGCGCCTTCCACAGCCCGCTGATGGAGCCGGCACGCGAGGAGCTCGCCGAAGCCATACAGAAGACCAAGTTCGTGCGCGGCATCTGCCCGGTGTATCAGAATGTCACAGGTCAGGCGGTGAACGACCCTGAGATTATCAAGAGCAACCTCATCAAGCAGCTCACGGCGCCTGTGTGCTGGACACAGACCATGGAGAACATGATAGCCGCCGGCGTCAGCCAGGTGGTCGAGGTGGGACCCGGCACGGTGCTTCAGGGCTTGTTCAGGAGACTCAACGGCACCATAGAGTTGTCAAGCGCAGCGATATGATGGGACGCAAACACCTGACACCCATATACTTAGCCCTCGCAGCCGCCTTCGGCGTGCTGCTCGGCATCGTCATATCACGTTCAAACAACGCCAACACCTTCAATGGCAACGGCGGTGATATGAATCTAATCGACAAGGTGTTTTATCTCATTGAGAATCAATACGTTGACACTGTGAACCTCAACGCCATGCAAGTTGAGGCGGTGACGAGCGTCATCGACCGGATGGACCCGCACAGCGAGTATTTCGAGCCGGAGGTGGTGAAAGAAGTCAACGAAGACTTGCAAGGCAGCTTCGAGGGCATAGGCGTGACGTTCAGGATAGAGAAGGACACCGTCACGATTATCAGCACCATCAAAAGCGGTCCGTCGGAGAAAGTGGGCATCTTGGCAGGCGACAGGATATTGTATGTTGGCGACAGCCTTGTGGCAGGCGTAGGCATTAATAACAACAAGGTGATGAAGATGCTCAAGGGTCCGCGCGGCACCAAGGTAAAGGTGAAGATATTACGTCGTGGCGTGCCTGAGCTGCTCGACTTCACCATCACGCGCGACGTCATCCCGACATACAGCGTCGATGTGGCATATATGCTTGACGAGACGACGGGTTACATCAAGTTGGAGAAATTCATCGCGACATCGCACAAGGAGTTTGTCAAGGCCGTGAAGAGCCTGCAGGCGCAGGGCATGCGTAAGCTTGTGTTCGACCTCAGGGGCAATGCCGGCGGTTATCTTGTGGAGGCCGTCGATATAGCCGACGAGTTCCTGCCTAAGGGAAGCCTCATTGTCTATACCCAAGGCGAGCACCGTGACAGGCAGTACATCTTCGCGCGCCGGCGCGGTATGCTCGAAGACACTCCCGTGACGATACTCATCGATGAAGGCTCCGCCTCGGCAAGCGAGATAGTCGCCGGCGCGCTTCAAGACAACGACAGGGGAACGATAGTCGGACGTCGTTCGTTCGGCAAAGGCTTAGTGCAGGAGCAGTTCGACCTTGGCGACGGCGCGGGACTGCGGCTAACCGTGGCGCGTTACTACACCCCCACCGGACGCTGCATACAGAAACCATATAACGGCGACAGAGAGCAATACCTCCTCGAATCATACGACAGATACAACACCGGCGAGATGTTCAGCGCCGACAGCATTCACTTCGCCGACTCGCTGAAATATGTCACCCCGGGCGGCAAGACCGTTTACGGCGGCGGAGGCATCATGCCCGATGTGTATGTGCCTCTACGACAAGACTCTACAGAGTATTTCTTCAACAAAATCGTCAATGCAAGCATAGTGTTCCAATATGCCTTCGACTATTCCGACACTCATCGCAATGAGATTTTGAAATACGGTGACGAAAAGAATTTCGACAAGAAATTCATGTTTACCGACAAGATGTGGAACGACATTTTAGCGGAAGCGAAGAAAAAGAAAATCACAGGCACCGACGAGCAGAAAAAAGTCGCAAAAACAATGACGGCACAGCTGTTTAAGGCATACGCGGCAAGAAATGTCTTCGGCGACGAGGCGTTCTATCCGCTTTACGAACCTCTTGACGAGATACTGCACGAAGCCATCCGTCATTTTGAACAAAACGCAACTGAGTGAGGCGAAGCCGAAATGACGTTAAAAAATTATTTTTTTTGTAAATCGTAATAAAAAAAAGCGTATTTTTGCACCCCGAATTGGATAAAATGAAGACAGAAGGACAAATTTTCACAATTCCATTGTCAGGTTTGCCGTTTGGACATACTGATTATCAATATGTTATAAACGACAGCTTCTTTAGGGAAAGAGACTATTCGGAAGTGAAAAAAGGAGTCATAAACCTTCATTTAGACGTTGAAAAGACAGAAACGATGTTTGTTTTGGCGTTGAATTTTGAAGGGAAAGTGGTTCTTCAATGCGACAGATGTGGTGATGACTACGAGCAAGCTATTGCCGACTCGGCCGAGATTTTCCTGAAATACGGCGCAGAGAAAGACAATGAAGGCCAGGATGTCATCGTCATAACAAAGAACGACAGCGAGTTCGACTTGAGTGATTTGATTTATGAGTACATCATCTTGTCGCTTCCGATTCACAGGACGCACGACACTGAGAGCGAGTGCAACCAGGAAGTGCTGGAAAAACTGCACAACCTCTCACAAGTCGAGGCGGCCGACGAAGACGAGGATGACAATCCTTGGAGACAAATGATGAAAGATTTGAAAGATAAAATAGATAAGTAATAATCAAAAAATAATGTAAAATGGCACATCCTAAACGAAGACAGTCTCATACAAGAGGCGCAAAGAGAAGAACACATTACAAAGCCGAAGTTCCAACACTGGCGACATGCCCGGTAACAGGCACAATCCATGTATATCACAGAGCATACTATGTTGACGGCGACCTTTATTACAAAGGAAAGCTCGTCATGGAAGGCGCTAAGAAATAAATCGTGAAACGGCGCATATAATAGAGATTTTGATTCATCAGGGAACGGATTTTTTCTGATGAAAGCGGGTCTTTATTACTTAAAAAGAAGATAAATTTTTTTCATAATCTTTATATTGTTTTTCCCCGCCTATCGTGTATAGGTGGGGTTTTTCGTATTCCCTCCCACGGCATTCCTTTCGGCATCGGGGCAACAACTGTCATCGGAGTTTTGAGTGTCGGGTGCTCAAATGTAATTTTATAGGAATGGAGGCATATCGAGGCGTCGGGGTTGGAGCGCGGATAGCCGTATTTGAGGTCGCCTTTGATAGGACATCCTATGTGCGCCAACTGACATCGAATCTGATGATGGCGACCCGTAATCAATTCAACCTCAAGGAGATAGTAGTTGTCTGATTTTCCGACAACACGATAGCGCAATGTCGCCAATTTCGCTCCGTTTGTACCTTCTTTCACGATATACGACTTGTTTTGAGCCTCGTTTTTCACCATGTAGTCGTTCAGTTCGTCAGCGTCTTTAGGCGGACGGTTCTTCACTACGGCGAGGTATGTCTTATGGAAGTTACGGTCTTTGACCATTGTCGTCATGCGGCTGAGTGCCTTGCTGGTTCTGGCAAATATCACCGCTCCGCTCACCGGGCGGTCGAGACGATGCACGAGACCCGCAAACACCTCGCCGGGCTTGTTTTTCGTCTCTTTGATATACGCCTTCACGTCGTCGAGGAGGCACACGTCACCCGTCTTGTCGCCTTGCACAATCTCCGAAGGCAGCTTGTTGACTATTATGAGGTGGTTGTCTTCAAAAAGAATACGATCGTTTATTTTCATAGTTTGAAGTTGCAGGGGATTCTTCATTGCGAGCGAAGTCGAAATGACAGGAACTAATATTGTTCAGATTCGTTGGGGAATGTCACCTCTTTCACGTCGTTGATATAAGTGCTCACGGAATCTTTAATTGCCGTATAGAGGTTGTTGTAGCGGCGCAGGAAACGCGGCGAGAAGTCGTTGCTCAGTCCGAGCATGTCCTGCAAAACCAACACCTGTCCGTCGCATCCGTTGCCTGCGCCGATGCCGATTACGGGGATGCGCAGCGACTGCGACACCTCTGTCGCCAACGCTGCCGGAATCTTCTCGAGCACGATGCTGAAAACGCCTTGTTCCTGAAGGAGGAAAGCATCCTCACGCAGTTTGTTGGCCTCATATTCGTCTTTGGCGCGCACCACGTAGGTTCCGAACTTGTTGATGCTCTGTGGAGTAAGTCCGAGATGCCCCATCACGGGGATGCCGGCGCAAAGAATACGTTCCACCGACTCGAGAATCTCCTTGCCTCCCTCAATCTTCACCGCGTTGGCGCCTGTCTCCTTCATGATGCGGATGGCCGAGTCGAGGGCTTTCTTGGAGTTGCCCTGATATGTCCCGAAAGGCATGTCAACGACAACCATGGCATGCGACACGGCGCGTACCACCGACGAGGCGTAGATTATCATCTCATCGAGGGTGATGGGAAGAGTGGTCTTGTGACCGGCCATAACGTTGGAGGCACTGTCGCCAACCAGAATGACATCAATATTCGATTCGTCGAGAATCTTCGCCATCGTGTAATCGTAGGCGGTGAGCATCGCTATTTTCTCGCCTTTGTTCTTCATCTCCTGAAGGACGTGGGTCGTCACCAAAGTAGCGTTATGAGACAGATACATTTTTTCCGATATTTAATTTTCGGCAAAGATAGGGATTTTTTTTATAACAGATAAAATAATGTGATAAAAGATGGAATATTAAAGATTTTTTGTATCTTTGCACTCTTGTAAGATATGATTTCGGATATGAAAAAGATATTTTTTGCGCTTTTCGCGTTGACAGCGGTGATTTTAAGCTCTTGCAGCAACAAAGTTGAACTTTACAACAACGATGGCGACACCACGGTGGTTTATGCCCTGCTTGACGCCTACGCCGACACCAACTTTTTCAAAATCACCAAGAGTTTTGTCGGAAACGTCAGCGAGCAGGCTTACAATTACGATGCCAACAACTACAAATACGATGAGATTGACGTCACTTTAACCGGCGTCTTCAAAGACAGCGGCAACACTCAGACCATCACTCTCGACACCATCTCGAAATGGATTCCATACGATGAGAACGCGCAGTTTTACAGCGGCTGCTGGCAGAGATACTATTACACCACCAAGACCTTGTCGGAAGGCGAAGAGTATGAGCTTGACATCTTGAGAAAAGAAGACGGCGTCACGGTGTCGGCGACAACCAAGACGATAAACGAATTCATATATCAAAAACCGGCCTCACCATATATCGGATTCTCTGATCTTCCAACAGGCACTGCCTTTGTGGAATGGAGAGTTAACCAGTTTCCGTACAAATCGACGGCGGCGTATTTTGAGGTGACAGGATATTTCCATTACAAAGAGCTTATGCCAGGCACCATCGACACCGTAGCACGCTCAATGAAATGGAGCTTAGGCTCGGGCGAGGCTGACAATCTGTACAACACCAGCACCAACATGCCGTATTATGTGATAAGCTATACCCCATCAGCTTTATATACATTGTTGGAAAACGACGACTATCTGAAAAACAACAGTCCGGTGGGCGTGCAGCGTTGGTTTGAAGATTTCGAGTTCAGCATCAGCGCAACAGGCAACGATTTGTACAACTACTATCTCGTGACCAATTCGGCGAGTGCCATCCAGGATGTGCCGAATTACACAAACGTGGAAAACGGGATGGGAATCATGTCATCGCGTGTCACCAAGTCTCTTAAGAAGCCGGTTCAGGAAACAACGAGAAAGAAAATCATAGAACGCTTCGAGAATTACGGCTTCATCAACGACCCAAACAGATAGACGGGTGACATTTTGTCAGTTTTCTTCTTTTGGCATAATTTTTGCACGGCTTTGTCAGAAAATGACAAAAAAGTGAAATAAAAAAATAGGAGATTAAAATTATGTCAAAAATCATTGGTATAGACTTAGGAACAACAAACTCATGCGTTTCCGTCATGGAAGGCAATGAGCCTGTGGTGATTCAGAACAGCGAAGGACACCGCACCACACCGTCAATCGTGGCGTTCACCGACAACGGCGAGCGTAAGGTTGGCGAGCCTGCCAAACGTCAGGCTATCACAAACCCATTGAGAACCGTTTATTCAATCAAACGTTTCATGGGCGAGACGTACGACAAGATGCAGAGCGAGATAAGCCGCGTGCCTTATAAGGTAGTGAAAGGTGGCAACAACACACCTCGCATCGACATCGACGGCAAGCTCTACACCCCGCAGGAGATCTCGGCAATGGTGCTTCAGAAGATGAAGAAGACCGCTGAGGACTACCTTGGACAGACTGTCACAGAGGCCGTCATCACAGTGCCGGCATACTTCAGCGACTCACAGCGTCAGGCAACTAAAGAAGCTGGCGAGATAGCAGGTCTGAACGTGCGGCGTATCATCAACGAGCCTACAGCGGCAGCGTTGGCATACGGCTTGGACAAGAAGAAGAGCGACGTGAAAGTTGCGGTTTATGACCTCGGAGGCGGCACATTCGATATCTCAATCTTGGAATTGGGCGACGGCGTGTTTGAGGTGAAATCGACCAACGGCAACACCCACCTCGGCGGCGACGACTTCGACGAGAGAATCATCAACTGGCTCGCTGAAGAGTTCATGAGAGACGAGAGCATCGACTTGCGCAAAGACCCGATGTCGCTGCAGCGACTGAAAGAAGCAGCTGAGAAAGCTAAGATCGAGTTGTCGGCTTCGACAGAGACCGAAATCAACCTGCCATATATCACAGCTACGCAGAGCGGACCGAAGCACTTGGTGCGCAAGCTCTCAAGAGCCAAGTTCGAGCAGCTGTGCGACGACCTCATCCAGGCCACCATCGAGCCATGCCGCAAGGCTTTGGCAGACGCAGGCTTGAGCGTGAGCGACATCGACGACGTGATCTTGGTAGGTGGCTCTACACGTATCCCTGCCATACAGAACATAGTGCGCGACTTCTTCAAGAAAGAGCCGTCAAAGGGCGTGAATCCGGATGAAGTGGTGGCTATAGGCGCCTCAATACAAGGTGGCGTGCTCACAGGCGAGGTGAAAGACGTGCTGTTGCTCGACGTGACACCGCTGTCACTCGGCATCGAGACCCTCGGCGGCGTGATGACCAAGCTCATCGAGAGCAACACCACCATCCCATTCAAGAAATCGGAGGTGTTCTCGACAGCCGTCGATAACCAGCCATCGGTGGAGATACACGTGCTGCAAGGCGAGCGTCCTATGGCGAACCAGAACAAGACCATCGGCCGTTTCAACCTCGACAACATCCCGCCGGCGCCAAGAGGAGTGCCGCAGATTGAGGTGACATTCGACATCGACGCCAACGGCATCTTGAACGTGAGCGCGAAAGACAAAGCCACAGGCAAGACACAGAGCATCCGTATCGAGGCCTCGTCAGGCTTGAGCGACGACGAAATCAAGAGGATGAAAGCCGAGGCCGAGGCCAACGCCGACGCCGACAAGAAGGAACGCGAGCGCATCGACAAAATCAACGCCGCCGACGCCATGATATTCAACACCGAGAAACAGCTGAAGGAATATGGCGACAAGCTGCCGGCCGACAAGAAAGGCGAGATTGAGAGTGCTCTTGAGAAGCTGAAGACAGCCCACAAGGCGCAAGACATCGCCGGCATCGACGCCGCCATGAGCGAGATGAACGCCATCTGGCAGAAGGCATCGGAGGAGATGTACAAGAACGCCGGCGCGCAGGGCGGTCAGCAAGGACCTTTCAACGGCCAACAGGGACCTCAGAACCCTAATCCGGGCAACGGAGGAAAAGACGATGAGGTGACAGATGTGGATTTTGAGGAGGTGAAGTAAGACTTTAGACCTTAGACCTTAGACTTTAGAGAGGATGTCGTTGGAACGGGCGGCATCCTTTATTTGTTTGTAATATAATTTTTCTTATCTTTGCACCGATAAATAATATTTATGATGGGTATTACGATAGGTCTTTTGATTCCGTTGTTAGGCACTATGCTTGGGGCGGCGTTTGTTTTTTTCATGAAGAGGGAGATGTCGGCACGGCTGCAGAAGTCGCTGCTTGGCTTCGCCTCGGGTGTGATGATAGCCGCCTCGGTGTGGTCGCTGCTCATCCCATCTATTGAGATGCGTGCTGACAGCGGCGTGTGGGCTGTGATGCCTGCCGCCATAGGCTTTCTTGCCGGCATGGCGTTTCTGCTGCTTTTAGATGAGTTGACGCCACACCTTCATTTAGGTTCCGACCGGCCGGAGGGACCACGTTCGAAGCTGTCGCGCACAGCCATGCTCACTCTTGCCGTCACTTTACACAACCTCCCTGAGGGCATGGCGGTAGGCGTAGTGTTCGCCGCCGCGTCGCAAGGTGCCGAGGGCGTGACGTTAGCCAGCGCCGTGGCAGTGTCGCTCGGCATCGCCATACAAAACATCCCTGAAGGTGCCATCATCTCCATGCCGATGCGTGCCGAGGGCAACAGCAAGTGGCGGTCGTTCCTCATCGGCAGCGTGAGCGGTGTGGTGGAGCCGTTAGGCGGTCTCGCCGTGGTGCTTCTCGCCTCGCTGCTGACACCTATCCTGCCCTATATGCTCTCCTTCGCCGCCGGTGCCATGTGCTATGTGGTGGTCGAAGAGCTGATACCGGAAGCCTCGTCGGGCGAGCACTCCAACCTCAGCACCATAGGATTCGCCATCGGCTTCGCGCTGATGATGGTGCTCGATGTGGTGATGGGATGAGAGACTGCAATTCAAATATATTGTCACCTGTATGTGATTTAATGACAATGAAAAACTAATTCATTCTTAGTTTTTATATAACTCAATGATTTTTAAACGGTATAGATATTCATAACGGGCTTGCAGCAAATCGGATTCAGCTTTATGGAATCGGGTCTTACTCTCATTCAGTTCCAGCAAGGTCTTTTTTCCCATCTCGAAGCCGGCTTTGATGTATTCGTAGGCGGCTCGTGATGCGTCCAAACTGTTTTCCATGGCTTCCATCTTCTGCTTGGCTGCCTTGGCATTGCCGTAGGCTTGTCGAATCTCTTTCCGCAGGGATTTCTCCACGTTTTCAAGGTTAAGCTGTTGTTCATCGATAGAGAGTTCGGTCATTTTCACTCGATATTTCGTCTTCATCCCATTGAAAATAGGGATATTAAGCGAAACTCCGAGTTGTACCCTACTATTGCGTTTCAGTTGTTCGTCAATCGGGGTGTTAGGATAGTTATCGGAAAAATAATGATAGAGTCCGTTGGAATAGCCAGCGTAGAAGTCCAATGAAGGATACCACGCTGACTTTGAGGCTTTCAGGTCGTAATGGCTCTTTTGCAGTCGCAGTCGGGCGGCTTCCATGACAGGCTGGTTCAACAAGGCTTGTGTGACGGTGGTTTGTGGTGCATCAAGTTCTTCATTTTGACCTGCAAAGAAAGATTCGGGGGAACTTACTTCAAAATCTTCATCGTCTTCAATTTCAAGGGTTTGCATCAATGAAAGCAGATTGAGTGCCAAATCCGTCTCGGTTTGGGTAAGATTCGACTTGTCGGAGGCGAGTTGGGCTCTACTTTCGTACACATCGGCTTCAGCAACGCGACCGCTTTCAAAGAGTTGTTGGGTCTTTTCCAACTGCTCAGCGGAGAGTTCCATTTGCCTGCGGGCGATTTCCACCATCTCTTTGCCGTAAAGCACTTGCATGTAATAGGCTATCACGTTGAGTTTGAGGTTGAGTTTTGCCGCTTCTTGGTCCATCTCAGTGGCTTGCAGGTTCAAGGCGTCGGCTTTGGCGGTGTTATAAAGGTTCAAACCCTGAAACAACGGCACGGAAACATTAGCACCAAACGAGGCCGAAGATGAGTTGTCAGACACATAAATACCTGTGTAAGAAGGCGATTGACCGAAACCGAAATATTCACCTGCATTAGCATTCAATGTGGGAAGCCAAGCGTTTTTGCTCATTTTCCACTGATATTCAGCCTGTTGCCATGCCATTTTGCTCTGACGAAGGTCAAGGTTGTGCTCGAAGGCATAGGCAATGCACTCATCAAGCGTCCACACTTTTTGGGCTTGACCGCCAATAACGGTCGCCATAAGTAGCGTCAAAAGAAATACCCTTTTCATAGTCATTCGATTTTTTCGTTTCCACGTATTTTGTCTCCCACTTGAAGTCCCTCGGTGACAACGATATTGACACCATCCGAAAGACCTACTTTAACGTATTGTTTCTCAAATTGTTGCGGAGTATCTTCCTTAACACAGCGATACACAAAGGTCTCGCCGTCTTCGTAACTGATGCAGCTTTCGGGCACAACAACGGCACCTTCAGCACGCTCGAGGACGATTTCGGCATTTGCGGAATAACCAGCCCTCACAAAGACATCCTCAGGCAAAATGGCACGTGCTTTCATCTCAAAAAAGACGGCACCGCTTTCTTGAGTGCCTTTTGGTGCGATATATTCCAACTCGGCGTTGAACTTGCGGTCGTTCATAGCCCCGATGGTCAAGGTGATAAGCATTCCCTCGTGGATTTTTCCGACTTCAGTTTCATCGAGTTTGCCTTTGAAAATCATGTCTTGCATGTTGGCGATGGTCGCGATAGTGGTACCATCATTGAAGGTGTTGGAGTTGATAACCGAGTTGCCTACTTTTACGGGGATGTCGAGAATCATACCTGAGATAGTTGCCTTGATTTTGGTGTTACTGTAGCCAGCCGTACTTTTCGAAATGCCTTCCTTAATGATGTTCAGCTGGTCTTTGGCATTGTTGAGACTCTCCTTCGCCTGCTGGTATTCTAATTGCGACTTTTCGAACTCTTCAGTGGAAATCAAGCCTTTAGCCTTCAGATTTTCCTGACGATAGTAGGTTTTTTCCACATTGTCGAGGTTCATTTTAGCCACACGCACCTGCGACTCGGCAGCGGAAAGGTTGCTCACATCGGGGATAACTTTCACCACGGCGATGACTTCACCCTGCCGGACGTACTGTCCGGGTTCTTTGAGGATTTCTGAAATTATGCCCGAAACCTGCGGCTTCATGGCAACCTCGTCGCGCGGGTCGATTTGTCCTGTGACCACGGTCGATTTCTGAATGGTATCGATTTTCGCTTCCACAATTTCATACTTGACCTCTTGAGGTTTTGATTTCTTGTAGAGATAGACGAAAGTCCAGACAACTCCGACTCCTAACAAGATGAAAAACAGAATTTTGAAAAACTTCTTCATTTTATTATAGTTTTATGATTATCATTGCTAAGTATTTAATACGTATGAATCCGTGAAATATGTAGTTTATTTTTCATGGTAATTATTCCTCCCTGATAGCATCAATCGCCTTAATCTGTATGGCTCTCAAAGCGGGCAGAACTCCTGCAAGTAAGCCGGAAATGACGACTATAATCGTAGCCGCCACAGCTGCCTTAAAACTCATGTTCGGGTCTTGGAACATCATTTTGTCGCCAGGCATGTTGGAGGTAACCATTCCCACGATTGCCATGATACCTACGCCTATGCACATGCCGACCAATCCCGCCAAAGTGGTAAGCAGCAGGCTCTCCGACAGCACTTGACCGATAATATATTTCGGCTTGGCACCGATAGCACGCCTCACGCCAATCTCGCGGGTGCGTTCTTTCACCGTTACCAGCATAATGTTACTTACGCCAATAATGCCCGACATCAACGTTCCCAAGCCCACAATCCAAATAAGGATGTGAATGCCAAAGAACAAGCCTTTGAAAGCCTTGAAAATCTCCGTGAGGTTAAACGACTCGATGGCTTCTTTGTCGGTAGGCGCAATGTCATGCCGCTGCTTGATAAGCTGCTTGATATCCTCTTCGATGCTTGGGACGGGCGTATCGTCGTCAGCCACAAAAGCGAAGAACCCAATTTTGTCGCCCAAGGCGAAGACCTGTTGCATGGTAGTGAAAGGCAAGATGACCGACTCATCGACGATGCCGTTGATTTGGACGTTCTCGGTGTATGAACGCACTACGCCCACCACTTGGAAGTAGATTCCATTGACTTTTACCATCTTGCCAATCGGATCCTCGCCTTTTTCAAACATAGTTGTATAAACTTTCTTGCCCAACAGACACACCTTGCGGTTGGTGGCGATGTCTGTGGCGTTAATGAAACGGCCCTTTATGATTTTCGACTTCTCAATATCGTTGTACTCAGGCAACACGCCTTTCACCGTGAAACTGCCGCCGCGACTGCCATAGACCACGTTCTTATCCTCGCTCGACCACACGCTGGCCTCGGGAGAAATGGCTTTGATACAAGGAAATGCCTCCCTGACAGCCTCAAGATCAGCCATTTGCATTGACCATGAGCGGCCTTTTTGGTAACCTTTGTACGGTTCGCTGGTTTGACTTACAAAGAAGAATCCCGTGTTGGGCGTCACACCTTCCACCTGCCTCATCAGGCCGTTCTCGAAGCCGTTTCCCGTTGAGGTAAGAATGACAAGAAGGAATATGCCCCAGAACACGCCGAAAGCGGTCAACAAGCTGCGAGTCTTGTTGCGCGTGATGGTCTGCCAAATCTCGTGTATGCCGTCGAAGTCGAACATGATACGTGGTTTTATCGATAATTTATAGCTTCAATAGGTTTGATTTTCACGGCATTACGGGCAGGGAAGAAGCCTGCCAGTATGCCACACACAATGAGTAGTGCTGTAGCCATCAGCACAATGCGGATGTCGATGGCCGGGACGATGTTCAATGAAATGGATTTGCCCTCCTGTACCTTGCTCAAGATATTGCCTCCTACTTCAGCAACCACCATACCGAGCCACATCCCGATGTATCCGAAGATGGTCGTAATAATCATTGACTCGGTGACGATGGAAGTCAGTATCGAGCGTGACTTGGCTCCAATGGCCTTGCGGATGCCTATTTCGTTAGTGCGTTCCTTCACGGTGATGCGCATGATGTTGCTCACGCCAACGATGCCCGAAATGAGCATGGCGAATCCGATAATCCAGATGAAAAGCTCTAATGTGTGGAGAATCTTCATGGTTTGACGGTATTCCTCCTGGGAACTAAGAATGTAAACGGCCGCTTGGTCGTCGGGGTCAAACTCATGCAAGTGTGCAAGTTGGGTTCTCAGATAGTCGGTGTACGCCTCGTTGTCCTCCTTGGTTTCCAAGCCTTTAGTTGTGAAATGTAACATATAGTAATGACGCTGATTGGTGATTTTCTTCAAGGTGGAAAAAGGAACGTAACCGTTGCTGCCATTGGAATCAACATCTCCCTCCCAAACGCCGACGATTTTGAATGCTATACCATTGATGATGACAAATTGGCCAAGAGGGGAGGCTTCTTCATCAAAGAGTTTATTGCACAATGACTTGTCGATGACGATATACTTCTCTCTGTTTTTCTCGTCCAGTTCGTTGACAAAACGTCCCTCCGACATTTTGATGGTGTTTATTTCCTTGAAAACAGGTTTTACTCCTTGCAAGAAAATACTGCCCGATTTATCGTTGAAGGTGGCAAAGCCGTTCAAATAGATACGTGGCGAAACTTGGTCCACATTTCTGAATCCATTTTCTAAAAACCATATATCCTTGTCGCTGAACCTGATGGAACGATTTGTGCCATGCCCCATGTAAGGCTTTGAAGTCTCGCCACCATAAATCATATAAGTGTTTTGGGATTTGTCGCTGAACTCTGCACTGATGCCATTCATGATACCGTTACCGGCAGAAAGCAATACAATGAGTATAAAGATGCCCCATGAGATGGCAAATCCCGTGAGGGACGTCCTCAACTTGTTGCGGCTCAATGCCATGATTATTTCCTGCCAGAAGTCCATTATTTGATGTCGCTATTAAGGTTTATTGTATCAAAGTCATTGATTTCGATATCTTCTATGACTCCGTCTTTCAAGTGTATGATTTTGTCGGTACGTAAGGCGATGCCTCTTTCGTGGGTGACGATGACCATGGTTATGCCTGTGTGGTGGACTTCACGGAGAATCTGCATCACTTCGGCGGAAGTCTTGCTGTCCAAAGCGCCGGTAGGTTCGTCAGCAAGGATGATTTTCGGCTTTGTCACCAAGGCACGAGCCATCGAAACGCGTTGCTTTTGTCCGCCAGAGAGTTCATTCGGGTAGTGGTCAGCCCATTCCTTCAGTCCGAAACGCTCCAGATATTCCATGGCGAGTTGGTTGCGCTTCTTTCGGTTCACATTCTGATAGTACAATGGTAAAGCCACGTTTTCCATAGCCGTCTTGAAAGGAATGAGGTTGAACGACTGAAAAATAAAGCCTATCAATTGGTTACGCATGTCGGCGGCTTGGTTTTCCGTTAGATTTTTCACCAACTTGTCGTTCAGGTAATAGTCACCTGAGTCGTAGTTGTCAAGGATGCCGAGAATATTGAGCAAGGTCGATTTTCCCGAGCCCGAGGCCCCCATGATGCTGACCATCTCCCCTTCTTTGATATGGAGATTGATGCCTTTGAGCACATGAAGCGGCTGCGCACCAAAATAGGTCTTGTTGATGTTTTCTAATCGAATCATTGTTGAATCATTATTTAATTACACGTATATCTACGCTAAACAATAGTAATACGTAAATACTCCGCTTTTGTTACATTTTGATGAAAACAATTGCAACTTTTTATTTTTTTTCTTGACAACATGTTTTGTTAGTTTTTTGCATAATACTTTTGTGTTAGTGTAGTAGTTTAATAATACACTACAAAAATACAACTTTTTTTGATACTGTCAAGAGGGGAAACGATTTTTTTTGATTTTTTACGTTGTAGAGACGTTGCTCGCAACGTCTCTACAACTGGTTAACCATAGGTTTTTAGGGCTTTACGTATGTGTTGCGCATGTTCCGTCACCGAAACCGATAACTTGCCCGATTTCTTCGTAGCTCATGTTTTCGAGTCAAAGCAGGATGATGACCCTATCCACCACGCCAAGATTGTTGATGCGGCGTGAACGTAACGCAGTGGCTGAAAGCTAAAAGCCGCCGTCAATCATTACAACCATTCAAAAGCTTTTGCAAGAGAGTGGAACTTGATACTATACATATCATCGGAGACCTGTGTTCCCGCGCCGTATGCGTCCCACGCATGGAAACAGCCGGGGAATACATGAAGTTCTGTCGGAACTCCGGCAAGCATGAGCTGCTGCGCATAGTAAACGGTCTCATCGCAGAAAGGATCGCTTCCGCCAACTGCAAGGAATGCAGGAGGAAGGTTCGAGAAATCCGTCGCACGGGCCGGAGCGGCGTAATAAGGAACCTCGTCGCCCTTCAAGCCGCCGAGGTACATATCCCACATACCAATACATCCCGCCCGATTGGAAATGCGGTTGTCGGTGATCTGCTTGGATGTGCTGTCGAGCCTGTCGTCAATCATCGGGTAGATAAGGCACTGGAAAGCAATGCGCGGGCCGTTCTCATCACGAGCCTTTAGTGCCACAGCCGCCGAAAGGCCGCCGCCCGCGCTGCCGCCCATGATGATGATCTTTTCAGGATCGCCGTGATATTCTTTGATATGATCGTGAATCCACAGTAGTGTTGCGTAGCAATCCTCAAGAGCTGCCGGATAGGGATGCTCCGGTGCAAGACGATATTCAGGGGATATGTAGAGATAACCAAGCTTCTTTGCGGCCTCAGCCATGAGCGGCGCGGCGTCTTCGGCGGTGCCATAGAACATTCCGCCGCCGTGAATGTCCAAAACGACGGGGTAAAGCTTGCCTTCCTCGGGTTTCGGCTGAACAATATACTGCTTAATCTCCCCAGCCGGTCCGGGAATGCTCAGGCGGGTAACCACAAGGTCGGGGTCGTCTCCAATCTCTGCCATTTCCGGCATGACAATGGACTGACGAACCAGAACTGCGGTTTCCGCATTCAGCACCATGTCGTTTTCGGGCATGTTGTTGTAAATCGCTCTCAGATCGGGATGAATACAAGTCGTTT
The DNA here is from genome assembly GCA_937906455.1 of uncultured Bacteroidales bacterium. GTDB lineage: Bacteria > Bacteroidota > Bacteroidia > Bacteroidales > F082 > Limimorpha. The sequence goes on along the minus strand of CALCYT010000006.1, from coordinate 358 downwards.
TCTTGTTTTGTTCTTTACAGTTTTCCATGATGTTTGAATTTTAAGTTAATACATTCTTGTTTCTGTCAATTGACTTTGCAAAGATAACGATAATCAGTCACACCGTCATTACTCAAAAAGGTAGAACTGACGGTCAGATTAATGGCCGACACTTTATATTTGAAAAAAAAATTATTGCTGTCCGATAAAATCCATCAGTCGGGCGAACCAAAGGCAGGGGTTTGTTACAGGAAAGCCTGCCAAACTCCTGCTTTTTCAGGAAATGTATTCCCTCAAGGCCTTCACGTAGCTTTCGAAAGCGTCGATTCCGGCTTGCGTGATCTTGCAGGTGGTGCAGGGCATCTTGCCTTTGAAGCCT
>CALCYT010000005.1 GCA_937906455.1 uncultured Bacteroidales bacterium | reverse complement strand
AATACTGTGCGTTCTTCACCGAGAACTGTATCTTGTCGTTGTTGGCCTTGGCTGCCGCGACATAATTGACATCACTTATCGTGAGAGATGTCTCTGCGGTTGCCTGAACAAGAAGGCCTTGGTTTGCTTTAATCTCATCGCCGTCGGTGCAAGATGTCCATGCGCCCGCGTTGGTAATCGTGTAAAAACCGGATGCGAGGTTGGCATGGTCGATGGCCTGGCCCGACCCTTTTGCTATGCTATGCGGATAAGGGTTGCCTATGAGGTTGAATCCGGCGAGAGAGCCTTGTCCCGAAGTGTATGTCAGCGACACGGAGACATCGCCTTGGTTGGTGTTGCCTACAAACGAAAGCTCGTTGCCCGAGTTACGGTACAGATAGCCCTGACCGGCGTTCATCTGAGTGAAGCCGGCGGCACCGCCATTTGCTTTCTGGTTTCTCCATTTGCTTGCGGTCTCGTCATAATAGAACATGTCGTAATCGTCGGCCGTGAGGTTCACTGTTGTTTCTGAGCCAATTGCAACGTAATTGTAAGAGTCTGTATGCACCGGTGATGCTATGGTGTACCAGCCCTCGCCGTCTTTTGATGCAGTGGATGCCGTGATGCTCTTTTTCACTGTGGCCGGCACCGAGTTGGCGCAGATGAGCTGTCCGCCTTCTGCTATTGTCAAGCTGCCGCCTACTACATTAATATCGTCGCATGTTAACGTGCCACCTTCTGCGATAGTAAGCTCTCCTTCAACAATGGTGATTTCACCTGCGGTTATGTTTGCACTGATACTTATATCTTGTGGAATAGCAATATCTCCTGCATTCCCATTATCAGTATCTAAATTGCTTTCAGGCACTGTGCCACTGTAAACGACAATGTCATCTATGTACAAGGAATAAGAAGAACTTGTAATTCCTGATTTTATTGCAATATACCTTGGATCTCCTTCATATTCTCCAAAATCTATTGTGTACTTTGAATGTGACCTAGAGATTGATAATGTCCTAACTGCTGTAAATGTTGAGGCATCATAACGGTCGGTCATATAACCAACAATAAGATTGTCACTATTGTAGTAATAGCCCACTCTTGCATAAAACGTGATGTGTTTGCCGTTTAATGTTTCATCCAATTCGGGAAGCACTCCTATTTGCGCCGTTGAGGACGCATCGCCGGAAAAACGCAGAGAATATTCATCAGTATGAGCATATGTTTGATACTTATATGCATCTGGGTAATCTGATGAAATTCCATCCGGTCTGCTCCAATAAGAAGGCAAAGGGTGTCCTGAAGTTGACAAGCCTTCAAACCCGCAAGTGTAAGGGATGCTGATACTATGTTCGGTTGTAAAACTAACAGATTGTGTCCAGCCACCGCTGATGTCATGCTCTTCAGCAGTTCCGCAGTTGCCGCGCAACCAGACATAATACGTTGTTTCTGGTTCAAGACCCGTGATTTTGTATGAAGAACCAGAAGTGTTGCTAACCGATGGTGTGGTTTCTTCTGTCGGGGCAGTACTGCTTGTCGAGTAATAAATATCGAAAAGTTCCTGGCTCCCGCTACTCGGCTCCTATGTTATTGTCGCAGTGGTACTGGTTGTTTTTACAGTGGAGCTTAAAGTTGGAGCAGGACAGGTTGGTAACTCTGATATTCTGAAATCATCGACATACATAGACGAATTTGTTCCGTTTCTATCAAATTTTATAGCTATATACTTAATATTTGCAGTTGATAAATTTTGCTGCTTACAGTTATATACATTTGATGCAAAAGAATTTTCGCTTTCCCATGTAAAGCTACTTATTTCATTATCTGTCGTCGAATAGCCAATAGTAAACTTAAGAGTAGAATATTGAGAAGTGCCCTTATAATAAAACTCTAATACGACTCCTGAATTACTTTCCAATTGAGGTGAAATAAGATACTGCGGATTATAATCAGTACTTTGGTTAAACGCAAAACCGTAATCACCAGTATAAGAATATGTCACGTAATTCGTATTTTGTTTAATACCAGTATTTGTATATGCATTACTCAATGTCCATCCTTCCGCTGCAAGGGTGGTTTCAAACCCATAGCTATATGGCAGTTCTTTTTGCGCCCACAATTCGTTTCCTGCGGCGATGGCTATGACTGCAAGGAGCAGTAGGCGTATTCGTACAAATCTTCTCATAGTGTTGCTTTTTTAGTTAACATTAAATTTTAAATCGTTATTTCTCAATCTGTTGCCACGGCACACCGTTTGTGTGCCGTAGCATGGCGACGCAAAAATACAAAATTTTTCCTTCCCCCCCCCCCCATAAAATTTCCATTTTTTTCAATTTTTTTTGTTTTAAGGGGGTTTTTAAGATGTCATGAGGGGGTCGTGAGACGCGATGGATCACGTCTCTGTCGCAGAATAATCGACAGATTATCAGCGTTTTATCAATTCGTTTTGAACTTGTAATGAATCTCTTTCAGCTCCTCGTTGGCCTTGGCGATTTTTTTCTTCAGATTCTCCTTGTAGTCAACGACTTTCTTGGCGATGCTCGCGTCGCCCACGGCGAGAATCTGTGCCGCGAGGATGGCGGCGTTGAGAGAGTTGTTCATCCCCACCGTGGCAACAGGTATTCCCGGAGGCATCTGCACTATCGAGAAGAGGGCGTCCATGCCGTCGTTGCCCGATTTCACGGGTATCCCGATGACAGGGATGGGCGTCATGGCGGCTATGACACCGGGCAGATGAGCCGCCATGCCGGCAGCGGCGATAATCACTTTGATGCCACGTCGCCTGGCGTTTTTGGCAAAATCCTCAACCAACTCCGGCGTGCGATGCGCACTCAGGGCGTTTATCTCAAACGGAATCTCCATCTCATCGAAAAAACTCAACGCTTTCTCCAAAACGGGAAGGTCGGAGGTGCTTCCCATTATAACACTTACTAAAGGATTCATTTGTAAAAATTTATTTTTTGCAAAGTTACTAAATAATTTTTTTATATTTGCAAAAGTTAATAATTATTTGACATAAATTTATAACACTTTGATTATGAGCATTTTAAGAGTTTCTGACAGGGATTTTGCGCCTTATATCCCGCAGGAGAAGATTGAAAATGAAATTCATCGCATCGCCAGCGAGATAAAGAGGGACATGGATGGCAAGGAGCCGCTGTTCCTCGTGATGCTCAACGGCGCGTTCATGTTCGCCGCCGAGCTTTTCAAGAGTTTCGACATGCCTTGCGAGATGTCGTTTGTGAAATATAAAACATACGTCGGGACGGAAAGTTCAGGCAAGGCCAAGACACTGTTAGGTATTGATATTCAATTGGTTAAAGACCGCAACATCGTCATCGTGGAAGACATCGTCGATTCAGGGTTCACCATGCGCCGGCTCATTGACGACCTCAACGCCGCCGGCGCGAAGAGCGTGCACATCGCCACCATGATGTTCAAGCCCGACGCGTTCCAATTCGACTACAAAATCGACTACATAGGGATGAACATCGGCAACGAATTCATCGTGGGCTATGGGCTGGACTACAACGAATACGGTCGCAATCTAACTGAAATTTATAAAATTGTTGAACAATGAACATAATACTATTCGGACCTCCGGGTGCAGGCAAAGGCACTCAGTCACAACAACTTAAGGAAAAATACCACTTCACCTGCCTCTCCACCGGCGACATCCTCCGCGAGGAGATGGCGGCTGAGACCGAGACAGGCAAGATGGTGAAAGACATCATCAGCAAAGGCGGCTTGGTGTCGGACGAGATAGTGGTCTCTATAATAAAAGGTAGGGTCGGCGCCAACCTGCAATCGACGGGCTTTCTGTTCGACGGCTTCCCGCGCACGGTGCGACAGGCCGAGATGCTCGACGAGATTATGCAGGGCTTCTCGCTGAAGATAGATGCCGTTTTGAGCCTCGAAGTGCCGGAGGACATCCTCATCGCGCGCATGCTCGAGCGCGGCAAGACCAGCGGACGCGCCGACGACAACATCGACAGCATCAGACACCGTTTCGTGGAATACAAGGAGAAGACCGCCCCTGTGCTCGACTACTACAAAAAACAAGGTAACCTCATAGGAATCAACGGCGTGGGAGAGATTTCGGAGATTTTCAAGTCTTTGTGTGAAGAAATAGATAAGCTATAAACGTCATTTCGAGCGGAACTTAACGAAGTGAAGTGTAGTCGAGAAATGACAACTTTAATATATGAATTATCCATACTATAGCGGTGTTGCGGTGCCGGTTTTCTCTTTGCGAAGCGAGGAGGGCTGCGGCATCGGTGAGTTTCCCGACCTGAAGAAACTCGCCGACTGGTGCGTCATAACCGGCATGAGACTCATTCAGATTCTTCCTGTCAACGACACCACCACCGACGGCGGATGGAGCGACTCTTATCCTTATAAGTCGATAAGCACCAAGACATTACATCCAATATATCTCAATCTTGAGAAAGTCGGGACTTTGAGAGACGAGAGTGACAGACTACGTTTCCGGGAGCTGAAAAAAGAGCTTAACGCCAAGGAGTTTGTGGATTATCCTGCCGTCTTCGCGACGAAGATGTGGTATCTTAAAAAGGTATATGCGCATAGACGTGGCAAGAAACAGGGTTTTTACGAGTTTTTGCAGGAGCATTGCGACAGGCAGCTCACCGAAGCCGTTGATTATCTGCGAGGAAGAGGTATCATGCTGAAGGGCGATTTGCCCATCGGGGTGAGCCGCGACAGCGACGACGTGAGGAAGGAGCCACATCTCTTCAATCTGGACATGGAGACCGGCGCTCCGCCTGACGGCTTCGCGCCTCAGGGACAGAACTGGGGATTCCCCACCTATAACTGGGCGGCGATGGAAGCTGAAGATTTCCAATGGTGGAAAGGCCGCGTGGAGTGGCTCAAGAAATACTTCGACGCCCTGCGCATCGACCATATCCTCGGTTTTTTCCGCATCTGGGAGATCCCGAAAGGCAGTCCGGATGCCAGCTACGGGCATTATTCGCCCGAAAACCCGCGACTGTGGGAGATTGAAGGACGGAAACGGTTGCAAACGATTTTTGATTTAGCAAACCACACGTCATTTCGACTGGAGCGTAGCGGAACGGAGAAATCTCATGCAAGTGACGGGCTTCTTATCTGTGGCGAGGACCTCGGCATGGTGGCGCCCTGTGTGCCGGGCGTGATGCGCGAGCTTGGCATCTTGAGCCTCGAGGTGCAGCGCATGCCCAAGCAGAGCGGACGACAGTTCAGCGACCCGCGCGAGAACCCTTATCTCAGCGTCGATACCACGGGGACACACGACATGCCTACGATACGCGGATGGTGGGAACAAGACCGTGCACTGTCGGCGAGATTTTACCGCGAGCTGCTGCATCACACCGACAACGCGCCGTATTTCTGCGAGCCTTACATCTGCAAAGAGATAATAGAACAGCATCTCAACAGTAGCTCGCAATGGGTCATCATCCCGATTCAAGATTACATCGCGATGGACGGCGACTTCCGCTGGGACGCCACGTGGGAAGAACAGATCAACGAGCCGGCAAAGCCCAACCACAAGTGGAAATACAGGATGCACCAGAGCATAGAATCGCTTCTGAATAATGAAAAACTGACGATGGAACTGAAAAATATGATAAAGACGACCAATCGGGCGACATAAAAACACACTGACATGACTTTCCCTTTGATAAAAAAAACGACAACAGGCAGTAAGTTATTGATATTCTTATTGTTATTCGTCTTCGGAATGGTTTTCGGGAGTGTTCTCGGGATGCTTGTCACTGGCATGACGGGAAGTTCTCTCTCGGAAGCCGGCACCATGCAGCTCATGCAGGCCATAAGCCAAATCATCGGGTTCATAATACCGCCCTTGGCATACGTGGCATTGGTGAAAGAAAGACCACTCAACGCCTTGGGGTTCAAGAAGTTACCGGCATGGAGCCTGTTGGGGACAGTGGCGATGTTCACTGTGATTCCGTTCAACAACGCCTTGGCGGAATGGAACGAGGGCATGAACCTGCCTGAGACGCTACGTATGTTCGAGGACATGGCGCAACAGGTCTCAGAGCAGATGCTCAACGAAGGCAATTTCTTTACCAACATCTTGATTTTCGGGGCTTTAGCCGCCTTCAGCGAGGAGCTTCTGTTCCGCTCGGTGATACAGAAAGCCCTCATAAGGGTTTTCAACAACCCTCATATTGGAATCGTAGTGACCGCCATACTTTTCTCTGCTGTCCACATGGAGTTTTTCGGTTTCTTTCCGCGGCTCATGCTCGGCCTGATGCTCGGCTACATGTTCTGGATGTCGGGTTCCATCTGGTCATCCATGCTGATGCACTTCGCCAACAACAGCACCGTGGTGGTGTTATATTTCCTTAACAACAAGGGAATCATCGACATAGATGCTGACCATTTCGGCAGCACCGACAATATTTTTGTTATTGTACTGAGTTTGATGGTGACGGTCGCAATATTTTGGGTTTGCTATCGTTTTAAAAACAAAAAATCCATTGTCAACTAATAAACAACACCAAACAAGAAAATGACAATTGACAGATTTTTCATAATGAAGTTCCTGAAGTTCGGCGTGGTCGGCCTATCCGGTGTGTTTGTTGATTTCGGCATCACATGGCTGTGCAAGGAGAAGATAAAAATCAACAAATACGTCAGCAACACCGTCGGGTTCATCTGCGCTGCCACCTCCAACTACGTCTTGAACCGTATATGGACGTTTGAGAGCGAGAACGCCAGCATCGCGACGGAGTACGGCAAATTCATGCTTGTTTCGGCCATCGGGTTGGGAATCAATTCGTTGACGCTTTATCTCCTGACCGACAAGCTGAAATGGAACTTTTACATAAGCAAGATTTTCGCCATTGGCATGGCGACGTTGTGGAACTTCTTCGCGAATGTGATGTTTACATTCAGATAACGGTATATTTCTTCAAGAAGTCCTCGGCGAAGGTCAGGGGCATCATGTCGTCCATTTTCTCGGCGATGATGACGGGTCCTTCCTCGCCCTGCATGATGACGCGCAATGGGGTGTTATGTCGGCTCTCCGCCTCCACCATCGCCTGGCGGCAGCTGCCGCAGGGAGGCACCGGCTGCGTCACCTTGCCATCTGAGCCGATGGCAGTGACCGCCAACGCCACTATAGGTTGGTCGGGATACTGCGCCTGTGCCGAGAACAACGCCACACGCTCGGCGCACAGTCCGACGGGATAGACTGCGTTTTCTTGGTTATTGCCGATGACAATCAAGCCATTAGCAAGTCGTAACGCCGCCCCTACCCTGAATTTAGAATAAGGTGCGTATGCGTTTTTGGCGGCCTCTTTCGCACGCAGCAAGAGGGTGCGGTCGTCGTCGTCCAGCTCGTCAATGGAGTCGAACTCGAGAAACGACAGTGTGATTTTATGCTTTTTCATGTCAGTTAATTTGTGCCTTTCAAAATGTTATCGTATTCCTCTCGGTTCAGAATCACCTCAAACGCCTTCGCAAGCTCGGGGTCATCGTCAAAGGAGGCGATAATCTTGCCTTTCTGGAAGTAATAGCGGCTCGCAATCTCGATACGCAACAGCTCCTCAATCTCTTTACGGTTGTTGACGATGTCGTTGGCCTTCTCCTCCTCTATCTTCGCAACCACCTGATTCAGAATGGGTTGTATGTCATCAAGATAGCCTTCCATCTTGGCGATGTGTTCCAGTTCCTTGATTTCCGTCTCGCTCTGCGACGTAAACGTAAAGCCCTCGTCCTTGACGAATTGCATGAAATCGCTGTAAATGTCGTCAGTGATTTTGAACTCATCGGCAGGTTTTATCGACTTATGTTCCCTGTAAAACTTGTTGGCATACTTGAAAAACATATTTTTAGCGTAGAGATATGTGGAGATGGTTGATACCATCGTAGGCTCCACCTTCACGTCAGGCTGTATGCCGTGTCCTTCATACACCACGCGTCCGTTGGCGGTGTGGAACGCCTTGCCCAAGGTATCGTTTTTCGCAAGAGTATCAACGGTTTTCTTGTTTTTTTTCGAGTAGTCTATCTCCTGTATGCAGCGGTTGCTCGGCAGATAATAATGTGCCACCGTCACCTTGATTTGAGTGTTGTAGTTCATCGGGAAGATATTCTGCACCAGTCCTTTGCCGAAGGTGCGCTGACCTATGATGACGCCACGGTCGAAGTCTTGGATGGAGCCTGAGACTATCTCCGATGCCGAGGCGCTGCCTTCGTTAACGAGAATCACCAGCGGGATGTCGAGGTCGAGCGGCTCATGTTGGGTGTAGTGGTTATAGTTGTTATCTTTGACCTTACCTTTCTGATACACAACGAGTTTGTTTTTAGGCACGAACATATTCACTATATCGACAGCCTCGTTCAGCAAGCCGCCGCCGTTGCCTCTGAGGTCGAGGATAAAGCCCTTTAGCTCATGGTTTTTCTTCATCTCGACGACGATGTTTTTCAGTTCTTTGGCGCAGTCTTTGGTGAACTGCGACAGTATGGCGTATCCGATGCCGTTGTCGAACACAGTATAATAAGGTATATTGTCGATTTTTATCTTCTCGCGTTTCAGTTCTTTCACGAAAGGCTCTTTCTCGCCCGGACGTTGCATCTTGAGTCTCACCGTGGTGCCGGGGCTGCCTTTAAGCAGCTCGCTCACCTCGCTTGTGTTTTTGCCTTCCACGTCTATCCCATTGACTTCCAAGAAGATATCTCCAGGGATAAGACCCGCCTTAGCTGCGGGGAAGCCTTCGTACGGTTCCGCTATCTGCGACTTGCCCTCAAAAAATTGGATTATGGCCCCTATGCCGCCGTATTCGCCGGTGGTCATGAGTTTCACATCCTCGATCTGGGACTCAGGGATGAACACGGTATAAGGGTCGAGGCCGTCGAGCATGGCGTTGATGGCGCTTTCGTTAAGCTCGGCGGGGTTTATCTCATCGACGTAATACATGTTGAGTTGTCTCAACACATTATTATATATGTCGATACTCTTTGAGATTTCAAAGTTGTTGTGTTTGGTCTGACCCAACGCCGTGGTTGCGGTGAGAGCCAGCGCTATTAGTAATAGTTTGACGTATCTCATATCTTTTCGTTTTTCCCCATGTTTCACCTGAGGTTATTATCTGTCACACCATCGGTTGTTTTGTATTTCTTTTGAGATGCCATAAATCACATCTCTTCTGTCTTCTGTATTCTGTCTTCTGTATTCTGACTTCTCCCTTCTCCCTCTACGGTACCGGGTCGTATCCCGAGCCGCCCCAGGGGTTGCACGACGCCACACGTTTTATCGTGAGCCAGCCGCCTTTTATCGCGCCGTATTTTCTGATTGCCTCGATGCCGTAGTTGGAGCACGTCGGGGTATAGCGGCAGTTGCGTCCGATGAACGGCGACAAGGTGTATTGATATATCTTTATCAATAAAATCAGGATATTAGCCGGTAATTTCACTATAAAATTCAACATAATTTCTCTATCAAACGTTGCACCACTTTTTTCATAGCCTTATCCATCTCGACATAACTATGTATGACGGTGGCATTATACACTAACGCGACATCGAGTGTTTTGTTGTGTATTGCGCACAATTTCATCAGTTGGGTTTTGTTTTTCCGCCAGCATTCGCGTATGAGGCGTTTCACGCGGTTACGTTTGAAGGCGTGATGAAATCGTTTTTTTGACACGGAGACGAGTATTCTCGGCAGTGCATCAGCTTGATTCTCAGCGTCATAGAGATGCACCACCACACGGAAGGGATACAACGAGAATCCTTTTCCTTCTTCAAATAAAGACTGGACAGCTTTTTTAAGGTATATGCGCTGCGATTTCGGTAGTCCTTCCTTAGGTTCCAATTATCTCTTCTTTGCTTTTTTCGTTTCAGCTTCGAGATACTCCTCAATAGCCATCGTTATTGACGGTGCTGTTTTTGTCGGGGCGCTGAGGCTGAGGGTGAATCCGGCGTCGGTGACGGCTTTAGCCGTCGCCGCGCCGAGAGCTCCTATCGCGACATCACCCTGCACAAAGTCAGGGAAGTTGATTTTCAGTGAGTCGATACCAGCAGGGCTGAAGAACACCAACATATCGTATTTGGTGATGTCAACCTCATGCAAATCGGACGGCACGGTGCGGAAAAGCATCGATTTCTTGAAATTGAGCTTTGCCTCGTTCATCATGGTGACGTAGTCTTCGCTTGTCACGATGTTGGAAGTGGGCAGGAAATAAGTCTCCTCACGATGTTTCTTCATAATCTCGACAAGGTCGGCAAACGTCTGGTTGCCATAGAAAATCTTACGTTTGCGGAATTGTATGTAATGTTGAAGATATAAAGCCGTTGACTCGTTGACACAGAAGTACTTAAGGTCATCAGGCACGCTGTACCGCATCTCCTTCGCGACACGGAAGAAATGGTCAACAGCGTTGCGGCTGGTCAGGATGATTGCGGTGTAATCGGCAAGTTTCACATGGTCCTGTCTCAGCTCCGACGCCCCCACGCCCTCCAACTTGATGAATTTCTCAAAATCAATCTTCACATTATATTTTTTAATGATACTTTCAAAGTGAGTTTTGGAAATATCAACGGGTTTTGGCTGCGAAACGAGAATGTTCTTTATCTTCATTTTTCAAACAATCTTTTATATAAACCTATAATACACAATCAGTTACAATCAATCTGAATGCCATCGTGACTGCCACCGAGACGGGTATTATTTCAATGGCGCAAAAATACAAAAAATTATTAAACAAATTCATTTTTGATAAACTTTGGAACCCAAAAAAAGTTTTTATTATTCGGAACCCTATGATTATCAATAATATAAGCAAGGAAATCGTTATGATAACTTTTAACGGATAAAATATAATAATGACATCAAGCACGAGCAATGCGACATTTAACGTTGACATCACTATGACATGTATCATTTCGTGATATAAGGCAGCTGTTTCGATGCCGAAGAGCCAGCTATAGAGTGATATGGCGAGATGTTGCACTATGTAGAGGGCTGCTATGAAGGCGCAGATGTCGAGATAGAAGTCCGGGCCGCCGTACAGCAGTGTCTTGCCTGAGAACACCAGTATCGTTTTCTGTACCATTAGGGCGAGCAAGGCGACGTTGGCGGCGAATATCGCGCCCCAGCTGAGCTCTGTGGCGGGGTTCCATTCGCGCATCAGTTTCTCGCTGTCGGCGGGCTGCATGAAGACCGACAGCATCAGGCCGAAACGCCGGCTTCCGAAGTGTTTCACAAGCACAATCATCAGGATGGCAAACAGCACCACAATGAAATTCCAAGAAGGCGAAAAATACCCGACGACACGCGGCAGTGGCTCCACCGAATGGACGATGCCATTTGTAACCATCTGAAAATCAATACTGTCGTTCATCGAGTCTCAACTGAATTTTATTCTGCAAAAATATTGAAAAAATTTTGATTTTTCAGGGAATAATTGTATTTTTGCGAAATAATTTTTCAGAGATATTTGAATGCATAAATAATTGAACAATGGGACTTATTGAAGAAATCATCGCCAATGCGCAGGCGAACAAACAGCGCATCGTGCTCCCTGAGGGGGACGAACCAAGGACTTTAAAGGCGGCCGACCGCATCATCGCTGACGGCATCGCCGATGTTATTTTGATTGGACCGGCGCAGAAGATTGCGGACATGGTGGCGGAGTTCGGGCTGAAGAACATCGACAAGGCGCGTGTCATCGACCCGCAGACCAACCCTGAGCGTCAGAAATACGCCGACTTGCTTTTCGAGTTACGCAAGGCCAAAGGCATGACGCCGGAGCAGGCATACGACTTAGCCGGCAACTTCATGTACCTCGGCATACTGATGGTGAAGGCAGGTGAGGCCGACGGTCTCGTCAGCGGCGCGCGCAGCACCACCGGCGACATGCTCCGTCCCGCCTTGCAGATCATCAAGACGGTGCCGGGCGTGACATGTGTGTCGGGAGCGTTCACCATGTTCCTTCCGGAGGGCTGTCCTTACGGCACCAACGGACGCATGGTGTTTGCCGACTGTGCCGTGACGCCTATGCCGACGGCGGAGCAGTTAGCGGAGATAGCCATCTGCACTGCCGACACCGCCAAGGCCATCGCCAAAATCGACCCTGTCACCGCCATCTTGAGCTTCTCGACGAAAGGCTCAGCGAAACATGAAGTCGTTGACAAAGTCATCGAGGCCACACGCATCGCCAAGGAGCGTCGTCCGGACCTCGTCCTCGACGGCGAGCTGCAAGCCGACGCCGCCATAGTGCCGTCGGTGGGCGCGAGCAAGGCTCCGGGCAGCCCTGTGGCAGGAAAAGCCAACACCCTCGTGTTCCCATGCCTCGAAGTGGGTAACATAGCCTACAAACTCGTGCAGCGTCTCGCAGGCGCCGAGGCAGTAGGCCCTGTGCTTCAAGGCTTGGCGAAGCCGTGCAACGACCTCAGCCGTGGCTGCTCAATCGACGATGTTTATAAATTAGTCGCCATAACATGTAACCAGGCTATTGCACAAAAGAATTGAGAATTGTTTTGATTAAAATTAGAGTTTTATGAAGATATTAGTATTAAACTGCGGTTCGTCGTCGATCAAATACCAGTTGATTGAGATGGACGAGAAGAGCCACTCAGTGTTGGCAAAAGGCCTCCTCGAGCGCATCGGCCTCGAGATGGGCGAGTTCACTCACAAATGGAACGGGCAGAAGCACTACGAGCAGCTTCCTATCCCGAACCATACCGAAGGCATCAAGATTGTGCTTCAGGCACTTACGAATAAGGAATACGGCGTCATCGGCGACCTGAAAGAAATCAAGGCGGTGGGACACCGTGTGGCACACGGCGGTGAGAAGTTCACCCACAGCGTCCGCATCGACGACAACGTCATCAACCAAATCAAAGACCTGTGCGACCTCGCGCCCTTGCACAACCCCGGTGCCTTGCAGGGCATCGCGGCGATGCAGGAGGTGCTTCCCGGCATCCCGATGGCGGCGGTGTTCGACACCTCGTTCCACGCCACCATGCCGCCGGAGGCATATCTCTACGCCATACCATACGAATATTATGAGAAATATCGTGTACGCCGCTACGGATTCCACGGCACCAGCCATAAATTCGTGGCCGAGAAAGCTGCTGAATATGCCGGAAAAGACTGGAAAGACTGCAAGATAGTGACTTGTCATCTCGGCAGCGGAGCCTCCATAGCAGCAGTGGAGAACGGCAAGTCGGTGGAGACATCCATGGGCTTCACACCCGTCGAGGGCCTCGTGATGGGCAGCCGCACCGGCGACCTCGACCTCGGCGCCTTCATGTACATCATGGACAAGGAAGGCTACGGCACTAAGGAGATGAACACCTTGGTGAACAAGAAGTCGGGTCTCGTCGGCATCACCGGCAACTCGCAGGACATGCGTGACGTGCGAGCCGGCCGCGACGCGGGCGACGAACGCTGCACCTACGCGTTCAACATGTTCGCACACCGCGTGAAGAAATACATCGGAGCCTACGCAGCCATCATGAACGGCATGGACGTCCTCGTGATGACAGGCGGCATAGGCGAGAACGCCTGGTTCATGCGCGAGGCCATACTCGAGAACATGGAGTTCCTCGGCATAAAAATCGACAAGAAACTCAACGAGGGCATCATGGGCGACGCAGCCGTCATCTCAACACCTGACTCAAAAGTGAAGGTGGTGGTGTATCCTACGGATGAGGAGTATATGATTGCGAAGGATACCTTTGACTTAGTCAAATAGCTATTAGCCATTAGCTATTAGCCATTAGCAGTTTTTAGAATTTCTAATGGCTAATGGCTCTTCAACCTCTGTCGTAATGCGGCATCTCTTCCGGGATGATGATTGAAAGCTCCACAAGACCTTTTACCTCGCCGTTCTCGTACCAAGGCGTCTGGTAAATGAGTTTTTTCTTTCCTTTTTTTGAGATGGTATAGACGTGGGTGGCGGCGTTGTTCAGCATGTGCAGAATCATCTGCTGCGAACGTTCGTTATGGCAGCCCATCATGTTCTTCCCGCGCACGTCGCCGTTAACATCGACAGAGCTATCGTTCTGATACACAACATTTCCTTCCTTGTCGCTGACTGTGACGGCAACATTAATTTCCTTAAAAAAATCGTTAATCATGATGTTTTAATTTTTTTGCAAAATTACATCATTTTATGAATATAAATGCGTATATTTGCATAATATTTTCTGTTTGAAAATTGCTTTTTTGTTAAACTTTGACATAAAACATCATTGACATGCGCAAACCATGTAACATAAACAAAATCAACGGCATCAGTGTGATTATCTGCATGCTGGCATTAGTATTTCTGACGGGATGCGACCGGAGTGGCGAGCGTACTTCCGGCTCTTCGTCCAAGATTGTCGAACAGCTCACTCCTGTCAGCGAGGCCTTGCTGCCTCTGCTTGACAGCTACACTTCCGGTGTCATCACCGTGGGCGAGCCGATAGTGGTGCGTTTCAAGGAGTCGCAGGCGTTGAAGATACGTCAAGGCGAGGATCTGCCCGCTAAACTGTTCAGCTTCACCCCTGAGTTGAAAGGCCGCACGTTGTGGCTCGACGAGAACACCGTCGCCTTTGAATACGACAAAATCGACAAAAAGAAACAGTACATGTGCAGTTTCAACATCTCCGACATGGTGAACGTAGCCGCCGATGTCTTGAAGTTCAGCTTCGGCGTGCGCCGCCAGTCGTTCCACGTGGCGGCCGTCTATCCGGTGTGCGACAACGGGAACGAGATGGATTACCAGGTTTTTGTGGATTTCGCCGCTCCTGTTGACGCTGAGGACGCCATCAAGATTTTCGACAAAGACATAATAAAAAGGTATGAGGTGGAGACAAAATATCTTGACGGCAACAGATACATGTTCACCCTGAGATATATCATCCGCACGGACTCCGACTATGACATCGCCTTGACACTCAACGGCAAAGGCATAGATTCCGACAGCAAGGCCGACCTCAAGCTGAGCGTTTACGCCAAAGACAAGTTCGCGCCGGTCAGTTTTGATGTCGAGCAGTCGTCGGGGCAAGGCATCTTATGCTTTTCGCAGCCGCTGAAACAGGGTCAGAATCTCAACGGGCTCATCACGTTCAGCACGAAAAATCTCGTCGGCAAGTACGACATCCAAGATAACAGGATAATTTTATATTTGGACAAGACGAATCTCTACGGTTATCAGCTTGACGACATAACCATGACGGTGAGCGGCATCCGCAGCGCCTCCGATGCGATCATGCAAGATGACGCGAGCTTCCGGTTCTCGCTGAGCAGCCATAAGCCCAAGGTACGTTGGACGAGCGAGGGTGTCATAGTACCCGACATCGAGCAGACGACGGTATATTTCGATGCCGTATGCCTCAACACCGTGACGCTGAGAATCACACGCATCTACGACGACAACATCCTCTCTTTCCTGCAAGACAACGAGCTGAGCGGCATCTACAGCGTCCATAAGGCCGGCAGGATAGAGAAGAAAGTGCGTCTGCAACTCGACAACCCCGACCTCACGCAATGGAAGACCTACCCTATCGTGCTTTCCGACTACGTCAACGTGGAGCCTGGCGCCATGTACCAGCTGAGCCTCAACTTCGGTCCGGCGGACTATGTCTTTGCCTCCGACGAGATGAGACGCGACGTGACGGATAACGCCAAGCGAGAGGCCGACTATTGGGACGGCGTGGAATATGACTACAAAGAATACCATTACGACGGTCTTTGGGACGACCCCAACGGCTACTCCTATTATAATCATGTGGAGCAGAAGAAGAATGTCGTCGTCAGCGACCTCGCGGTGACCGCCAAGATGGGACGCACCGACGTCGTGGACGTGTTCGTCTATCATATCTCCGATGCCAAGCCTGCCTCCGGAGCCGCCGTGACAGCATACAGCTTCCAGAAACAACTCATCGCCAAAGGCAATGCCGACGACAAAGGCCATGTGACGATGCGATGCGACGTCAGACCTGCTTTCATCATCGCCACAGACGGCAGAGGCAACAAGTCGGTGATGAAACTCGGCGACGGCAACGCGCTGTCGTACAGCCGTTTCAACGTGGATGGCGAGCCGGTAGAGAAAGGCATCGCGGGCTTCGCCTACTCCAACCGCGGCGTATGGCGTCCGGGCGACGAGCTGCAACTCAACCTCATGCTCGCCGGCGACGGACAGCTGCCCGACAATTATCCTGTAATCCTCGAGGTGACCGACGCCTCGGGACGTCTCTATGCCAAACAGGTGAACACACAGCCCCTGAACGGAATATATTGCTACACCGTGCCCACCAACGTCAACGATGAGACCGGCGTTTGGACAGCACGTTTCAAGGTAGGGACAAGCACCATCACGCAAAACCTCAGGGTGGAGACGGTCAAGCCGAACCGTTTGGAGATAAGATTCGGGCTTCCCGAGGTGATACATCTGACCAACCCGGAGCGCGTCACCTTGTCATCACAATGGCTCAACGGGATCAAAGCCTCTGACTTAAAGGCCGATATCGATGTCAAGATTCGCACAGGGAAGACCACGTTCAAGGGATTTGAGACATATTGTTTCGATAATGACGCCGAGCATTTCGAGGCCACCGAGCTGTCGCTTTTCAGCGGTAAGCTCAGCAAGGAAGGCACTGCCGGCATAAGCTTCGACCCTTTGAAAGAGCTCAGCTCACAGCGTATGATGAACGCCATATTCACCACCAAGGTGTTTGAAAAAGGAGGCGACTTCAGCATCGCGTCGTTCAGTGCCATGCTGTCGCCACACTCCCGTTACGTGGGTGTGGAGCTGCCTGAGACCACTTCGAAATACGGCAGTTACTATGACACCGGCAAAGACTGGAGCTTCAACATCGCCATGGTGAACGACAACGGCAAGATTTGCGACGCCACCGTCTCTCTCGACTACGCACTCTATAAGTTGGACTCATACTGGTGGTGGTCGAGCGAGGAGGATTACACCTTACAACGTTATGTTTCAGGCACATACAAACGTCCGGTGAGGAATGGCCAGCTGACATGCACCCGCAACACCTCCGTGAAGTTCAACATCCCCGACGAACAATGGGGCAGCTATCTGCTCGTCGTCAGCGACAGACAAGGCGGGCACACCTTCGCCAAGGTCATCAACTTCGACTGGGGCTACGGTCATGCCGCATCGACATCGGGAGCGCCGGCGCTGCTCTCCATGAAAGCATCCGCCGAAAGCTATCAGGCAGGCGACAAAATCGTGGTGACTTTCCCCGCCAACGACAAGGCTAAGGCTCTCGTCACGGTGGAAGCCAACGACAAGGTGTTGCAGACGATGTTGTTAGACAATCTCGGCAAGGAAGGCAAGGTAGAGATCACCGCCACCGCCGACATGATTCCGAATGTGTATGTCTATGTGTCGCTCATTCAGCCACATGACAACGACAACGGACTGCCGATACGTCTCTACGGCGTCATTCCCGTCAAGGTGGAAGACAAGAGTCTGCATCTGATGCCGAGCATCACGGTGCCGGAGACGACAAACACGAAGAAAAAGATTGAGGTGAAGGTCGGCGAGGCAAGCCGGCGCGCCATGACATACACCATAGCTGTCGTTGACGAGGGCATCTTAGGTCTGACCAACTTCAGCACGCCCAATCCTTACAGATATTTCAACAGCAAGCAGTCGCTGATGGTACGCACATGGGACAACTACAGCTCTGTCGTCAACGCCTTCAGCGGTGAGTTCGGCTCCATCTACGCCATCGGCGGCGACGGCATGCTGAACCAGGAAATCACGCTTGACAATCGTTTCAAGGCCTATGCCGTCACCTTAGGACCTTTCGAGCTTAAGGCTGGCGAGACGAACACCCATGAGCTTGAGGTGCCGCAATGCTCCGGTGCCCTGCGTTTCATGGTGGTGGCACATGGCGACGGCAAGGCTTTCGGCAGCGCCGAGAAGAAGATGACCGTCGTCGATCCCGTCACTCTCTATGCCTCGACACCACGCGTGGTGGCTCCAGGCGACGAGCTGACGCTTAAAGTGCAGGTGCTGGCGCCTTCGCTTAAAGACAAGAACTTAGAGGTAAGGTTCAACAACAAGAACCTCAACGCCATAGGAAGCCTCCCGACATCAGTGAGCATCGACAAGAACGGCGAGGGGATGATTGTGATGAAGACACGTGTGCCTGACGCCACCGGCAACGCGGTGCTCAAGCTCTCCGTGACAGGTGCCGACTACACCGCGGAGTCCTCGACAGAGATGCCTATAAGGATGCCTTATTCGGCGCGACACAACACCATCACCAAGGAAGTGGAAGGCGGAGAGACGCTGAACATCCCGTTCACCCTCAACGGCATCGCAGGCACACAACAAGGCAACATCACCGTGTCGTCAATGCTGCCTGTCGATTTGTTCAGCCGCCTCGACTATCTGACATCTTATCCTCACGGCAGTCTCGAACAAGTGACATCGAGAGCCTTCCCGCAGCTGTATCTCAACTATCTCATCCAGATGGACGACAACGACAAGGCTGGTGTCAAGAGCAACATCGAGGCAGCCATCGCCTCGCTGAGGGCGTATCAGAAGTCAGATAACTCGCTCACCAACTGGGTCGGCGGCACCTACAGCGACCCGTGGACTGAGATTTACGCGCTGCATTTCCTCGTCGAGGCACAACGTCAAGGCTTCGACGTGCCGCAGTATTTCATCAACGGACTCAAGAAATATCAGGCTAACAAGGCGAGACAATGGAGAAACAACCCTGACTTCAAGCAAGGCGAGACCATACAAGCCTACCGTTTGTTTGTCTTAGCTATAGCCAACGCCCCTGAGATGGGTGCGATGAACCGTTTCAAGGAGTTAGAGATGGCTTATCCTCTCACGAAAGCCCTCGCCGCAGCCGCCTTCGCACAGACCGGCAAGACCACCGTGGCACAAGGCATGATGCCTGAGGTGGACGCAAACGAAACGATGTCGGACTACTACAGCTCGTTAGGCTCCACCACCCGCGACCTCGCCTTCCTGACATACGTGCAGATGCTGTGCGACGCCGACACTCAGACGGTGAAAGACAACATCAACACGATTTGCGGCATCCTCAACAGTAACAGATGGTTAGACACCCAATCGACGGCATTCGCGTTATACGTCTTAGGCAAATATGCAGAGCGACAAGGCGTCGCCAACGATTATCTCTCTGCCGTGGTGAAAGCCAACGGCGAGGAGTTTGCCCTCAACACCAACATGAGTTCCGGCGGCTTCAGCTTCGTGCCAAGACTTGGAGACAACATGGTGGAAATCAAGAATAACGGAAGCCGGACCATTGTAGCCAACGTGTTCACCAAGAATTACGTGGCGGAATATGACACGCGAGAAAGCGGCAACTTCATCAACATGACGGTGACATACACCGACAAAAACGGCAACCCCGTGAATCTGAAAAAGCTGAGTGCCGGCACCGACATCATCGTGAAGATGAAGGTGAACAACCCGAGCGAATACCGTGTCACGGAGCTGGCACTGTCGTATTTCCTGCCTTCCGGATGGGAGCTTGTCAACGGCTGTCTGAATGACGACAACGCCGACACAGACGCAAAGCATGCCGACTACCGCGACGACCGTGTCTTCTTCTACTTCGACCTTGCACCGAAATCGGGCAAGACCTTCACCGTGAAAGCCAACGCCACCTACGAGGGCATCTACATGATTCCGGCGATACGCTGCGAGGACATGTACAACGCCGAGATTTATTACCAGACCCCGGCGCAACAATGTGTGGTGAAATAGCATGAGAAAGCCCGTAAGACATAAGAAAGCAGCGATTGCCATTATTGTCCTCGCGGGCTTTTTTGTCGCCTTGCTATGCGTCCCCGTCCCGAAGTTCGACAAGCCCTACTCCACCGTCCTGACGGCGAGAGACGGCGAGTTGCTCGGTGCCAAGATTGCCGATGACGGACAGTGGCGGTTTCCGGCATCCGACAACTATTCGCAGAAATACACCGACTGTCTGTTGGAATACGAAGACCGCTGGTTTTACTACCATCCCGGACTCAACCCGGTGTCGTTGGTCAAGGCGTTTTTCGCCAACCTCAAGGCCGGCGAGGTGGTGCGTGGCGGCAGCACCCTCTCGATGCAGGTGGTGCGTCTGTCGCGTGACAACCCGCCACGCACGTATGGCGAGAAACTGTTGGAGACACTGCTCGCCTTGAGATTAGAGTTGCATTACTCGAAACGGGAGATCCTCGACTTGTACGCCGCCAACGCTCCTTTTGGAGGCAACGTGGTGGGCATCGACGCTGCGGCATGGCGTTATTTCCACACCACGCCCGACGAGCTGTCATGGGCAGAAGCCGCCACCTTGGCAGTGTTGCCCAACGCGCCGTCACTGATTCATCCGGGACGTTCCCGCCAGCGGCTGAGAGAAAAACGCGACGAGCTGCTAAAAAGAATGCTCCCGCCGGAAGAGGCCGAGCTTGCCATGATGGAAGACATCCCCGACGAGCCGTTCGAGATACCGATGTCGGCTTATCATTACCTTTCGGAAAACGAGAAACAGCATCATGGAGAGCATATACACTCCACCATCGACGCCGCCTTGCAGCAATCGGTAACCGACATCATGCGACGTCATCATGAGCTGAGCGTGCTTAACAGCATCGACAACGCGGCGGTGTATGTCGTTGATTATCTTAACGATGAGGTGATAGCATATGTCGGCAACAACTGGGATGCCGACGACGCCCGCATGGTTGACATGATACAAGCGCAACGTTCCACCGGCAGCATCCTCAAGCCTTTCCTCTTCGCCGCCATGCTCGACGAAGGCACGCTCCTGCCACAGATGGTGGTGCCTGACGTCCCGATGAACCTCTCAGGCTTCACGCCGAGGAACTACAGCGGTGAATACCAGGGTGCCGTGACAGCTGACAAGGCCTTGCAGAACTCGCTCAACGCCCCTTTCGTGCATCTTCTTCATGAATACGGTCATCAGCGGTTTCACACTCTCTTGAGACGTCTGCCGTTGCGTGGCATCGTCTTCGACGCCGAGCATTACGGGCTCTCGCTCATCGTGGGCGGCGCGGAGGCGTCGTTGTTCGACATCACCAACGCTTACGCGAAGATGGGACGCAAATTGGCGTCGTACGCCAACGAGAGTTTCGATGTCATCGTGGACGATGACATAGTGCCGTTTTCGGCTGAAGCCATCGCCGAGACCTTCCACATCATGCTTGGCCTGACACGTCCGGTGAGCCAGGTGGGATGGGGCGGCTTCGCCTCGTCGCGGCAGGTGGCGTGGAAGACAGGCACCAGCTTCGGCTTCAAAGACGCCTGGGCGGTGGGTCTCACCAACCGTTATGCCGTGGGCGTGTGGGTGGGTAACGCCGACGGCGAGGGCCGCCCCGGACTGACAGGCGTGGGAGCAGCGGCACCATTGCTGTTCGATGTCATGGCAAGACTCAACGACAGCTACACCTACCCTGCCAACACCTCCGAAAGCATAGAGATAGAGGTGTGCGCCGAGTCGGGATACCCTAAGTCGGAATACTGCCCGGACGTAAGAAAAACACATGTGGTGGATGTGGAGAACCAGACAGGCGTATGTCCATATCATAAGAAGGTGTTCTTAGACGAGTCACGCCAATATCGCGTCAATCCCGACTGCTATCCCATCGACCAGAGACGTTTCGAGGTGTTTTATGTGTTGCCGCCCGTCATGGAGTGGTTCCACAAACAACACTCGCCTCTCCACCGTCCGCTGCCGGCATACTATCCGGGCTGTGGCGTCACGCATCCCGACGAGGTGATGGCATTCGTGTATCCTAAAGACGACGCCAAGATAACCATCCCCATAGGCATCAGAGGCGACCGTCAGCAGGTGGTGTTCGAGATAGCGCATCGCAACCCGAGAAAGACCATCTTCTGGACCTTGAACGACACGTTTTTAGGTCAGACACGCCTCAACCACCAGATGCCCATCGACGTGGAACGCGGCACCTACCTTCTGAGCTGTGTCGATGAAGACGGCATAGAGCTGCAAAGACGCATAGTGGTGCAATAATTTTTGCAAAATTCCGTTATTTTATATAAAAATGAAAAAAAAACGCTATATTTGCATTTTATTTTTAGCACTTTGAAAAAGCTTAACGTTTATATCATAAAACAGTATTTTGGCACGTTTATCTTCACGTTTTTCATTGCCATTTTCATCCTTCTGATGAATTTCTTATGGACGTGGGTCGATGAGCTTATCGGCAAGGGCCTTGATTTCGCGGTGTTGTTCAAGCTTCTTTTCTACACTTCCGTGACATTTGTCCCGATGGCGCTGCCTCTTGCGATACTGCTCTCTTCGCTGATATGTTTCGGCAACCTCGGCGAGTTTTACGAGCTTGTCGCGATGAAGGCGAGCGGCATCTCCACATGGAAAGTCATGCGCCCGCTGCTGTATTTCTCCCTGACGATGAGCGTGATGGGCTTTTTCTTCTCCAACGACGTGATGCCCGTAGCCAACCTGAGGATGCAATCGACGCTTTACGACATCACACACAAAAAGATGACTTTGGAGATTCCGGAAGGCGTCTTTTATCGAGGCATCGACAAATATGTCATCAAGGTGGCGAAGAAAAGCAAGACCGACAACTGGATGTACGACGTCATGATTTACGACCACAGCGACAGCAAGGGCAACGTGAAAGTCACCGTGGCCGACTCCGGCTATATGGCCATGACACCGAGCCAGCGCGAGATGATTTTCACACTCTACGACGGATACAACTACTCCGAGCTTTTCGATGACAAGGAATACCGCAACAACCGCCCTTTCCAGAAGATGTCGTTCAAACGCCAGCTGGTGACTTTCGACATGTCGCAGTTCGACATGAGACACATGAGCGAAGACGCTTTCAAGAAACATCAGACCATGCTGAACATCAAGCAGCTCAATGTCGCCATCGACTCTTTGAACACGGCATACGACAGCCGCATGGAACACAACGACGAGGTGCTGCTAAACCGTTTCCAACATCTTAATGCCGACCCAAGCTCTTTTGCCAAAGCCGACAAGAAAATCGAGAACAAACAAGGCGATGCAGCCAACGACAACATCATCACGACGTTCACATGGCCTCTGCTCGACAATCTGCCTGAGAAAGAACGGCAGCCCGTCATCAGCATGGCGTTGACAAGCACCGCAAACATCAAGGAGAGCCTCACCGTGACCGCTAACAGCATGCGGCGCGACCGTGTCAACATCAAGAAACACGAGCAGGTGCTGAACCAGAAGTTCACCCTCAGCATGGCGTGCATACTCTTCTTTTTCATCGGGGCACCGTTGGGAGCCATCATCCGCAAGGGAGGCTTGGGCATGCCCGTGGTGGTGAGCGTGGTGTTCTTTGTGATTTATTACGTCATCACCATCATAGGGGAACGCGTGGCTGTCAACGGCGACATGTCGGTGTTCCTCGGTGCCTGGATATCGTCGATAGTGCTCTTCCCCATCGGCATCTTCCTCACCGTGAAAGCCACCACCGACGCCGCATTGCTCGACGCCGAGTCGTGGAGAAAATTCTTCTCAAAACATAAAAAAAGCGAAACGATATGAATATCCTTCTGTTATGCAACAAATCACCTTATCCGCCCATGGAAGGCGGCCCGATGGCGATGAACAGCATCATCATGGGGCTGGTGGGGGCAGGCCACAACGTGAAAGTGATGGCATTCAACAGCAACAAATATCACGTCGATATTGAGAGCATACCTCAAGACTATCGCGACAAGACGAAGATAGAGTTTATTGACATCAACTTGAAAATCAATATCTTCGACGCCTTTAAGAACCTGTTTTCCAAAGAGTCGTATCATGTGAAGAGATTCATTTCCGACGATTTCAGAAACAGGCTCATAGAGGTCTTGCAGGAGGAGCGTTTCGACATAGTGCAGCTTGAGATGATTTATATGGCACCATATATCAACACCATACGCGAGCACTCCGACGCTAAAATAGTACTGCGTATGCACAACGTGGATCACAAGATTTGGGAACGCATCGCCAAGAAGACGTTTTTCTTTGCCAAACGATGGTATATCAACCACTTGGCGCGCACCTTACGCCGATATGAGATGAGTGTCCTCGAACAGGTGGACGGCATCGCCGCCATCACCATCACCGACGCCGCCTATTTCCGCAAAGTGACGGCGAAACCGGTCATCGACTTACCCTTCGGCGTTGATATTGAGAAGTTTAACCCCGCCGTGAAGATAGATGGCAAACCCTCGTTCTATCATATAGGCTCTATGAACTGGATGCCCAACGAGGAAGGCATAAAATGGTTTTTGGGCAATGTGTGGGGCGACGTGGTGAAACGCGAACCTGAGGCGACGCTGTATCTCGCGGGACGTAACATGCCTAAATGGCTTCTCAAAAAGAAAAGAAAAAACGTCGAGGTGGTAGGCGAAGTGCCTGACGCTCAGGAGTTTGTGAGCCGACATAACATCGCCATAGTGCCTTTGTTCTCAGGAAGCGGGATGCGCATCAAGATTATAGAGTCGATGGCACTCGGCAAGACCGTGATAACAACCCTCGTGGGCGCAGAAGGCATACAATACAGCGAGTTCGACAACATCATCATCGCCGACAACGAGCCCAAAATGGTGGAAAACATCTGCAGGCTGTTCAAACACCCCGAAGAGGCTGAAGACATCGGACGCAAAGCGCGACGACTTGTGGAGGAGATATACGATAACAAGAAGATTATCAGAAGGTTGGAGATTTTCTACAACGAACTGCAATCGAAGAGAGAGATAACAATTCTTAACTAAGGAGAATGACAGAAACGCCCTGTCATAACATGATATATGAAGATATTTGTATTATTGCCACGAATCCCATGGCCGCTTGAGAAAGGCGACAAGCTGAGGGCTTACAACCAGATAAAACAGCTGTCGAAAAACAACGAGATTATACTCTGCGCCTTGAACGACGACAAGAAAAACGACAAACAAGCCGCCTTAGACGCCATGAAGCCTTACTGCACTTCAGTGTACCTCATCGACCTGCCTAAAATAGGCATCTTGTTCAATGTTTTCAGATCATATCTTCTCGGATTGCCTATTCAATGCGGATATTTCTACAGCTCGAAGGCCAAGAAACAGGTGCATCAGCTCATTGAGATACACCAGCCCGACATGCTCTTCGGACAACTGCTGCGTGTGGCACCATATCTTCATAAAGTAAAACTGCCAAAAACCATTGATTATCAAGATGTCTTCTCGATAGGGATGAAACGTCGCGCTGAGATAGCAGGCTTATTCGCCAAACCATTTTTCGAGATGGAATACAACAGGCTCAGACATTACGAGCGCAAGGTTTTTGACGAGTTTGACGTGAAGACCATCATCAGCGAGCAGGACCGCGCCAACATCGACCATCCGCAACGCGATAAAATCCTCATCGTGCCAAACGGCGTTGACCACGACTATTACAAGCCGATGGAGATGGAGAAGAAATACGACATCGTGTTTACCGGCAATATGGGTTACGCGCCTAATGTCAATGCGGTGGAGTTCCTGGCATGCGAGATCATGCCGAAGGTGTGGGAGACGCTGCCCGATGCCAAGCTATATATCGCGGGGGCGCAGCCCGACATGAGAGTAAAGAAAGTGGCATGCGATAACATCATCGTGAGCGGCTGGGTTGACGACATGCGCCATGCTTACGCCCAAAGCCGCGTCTTCATCGCCCCGATGCGCATCGGAACAGGTCTGCAAAACAAACTGCTCGAAGCTATGTCGATGAAGATACCGTGCATCACCACCTCGCTCGCCAACGGCTCGTTGCACGCCGTCAACGGCAAGGAGATTCTGGTTGACAACAGCTCCGCCGAACTCGCCGCCGACATCGTCTTCATGCTGAAAAAACCCGACAAGGCGGCGGAAATAGCCGAAGAAGGCTTCAACTTCGTGAACCGCGTCTATGACTGGGGTGCAGCAACACAAATAATGGAAGACGCGATGAAAACCGTATTACAAAGTACGGCTGCCACAGTGTGACAGCCCTACAAAATGAATAACATATATGGCACAGACAGACGACAAAAAAATCATCTTCTCGATGGTGGGCGTGAGCAAAATCATACCACCTTCAAGACAAATCCTGAAAGACATCTACCTCTCGTTCTTCTACGGTGCTAAAATCGGCATCATCGGCCTCAACGGAGCGGGAAAATCAACTTTGCTGCGCATAATCGCCGGCAAGGAGAAATCCTACAACGGCGAGGTGGTCTTCTCGCCCGGATATTCCGTCGGGATGCTCGACCAAGAACCGCAATTAGACGACAACAAGACCGTCCGCCAAGTGGTGGAGGAAGGCGTGCAAGAGATCGTTGACATCCTCAAGGAATACGAGGACATCAACAACAAGTTCGCCGAGCCTGACGCCGACTTCGACAAGCTCATCGCCCGCCAAGGCGAGCTGACCGAACTCATCGAGCAACACGACGCTTGGGAACTCGACAGCAAACTCGAGCGCGCCATGGATGCCCTCAACTGTCCCGACGGCGACACACCTGTGAAGAACCTCTCGGGAGGAGAACGGCGTAGGGTGGCATTGGTGCGGCTGCTGCTGCAAGAACCCGATATCCTGCTGCTCGACGAGCCGACAAACCACCTCGACGCAGAGGCTATCGAGTGGCTGGAGAAGCACCTGCAACAATACAAAGGCACCGTCATCGCCGTCACACACGACCGTTACTTCCTCGACCACGTGGCAGGCTGGATCCTCGAACTCGACCGTGGCGAAGGCATCCCGTGGAAAGGCAACTACTCATCGTGGCTCGACCAGAAAACACAACGTATGGCGATGGAAGAGAAGACAGAGAGCAAGCGCCGCAAGACCCTCGAACGCGAGTTGGAATGGGTGCGCATGGCACCGAAGGCACGTCACGCCAAGGGCAAAGCGCGTCTGGAGTCTTACGAGAAGATGCTCAACGAAGACGTGAAGGAGAAAGAAGAGAAACTCGAGATTTACATCCCCAACGGCGACCGCCTCGGAAACAAAGTCATTGAGGTTAAGAACGTAACAAAAGCGTTTGGCGACAAGGTCTTGTTCGAAAACCTCAGCTTCAGCCTGCCCCCGGCGGGCATCGTGGGCGTCATCGGACCTAACGGAGCAGGAAAAACGACCTTGTTCCGCATGATAATGGGACTTGAGAAACCTGATTCAGGCACCTTTGAGGTCGGCGAGACCGTGAAAATCGGCTATGTTGACCAGCAACATGCCGATATCGACCCGGAGAAGACGGTGTGGGAGGTGATAAGCGGCGGCAACGAGCTGATACAACTCGGCAAACGCAGCATGAACTCACGTGCATACGTGTCGCGTTTCAACTTCGGTGGCGACGCCCAGCAGAAGAAAGCAGGGGTTCTCTCGGGTGGCGAGCGAAATAGGATGCATCTGGCTCTGACATTAAAACAGGAGGCAAACGTCCTGCTCCTCGACGAGCCTACCAACGACATCGACGTCAACACTTTACGCGCCTTGGAAGAAGGACTGGAGAACTTCGCCGGATGCGCCGTCATCATCAGCCACGACAGATGGTTCCTCGACAGAATAGCCACACATATTCTGGCCTTCGAAGGCGACTCTCAAGTGTATTTCTTCGAGGGAAGCTATTCGGAATACGAGGAAAACAAGATAAAACGTCTCGGCAACCAACAGCCTAAGAGGTTCAGATATAAAAAACTTATGTAAGAGTTTGAAGTTTGAAGTTTGATATTATGAAAAAAATTAATCTGTTATTAGTAGCTATTTTACTGAGTGTCAACAGTTTTGCCATTGATATTTGGAACGGCACATCTGCTCCTTGGACTAATGGTAACGGCACCTCGAATGACCCGTATCTGATTGAAACGGCGGCAAACTTGGCATATCTTGCTCAAAAAGTAAACGAAGGATTTCAGGCGCAAGGCATGGAAGTGTTCGCCCACGAATATTTCTTGATGACTGATGATCTTGATTTGAACAACATCAACTGGACACCCATCGGCAATGTCGATTACGTCAATTCAACGCTGACTGGCTTTTATTTTGCCGGGCATTTCGACGGATGGTACCATACCATCAGCAACCTCAAGATCCAGACGAGCGAGAGTCTGACAGGCTTGTTTGCCGGCTTGGGAGGCACACAGACCCCTCCTTCAGGCGACGGCGGCGGCTCGATTCAGCACTTGTTTGTGACCAACGGCAACATCACATCGTCGGGCATGGGAGCAGGCGGCATAGTTGGAGCCATCGCAGGTGACTCACAGGTTTATCAATGCAGTTTTTCGGGAACGATAACCATCAGCAACAGCGGTGATTTCTGTGGTGCTGGCGGCATCGTGGGAGCAGCAGGTGAAAACAGCAGCATCAGCGAATGCAGCTTCGCGGGAAGCATCAACGCCACAAACAGCGGCAACTTCATGGGTGCGGCAGGAGCAGGCGGCATCGTGGGAGTGGCAATAAACCAAGCCAGCATCAGCGGATGCTACAACACAGGCAACATCACCGGCAACGCCTTGCTGATAAGCGTGGCAGCAGGCATACTCGGAGCCAGCATAGACGACGCAAACGTATGCGTTTTTGACAGCTACAACGTCGGAACACTCAACGCCAACACCAAAGGCGGCATCTTCGGAATGATAAGCCCGATAAACCCGTTCAAAGGCGAAACAGAACTGCAGGTCAGCAACTGCTATTACCTGAACACCTGCGGCGGCACCACCGAATACGGCACCAGCATGACATCAGCCGAGATGCAGACCGAGCAGTTCAAGAACCAAATTGACATGAGCGCACATAAATTTGTGATGGACAACGGCACCAACAACGGATACCCTATCCATTCACTTACAGGTTTCAACCTCTACGAGGCCAAAGACATCACAGCTCATTCAGCCACATTGTCAGCCAATTTACATCCGGGAAACGCCACCTTCTCACGGGCATACTTTTTCTATGACAACGAAGAAGGTTCTGATTATCAAGAGATTGAAATTGACACCGAAGGCTATGTCGAAGCCGTCATTGCGGATTTGGAGCCAAACACCGCCTATACGTTTTCAATGAGTATAGAATACTCCGACGGCAGTTTCATCGGCTTTGCCCCACATTGGTTCACGACTTTGGACAACACAGGAATTGTCGAGTCAAATAATCCGGAAATTAGTATCCATCCTAACCCGACATCAGATTTTATATTCATCAAAAATATTGAGCCTCAATTAGTTACAATCTATTCCCTTGACGGAAAATTGGTAAAAACAATTGAAAACGCCAGCGTTATTGATGTGAGAGATTTAAATGAGGGGATATACCTTATTAATATAGACGGGGTTATTAAGAGATTATTAGTTAGAAGTTAGGAATTTTTTATTATTTTTGTACCGTGTTTAACACGATTTTATAATTAAACGATATTCAAAAAACAGAAAAACAGGCCTAATGGACAAAAAGTGTGATTAAAAATGCCTCGCGTAATCCATCTTCTCGTGCAGAATCCTTATTATTCTGACTGTTCCGCTTTGCAAAATTCTATAGAAAATAATATGCTTCCCGCAATGGAAGCCGCGATAGTCAGTTTTAATATCTGAATATGGCCGTCCTACAGAATCCGGACGACCAGCTATATACTCGAACGATAAAACAAGGTTTTCATAATATTTGTCTGCCTGTCCCTCCGACCATGTCCTCTCAGTATAGTTCCAAATATCACGCAAATCCCCCAACGCCTTCTTCGACAAAATATAATCAGCCATTCTTTTTCTTTTCAGCTTTCAGTTCTTTTAAGAATTCTTTAGCATCAAAATCAATCGCATCAGGGCTCGACTCACCTTCTTCCAATGCTTCCTTAAGTGCAATAAGACGCAACTCATCCTCTTCTAAACGACGAAGACCAGCTCTTATCACTTCACTTACATTATTATACCTCCCACATTGAATGCTATTCTGTATAAACTCTTCATAATGTGTACCCAATGAGGCTGTTACTGTTCTTCCCATAATTATATGTTATTTTGACTCCGCAAATATAAGAATATTTCTTACACAAAACTACTATTTTCAAAAATTATTTCGTCAACTCCTCCATCACCTTGCCTGCCAACCGGCTCGTCCCGATGCGGAAGTAATTCTTATTCAGCCACTTATCACCTAAGATGTCCCTCACTATATGATAGTAGGTGAGTGCGTCGTCTATCATTGACATGCCGCCTGCCGGCTTGAAACCGACCATCTGACCCGTCGCCTCAAAATATTCTTTTATGGTGTCGCACATGATTATCGCTGCCATCGGGGTGGCGTTGACGGCGATTTTGCCTGTCGAGGTCTTGATGAAGTCGGCCCCTGCCAAGATAGCTAACTCGCTGGCTTTCCGAATGTTGGAAACACTCTTCAACTCACCTGTCTCAAGAATCACCTTCAGATGCACCGGAGCCTTGCAAATGTCGCGCACAGCCTGTATCTCGTTATAAACCTCGTCGTAGTTTCCTTCAAGGAAAGTGCCTCTCGAGATGACCATATCGACCTCGTCAGCACCTTGCTCAACGCAAAATTCAACCTCTTTCTTCTTCAACTCAAACGGCATCTGTCCCGATGGGAAGGCACACGCCACCGTAGCCACTTTTATCCCACTGCCTTTCAGCAAAGCCTTCGCCTGCTTCACAAACGGACTGTAAATACAGATGGCAGGGACAGATATGCCCATGTCATTATTTTGAAAATCAATGGCTTTGGCACAAAAGGCATCAATTTTAGCAGCGTTGTCGGAAGCCTCCAAAGTGGTGAAGTCGATACTCTGGAAGATGGTCTTCAAAGCCTCACGACGCCCGCTGTTTTCGCTTTGTCTTTTAATAATCGACTCAATTCTCGCCTGAAGCTCTTCCTCAGTATAATCATAAGATTTGAAGTTCATAATTTTATATTTTGATGACTTGCAAAGATACAAATATTTTTCATAATTTTGCAGCGAAAAAAATAAAGCCATTAGCTATTAGTTTTTAGCCATTAGCTGACGGCTCATGATTAGTGGCAAATGAAAAAATATCTTATAATAATCGCTTTATCACTTTGCACGACAACGGTTTTCAGCCAGATGACCAAGGAAAACGACTACGGCATCAACACTTTAAGTTTTGAAGTGAGAACCGATTTCGACTATTACTCGCAAAACGACAGCTCATACACCGGCTTCACCGGAAGGTATCTCAATTTCATATTGAAAGGCGACATCAACGAGCATTTTTACTATGTTTATCGTCAGAGAATCAATAAGATACAAAGCATTGCCAACTTCTTCGACGCCACCGATTATCTTTATATCGGATGGAGAATCACCAAAAACATCTCCTGGACAGCAGGTAAGGAGGTTGTGGCGATGGGCGGCATAGAGTACGACCTCGCCCCTATCGACATATATTTCCACTCGCGTTCGTGGGAGCTTGACTGTTATCAGTTCGGCACCGATGTCTCGTACACCACCGATGACGGGAAGAACATCTTCACTTTGCAGCTCACCAACTCGCCTTTCGGCAAAGGACTCTACAGCGGCTTGTACAACTACAGTGTGCATTGGCGCGCCGACTACAAATATTTCGGTCCGGTGTGCTCCATCAATATGTTTGAGGTGAACAAAGGTTCATTCCTCAACGTGGTGGCTCTCGGCACGACCTACAGCTTCGGCATCGTTGACGGCAGCCTCGACTTCCTGCACCGCGCCTCAACAGAGCAGAAGGAGTACCTCGGTCACGATTACACTTTCATCGGTCAGATTGGTGTCAGTCTCTTTAAAGAAAAGCTGCATGTCTATGTCAAAGGAGGCTATGATTTCAACGACGCGCAGCCGGCAGAGACGACTGTCGAGACAGCCTTCGACCCATACGTCACGCCGGGTACCGACATGAAGACCTACGGCGGCGGCTTTGAGTTCTTCCCCATCAACGGAAGCAAGAGCCTGCGTCTGCACGGATTCTTCGCCGTCAACGACACCAAGGGCGAGGAGGTGCTGTATCAATGCAACTTAGGTTTGACTTGGAGACTCAATTTCATCAAAAGATAAGATTTAAGGACAATGAACATAAGAAACTGGCAGTTTTTAAGCAAGCGACGTCTTGAGGCGGGAATCTTCCTCTTCGTCTTCGCTCTGTTTTTCGGATTTCTGGGTACGAGGATGGGTGCCGCCAACATGCTGAACACCATCATGCAGACAGCGTATCATCTGCTTTTGGAGACCGTCTTCTTCCTGATGGCGGTGTGCGTGGTGTCGGGTGCCCTCGGCAAGCTCCTCGTGGAGTTCGGCGTGGTGCGACTCATCGAGTACATACTCCGTCCACTGATGAGGCCTCTCTACAACCTCCCGGGCGTGGCGGCTCTCGGCGGCATCCTGACGTTTTTGTCGGACAACCCCGCCATCATCACCTTGTCGAAAGACAAGTATTTCGCTCATTATTTCAAGAAATACCAGCTCGCCTCCCTGACCAATTTCGGCACCGCTTTCGGAATGGGCCTGGTAGTCATTTTCTATATGCTGGGTCTCGGATTCCTGAAGGGAGCCTTGGTGGGTTTGCTTGGTGCTATCATCGGCAGCATCGTCTCCACGCGTCTCATGCAGCGTTTCACCCTCAAGGCATATCCTGAGCTTGACGCGCTTGAGAACCCCGAAGGCGGCGACGAGCAGAAGATCTCGTTCAAGTCACAGGGCAACGCCTTCATGCGTTTCCTCGACGCCATCCTCGATGGCGGCAAGGAAGGCGTGAGCATAGGTCTTGCCATCATCCCGGGGGTGCTAATCATCTCCACCATAGTGATGATGCTCACTTTCGGGCCGGCCACAGGAGACGGATACAGCGGCGTGGCATACGAGGGCGTGCCTGTGTTGCCTTATCTCGCCGGAAAAATCGACTTCGTGTTTGAATGGCTCTTCGGCTTCAAGAGTCCTGAGTTAGTGGCGTTCCCTATCACCTCGCTCGGCGCCGTAGGCGCCGCGCTCGGTCTGCTACCCAAGTTCATCGCCGAAGGCATCGTCGATAACAACGCTATCGCCGTGTGTACCGCCATCGGGATGTGCTGGAGCGGATTCCTCAGCACACACACCGCCATGCTCGACTCCCTCGGCCACCGCGAACTCATCCCCAAGGCCATCGGCGCACATACCATCGGAGGACTCGTGGCAGGCATATCAGCTCACTGGATTTTCGTTTTATTGGCTCTAATATTCTGACAATGGACAAGGTTGTGCTTGGCAAGACAGGCTTCAGCGTCAACAAAAACGGCTTCGGCGCACTGCCTATACAACGCATCTCGAAAGATGAGGCGGCACGTCTGCTCCGCAAGGCATTCGACAACGGGATAACATATTTCGACACCGCGCGTTTCTATACCGACAGCGAGGAAAAGATGGGGCATGCGCTCTCCGGCATCCGCGACAAGGTGATAATAGCCACAAAAACAGGCGCCACCACGGCAGAGGGCTTCTGGAAAGACCTCGCGACGAGCCTCGGACTGCTCAAGACCGACTATATCGACCTTTATCAGTTTCATAACCTCGCCTTCTGTCCCAAACCTGACGACGGCACAGGGCTTTATGAGGCGATGCTTGAAGCAAAAAAACAAGGCAAGATTCGTCATATAGGCATCACCAACCATCGTTTAAAAATAGCGAAAGAAGCAATAGAATCAGGACTTTACGAGACGTTGCAGTTCCCGTTCTCATACCTCGCGTCCGACAAGGACATGGAGATTGTGGAGATGTGCAAGGCCGCCGATATGGGGTTCATCTGCATGAAGGCACTCTCCGGCGGACTCATCACCGACTCGGCGACGGCCTACGCCTTCCTGAACCAATACGCGCACGTGCTGCCAATCTGGGGCATACAGAAGGAGAGCGAACTCGACGAGTTCATCTCTTATCAGGACAACCCGCCTGTCATGACGGAGAAACGCTGGGCAAAGGTCAACAAAGACAAGGAAGAGCTGTCGGGCGACTTCTGTCGCGGCTGCGGCTACTGTCTGCCCTGCCCCGCCGGGATATATATCCCCGACTGCGCCCGAATGAGCCTCTATCTGCGACGCGCACCGCTCAGCGTGTATCTCGGCGACGAATACAAAACCAAGATGGAGAAGGTGAAAGACTGCCTGCACTGTAACCAATGCCGCAAAAAATGCCCCTACGGACTCGACACGCCTGCACTACTGCAAAAAAACTACGAGGACTTCCTGACGTTTTTGTAGCTTGTCGCCGCCATATCGACCGGAATGATATGTGATGGATAAATCTCCTGCATTAAAATTGATTTGTAATATTTAAAAAGCGGTTGTTTCTCGCCAAAAGTAAAATGACATCGCATTTTTTTCTCTTTTATTTAAAATTTTTCTATCTTTGCGACGTTATTTCAGAAAATCGGGTTTTCGTCATGATAAAAAGAGTCTATAAGTTCGGTGGCGCCTCGGTGAAAGATGCCGATGCCGTGAGAAATCTCAAGAAAATCCTTGAGAATGAAGACCGTAGCGACCTGATGCTCGTCATCTCCGCAATGGGTAAGACCACCAACGGCATCGAGAAGGCTCTGAAAAACTTCCGCGACAACGACGGTCATCTTCCCATCGGCGCACTCCAGGAACTCATGGAATATCATGAGAAAATAATGCTTGAGCTGTTCGACGAAGACACTCAACATCCTGTGTTTGAGACGGTTACGAATCTGTTCCTGGATCTGTACCTCAGTCTTCAGGAAACAGGCTACGACTACGACTATCAATACGACCAGACCATCAGCTTCGGCGAGATGCTGTCAACCACGATAATCTCGGCTTATCTCAACGACAACGGCATCAAAAACCGGCTCCTCGACGCGCGCGACTACATCATCACCGACCATGATTTCAGGGCGGCGAACGTCGATTTCGACGAGAGCCGCTTGAGGATAGAGAAACTGCAACGCGAACACGACGGCACCTTGTATATTGTGCAAGGTTTCATCGGAGCGTCAACAAAACCCGTGGTCACCACCACCCTCGGTCGCGAAGGCTCCGACTACACTGGTGCCATCTTTGCTAACCTCTTGGATGCCAACGAGTTATCAGTATGGAAAGACGTTGACGGAGTGCGCAACGCCGACCCGAAACGCTTCCCGAAGACAGAAAAGATTCCGCATCTCTCCTACTCAGAAGCCACCGAGCTGACGTTCTACGGCGCCTCGGTGCTTCATCCGAAGACCACTAAACCATTGCAAAACAAGAACATACCGCTAAAGGTGCGCTGTTTCCTCGACGCCTCGTTAGAGCCTACCGTCATCGACGGCAGCGACGAGTTCATCAGCTATGTGCCCTCGTTCATAGTGAAAGACAACCAGATGCTCGTCACCATACGCCCACGCGACTTCTCGTTCATGAACGAGCAGAACCTCGGCGTCCTCTTCGCCATGCTCAACGAGCTGAACATCCACGCCAACATGATTCAGACCTCCGCCCTCGACCTTTCAATATGCATCGACGAGGACGAGCGCAAACTCCGGCAGCTCATCGCCTCACTCGAACAGTCGTTCATCATAAGATATAACGCCGGCCTGCAGCTGTTTACCATCCGTCATTACGAAAACGGCATCGAGAAAGAATTTGTCAAAGATAAAAGAGTCTTCGTGGAACAACGAAGCCGCAGCACGTTGCAGTTAGTGATATCGTAAAAATGGGACGCAGTACACCACGTCCCATCTAAAGTCTAAGGTCTAAAGTCTAAGGTCTCTATTCCGCCCAGTTCAAAATCTTCCGGAAATCATATTCCTCAGGGTTCTCAACGAATTGTTTCGCGCCCTCGTAGTCGGCCGGGGTGATGTACTGCATGCAGTGGTTGAACACCAATTTCGCCTTCTCGCCCTGCATGTTAACCAAACGCGGCTTCACCTTGCCGTGCTCATCTTCGACATCTTTCAGATACAACGGACTCACCTGACCTTTCGGGTCGGCTGTCACCATGGCGCCTGTGATGCCCATGTCGAACAACTTCTTCACGCCGTAGCCGAGGATGGTGCAATATTGCAAGTCGAAACCACATGGATCGACGCAGCGTATTTCATAGCCTATCTCCACCGGACGGCTCTTGATGTTCAGGCCTAACATCTTCAAGCGTTGCTGCAGTAACATATTGAAAATGTGCGCCTTACTCACGTTGCCAAGCTCCGGATGTCCATGCTCGTCGTAGGTGAAGTTCACGCCTGAGTTATGAATCTCCTCGTCTGTCATGAAGTGGAACACTCCCTCTGAAACGCTCGCCACGCCGTAGTCGATGCCAAGCATCTTGCGTTTAATCATCGAGCTGATGATGAGTCTCATAATCTTGTCGAATGTCACCTCTGTCTTATAGAACATCTCCGGGATGATAATCATCGGGTAGTGGCATGCGTAGCCCATTCCGAATGCGAGGTGACCGGCCTCGCGACCCATCGCCGACACCACGAACCAGTTGCCGCTGGTACGTGCGTCTTCATACACCGTCTGCAAGATCCTTACGCCCGCTTCCTTGGCGGAATAATATCCGAAAGTGGGGCTGCCTTCAGGCAACGGCAGGTCGTTGTCGATAGTCTTGGGCACGTGGATATTCTGAACATGTACATTATTGGCAAGCAAGAACTTAGAGATGCGGTTCGCAGTCGAGGCTGTGTCGTCGCCTCCGATGGTCACCAAGAGGTTCACGTCGTTTTTCACGAAGAAATCAACGTTAAACTCCTCGTCTTTCGGTTTGTAACGGCTCATCTGCAAGGCCGAGCCGCCCATCTTCATGATTTGGTCGGCATAGAGAAAGTCGATGTCAACCGTCCTCGGATTCGGTTTGAACAGATTTTTATAACCTTCATGGAGACCAATGACGCGGAACCCGTCGGTCAGAAATGTCTTTGCCACGGTACTCACCACCGTGTTGATGCCTGGTGCCGGACCGCCGCCGGCGAGAATAACTATTGACTTCATATTCACTAATGTTTATTAAACCTTCAATAAAACTTGTCATTTCAGGCTTGTCCATAAGCCCTCTGTCCGATAGCATATTGGCATGGAAGATTTCTCCACTCCGTTTCACTTCGGTCGAAATGACAAATGCAAAGTTACAAAAAACCTAAATCAATCCAATATTTTTTTCAAAAAAATAATCATTTTTCATACCGAAATTTTTGTTATTTTTGCAGATTTAAAGATAATACGCATTTGTTGATATGTATAGTTTCATTTCCGGAAGCGTCGTTGAGAAGAATCCGACATACGTAGTGCTTGATAATCAAGGCATTGGATATTTCATAAATATCACTTTGAACACTTTCACCGCCATTGGGGAGCAAGAGAGGGTGAAGCTCTTCGTGCATCTTGCAATCAGGGAAGATGCCCACACCTTGTATGGTTTCTACTCGGAGAGCGAGCGCGAGCTGTTTCTTCAGCTCATCACGGTGTCGGGTGTGGGATGCAACACCGCCCGCCTCATATTGTCATCGATGACAGTGAAGGAGGCTGTTGACGCCATCGCCAACAACAACATACGCATGATTCAGGCAGTGAAGGGCATAGGCGCCAAGACAGCCCAGCGCATAGTCGTTGACCTCCACGACAAGGTCGGAAAACTCGAGGCGGGCGATGAAATTTCACCCGTCGGACACAATACATTGAAAGATGAGGCGTTATCAGCATTAATGGTCTTGGGCTTCAGCAAGGCAAGCATAGAGAAGACGTTGGATAAACTGCTGAAACAGATGGAGAACCCATCGGTCGAGGATCTTATTAAAGAATCACTGAGATTGTTGTAAATTATGATTTTTGACAAGAAAAAATACATCATAACATCAGTGCTGCTGTGCCTATGCATGGGTCTCTGGGCGCAGGACGGCAACCCTGACAACGCCAACGAGACGGGCATCATGCTCAAGGAGCCGTCGAATGTGACACACACCATCGAATACGACCCCGTCTCCGGACAATATGTCTTTGTCAGCAAAGTCGGCGACTTCATCATCAGCGACCCCGTCTATATGACCCAGGAGCAGTACTCCGATTTCGTGCGACAGAAAGCCATCAAGGATTACTGGAAAGACCGCCGCGAGTCGTCGGCAGGCAACAACAACGGCAACTCCCTCATCCCGCCTATCTACATAGGAGGCAAGGTGTTCGAGAAGGTCTTCGGCAGCAACACCATCGACATCAAGCTGCAAGGCTCCGCCGACGTGACATTCGGCATCAAATACCAGCGCCGCCGCGACCCATCGCTCACCGTGGCGCAACAACGTACCACCAACTTCGACTTCAACGAGAACATACAGCTCAGCGCCTCAGCGAAAATAGGCGAAAGAATACAGTTCAGGATGAGCTACAACACCAAGACACAGTTCTCTTTTGAAAACAAGTTCACCTTGAAATATGAAGGCGATGAAGACGACATCCTGCAACTCTTAGAGGCAGGCAATGTCAACATGCCGCTCAGAAGCACCTTGATTTCCGGCACACAATCGCTGTTCGGATTCAAGACACAGCTGAAGTTCGGCAAGACAACAGTGACAGCCATAGCGTCGTATCAGGAAAGCGAGACACAAAACATCACCGTGAATGGAGGCGCGCTGACACAGGAGTTCGAGCTGGAAGCCACCGACTACGAGGAAAACCGCCACTTCTTCCTTAACCAGTACTTCCGCGACCATTATGAAGAAGCCCTCGCCACACTGCCGACGGTGACGTCAAGCATCAACATCACGAAAGTGGAAGTGTGGGTGACAAATACAGGCTCTAACTACGAGAACTGCCGTAACATAGTGGCATTCACCGACTTAGGCGAAGGCAAGGATGAATGGATCTACAACCATGACAAAGTCATGGCGACAGCTTACGGACAGGCTTATCCCGACAACTCGGCCAACACTCTCATCCAGAGCATGGACACGGCGCAGATACGCGACCTCAACAGCGTGACGGCCTATCTCACCGGTCAGGGCTACACCTCCGGCCGTGACTTCGAGAAGATACAAAAGGCGAGAAAACTCAGCTCCAACGAATATTCCATCAACAGAAAGCTGGGCTTCATCACGCTCAATATCACACTGAACTCCAACCAGACCCTCGCCGTCGCTTACCAATATACAGTGATAGGTCAAGACGGCGTGTTTCAGGTAGGTGAGTTTTCCGACCAAGGCATCAGAGAACCTAACATCTTGGTAACCAAGATGTTGAAGAGCACTACCATCAACACTAAGATGCCAATGTGGAACCTGATGATGAAAAACGTATATAACATCAAGGCGTATCAGGTGGCATCGACCAACTTCACGATGAACATCCTTTATCTCGGCAACGACAACGGTGTGGCGACGGGCTACTTCGCCGATGCTCCGGACGACATCAAAGGCACCTCGTTGCTGAACCTCATGGGCATGGACCGTTTGAACTCGCAAAACAACCCGGTGGCGGGCGGTGACGGAATGTTCGACTTCATCAACGGGGCAGCCACCAACGGCGGCACCATCAACGCGGCAACAGGACGTATCTACTTCACCGTGCTGGAACCTTTCGGCAGCCAGATAAGAAACAAAATATTCCCGGACAACCCTGAACTCGCCGACAAATACGCATACGACTCGTTGTATGCCCTCACGAAAGTCATGGCGGAACAATACACCGACAAGAACAAATA
The DNA here is from genome assembly GCA_937906455.1 of uncultured Bacteroidales bacterium. GTDB lineage: Bacteria > Bacteroidota > Bacteroidia > Bacteroidales > F082 > Limimorpha. The sequence continues at coordinate 19,384 of CALCYT010000005.1, read as the reverse complement.
CCGCCTTGAAGGACGTTACACCTCCTCGTCGGGAAGCGAAATCAACCTCAACGCACTCAACGTGCAACAAGGCTCGGTGCATGTGACGGCAGGCGGCATACCTCTGACAGAGAACGTGGACTATACCGTGGACTACACCCTCGGACGCGTGACGATTCTTAACGAGGCGCTCCTCAATTCAGGCACGTCAATCAATGTGTCGTTAGAAAACAACAGCGCGCTGTCAACCATCAAGAAGACGTTCCTCGGAGCGCGTGTGGAACATGAGATAAACCCGACATTCATCATCGGCGGCACCGTCTTGCATCTCAGCGAGAGAGCCTATACCACGAAGGTGAACTACAACGACGAGCCTATCTCCAACACCATCTACGGATTCGACATCAACTACCAGACCGACTCGCAGTGGCTCACCGACGTCCTCGACAAGCTGCCGCTCTATGAGGCGAAGACGACATCGAGAATCACCGTGTCAGGAGAATTTGCACGATTCATCCAAGACATCAACAAAGACTCCGCACAATCAGGCACCTCCTATATCGATGACTTTGAAGGCGCAAAGTCAACCATCGACATGCACCAATGGAATTTCTGGCATCTCGCCAGTACCCCGCAAAGCCAGCCGGCACTCTTCCCCGAAGGCAACGCCACAGGCTTGAGAAACGGCATGAACCGCGCCAAACTCGCATGGTACACCATCGACCAGTCGGTGTTCTACGACAGATACGGCAACCTGCTGCCGTCAAACATAAGCAATGAAGAGCTGTCAGACCACCGTGTGCGCCAAGTGCTGATTACAGAGATTTATCCTAAGAAAGACATACAGGCAGGCACCTCGACCAACATGTCGATACTCAACCTCGCCTATTATCCAAACCAACGCGGCCCTTACAACTACGACACCGACAACATCGACAACGACGGCTATTTCACCGACCCCGAGAGACGTTGGGGCGGCATCATGCGCGCCATCGAGTCGTCGGACTTCAACTCCACCAACGTGGAATACATAGAGTTCTGGATGATGGACCCTTACTATGAAGGTCAAGACCTGTCGAATGTCGGCCAGCTGTATTTCAACCTCGGCGACGTGTCGGAAGACATCCTCCGTGACGGACGCAAGGCTTACGAACACGGCCTCCCGACGACCGCCACCGTGGAAAATGTCGATACCACCGTGTGGGGACGCGTGCCGTCACTGCAAGCTCTCGTCAACGCGTTCAACTCCGAACCGACATCACGACCTTATCAAGACATAGGCTACGACGGCTTGAACGACGACGACGAACGCTCGTTCTTCTCCGGATTCCTCAACACCATGAGGACGAAACTAAGCTCCGACGCCTTCGAGAAACTCAACGCCGACCCGTCGTCCGACGACTACCATTACTTCAGAGGCTCCGATTACGACAACAACCCCGTATATAGCAGCATCCTTGAACGTTATAAGAACTACAACGGCAACGAAGGCAACTCACCTTCCGAGACGCAATACACGGAGAACTACACCACTAACAACACCACTTTGCCCGACCAGGAGGACATCAACAACGACAACACCTTGAGTGAGTCGGAAAACTATTACCAGTATGTCGTCGAGCTTGACCCTGACAAGATGCAGTCGGGACAGAACTTCATCGCCGACATGCGTGACGCCACGGTACAGCTGCCTAACGGCACCACAAAACAGGTGAAATGGTATCAGTTCCGCATCCCGATCCGCGAGCCTAACAGAGTCGTAGGCAACATCGAAGGATTCAGCTCCATCCGTTTCATGAGGATGTTCCTCAAGGGCTTCAAGAGCGACATAGTGCTACGTTTCGCCACTTTGGACCTCGTCCGCGGTGAGTGGCGCACCTACACCAACGCCATTCAGGCGCCAGGCGAATACCAGCCCGGTGACCAGACCAGCCACACCACTTTCGAGATGTCGGCCGTCAACCTTGAGGAAAACAGCGCGCGTTTCCCGGTGCCTTACTGCATCCCTCCGGGCATCCAACAGGAGGTTTACACAGGAGCGACCTCCACGGTGCGCCAAAACGAACAGGCACTGCAGCTGGCAGTCAAGAACCTCGTCGATGGCGACGCCCGCGGGGTGTATAAGACCACCGAGTTCGACTTCCGGTTCTACAAACACCTGAAGATGTTCGTCCACGCCGAGAGTATGTTTGAGACAGACCCCGTGCATGACGGCGACGTGACGGTGTTCATACGCTTCGGCACCGACCTCACCGACAACTATTACGAATACGAGGTGCCGCTGACGATGACACCGTGGAGGACATCGGTAACCGACGAATATGCCATCTGGCCGGAAGCCAACAAGTTCGACATCAATTTCGACAAGGTGGTGAACGTGAAAGCCAACCGCAACAGTGCCATCGCCAATGGCAACACCAACGTGAAAGTCAACAGGCTGTACACCGAACGCGACGGCAACAACTACATCAAGGTGCTCGGCAACCCGACCATCAGCGAGGTGCGTTCCATGATGATAGGCATCAGAAACCCCCGACGTGACGACGAGGTGCCACAAGACAAGAGTGTCATAGTATGGATTAACGAGTTGAGGATGACCGACCTGAGCAGCAACGGAGGCTATGCCGCCACAGGACGCATCGAAGCGACGCTGTCAGACCTCGGACGTGTGGCGGTGGCAGGCTCTTATAAGTCGTCAGGATTCGGCTCTTTGGAGACAAAAATCACTGAGAACCAACTCCTCTCTAACGCATATTACAGCGTGGCGGCCGACATCGACCTCGGCAAATTCATGGTGCAGGACAAAACCGGCATCACCGTGCCTATACACGTCGATCATAACAAAACCACCATCACGCCGGAGTACAACCCTCTCGACCCTGACATCAAATACAAGAGAGCTCTCGAAGACCTCAGCGACAGCGGCAAAGACTCTCTCAACGCCATCGCCAGAGACATCACCACTCAGACGAGCTTCAACATCACCAATATGCACAAAAACCGCGTCGGCAGCAAGAAACCACATTTCTGGAATGTGGAGAACTTCAACGCATCGTACGCCTATACCAGCCAGGAACAGACCAATCCCGACATGGAATACAACCGTCAGAAGACCTACCGCGGAGGCATAGGCTACACCTATAGCACCGGCGCAAAGCCTTGGACACCATTCGCAAAGAAGAAATGGGCCGCATCGTCGTATATGACGCTCTTGAAAGACTTCAACCTCTATTATCTGCCGAAGAGCTTCTCGTTCAACACGGAGATGTACCGCCAGACACACGCACAAAAGATGCGCAACAAGTCGTCGGGACTCATCATCACCAACGAGACCGTCGCCAAGAGCTGGGACTGGTCGCGCAACTACGATTTCCGTTATGACCTGACGAAAAACCTCAACTTCACGTATAACGCCACATCGCAGGCATACATCTACGAGCCTACAGGCAACCCCGACCGTGGCACCGAGGAATGGAAGGCCAACCGCGACACCATACGCGACGAGCTGATGAAATTCGGCTCCATATCGCGTTTCAACCAAAGCGTGAAGGCAAGCTATACCATACCTATTAATAAGGTGCCTTTCTGCGACTGGCTCGGCTCTACCGTGAGTTACACAGGCAACTACCGCTGGACAGCCAGCTCCCGCGCCACACAGACACGCCTCGGCAACTCCATAGAAAACGACAACAGCATACAGTTTAACGCCACCGCCGACCTGACAAAACTGTACAACAAATCGAATTATCTCAAGACTCTGACAGCACCTAAACGCAGCAACAACAGCAACAGCCGCATAAGAGGCCTTGACAACAGAAAACCCGACACCATCACGCCAAAGCAGAAAGACAACATCGGCAAGTCGATAGTCGATAACGCCGTACGCGTACTCATCAGCGTGAAGAAAGTGTCGTTCACTTACAGCCAAAGCGACGGCGTAGGGCTGCCGGGCTTCATGCACGAGCCTAACCTGTTCGGAATGAGTAACTCCATGGCACCCGGACTCGGCTTCGTGATTGGTCAGAACAACAACATCCTCAACCACGCCATCAGCAACGGATGGCTGAGCACCGACTCAACCTTCAACCAACCGTACACCGAGCGTCATACCGACCAATATAATTATAAGGTGCAGATGGAGCCGTTCACCGACCTCAAGATTGAAGTGTCGGGGACACGCAACTATGCCAAGAACTTCTCCGAGTATTTCCGCGCCGACGACATGGGCATCTTCCAGTTCTTCACCCCCACCACCGGCGGCAACTACAGCATCTCATACATGATGACCGCCACCTCTTTCACCGATGGCGACAAGCTCTTCGACAACCTCCTCAGCTACCGCAGGGAGATAGCCGAACGCCTCGCACATCAAAATTCGGCGTGGGTGGGCATGGGAGAGCCTTATGTATATGATGAAGACGGTAACGCACAATATCCATACGGCTACTCGTCGTCATCGCAGGAAGTGATAACATACGCCTTCCTCGCGGCATACAGCGGCACAAGCCCGAGCAACGTGTCACTGTCGTTGTTCAGGAAGTTCGCACTGCCTAACTGGAGCGTCAACTTCACGGGTCTGACAAAGATCCCTGCCTTGAAGAAGATTTTCAAAACCATCAACCTGACACACTCCTATAAGTCGTCGTTCTCCATCTCGTCGTGGAGTAACAACATCAACTACGACGCGAGCAACCAGATGGCGGTGTTCTCCGGCACCAACACCAAGATTCCGGAGTACGACATCACCCAAATCCTCGTCACAGAACAGTATTCGCCTCTCATCGGCGTGACGATGGCATTCAACAACACCCTCACACCTTCTATCGAATACAAGAAGTCAAGGACAGTGACTCTCGGATTCAGCAACAACCAGATCACCGAGGTCAACGGAAGGGAGATCGTCATCGGATGCGGATACACGTTTAAAGACCTTGGCTTCAGCATGTCGTTGATTGACGGCAGCAACGCGAAGAAGGTGAGCAACGACCTCAAGCTGAAACTCGACATCGGGTTCAGGAGAGACAAGACCACATTGCGCAGCATCGACGAGCGTCAGAGCCAGGTGTCATCAGGCCAGGACAAAATCAACGTGTATCTCACAGGCGACTACACTCTCAGTCAGCGACTCACGGTGCAGCTGTTCTTCAAATACGACATGACCAACCCGTTCATCGCCAACGCATATAAGACGACCAACGTCTTCGCCGGCATCACAGGACGCTTCAGTCTGACACAATAAAAAATATTTTTTGAAGAATTAATTTTGATGAAATAAAAATCGTATTTTTGCGGTGTGAATAATTTGTAAAATCAATTTCAAATAAAAGATATGAATATTCCAACAAACTTAAAGTACACAAAGGATCACGAATGGATCCGTTTAGAAGGAGACAACGCATACATCGGCATCACCGATTATGCACAACATGAACTTGGCGACATTGTTTTCGTTGATGTTGACACACTTGACGAGACACTTGAAGCCGAAGAGACTTTCGGCACCATCGAGGCGGTGAAGACCTCATCAGAGATGTTCATGCCTGTTGGCGGCACAGTCATCGAATTCAACGAGGAACTCGCCGACGCGCCTGAGAAAGTGAACAGCGACCCATACGGCGAAGGCTGGATCATCAAAGTCGAGGTCACCAATGCAGCTGAGATGGATAACCTCCTCGACGCGGAAGCTTACAAAGCCCTCATCGGATAATCATTGGAACGTCTGACAAGACATATATACCCCGGCTTACTCTGCGGCATCATCATCATGATACTCTGCGGCTTGCCGGGGTCTTATTTCCCGACAGTCAGGACTTTCTGGGAATGGCTCGGACCCGACAAGCTGGTGCACGCACTGATGTTTGCCGTGTTGGCTTTCATGATAGCCTTCGGCTACCGTGACGAATACCGCCAACGTGACAAACAGTACCGCGTCAGACTACAGGTCGCCACATTCCTGATTTCGGTGTCATACGGCGCCCTGACGGAAGTCCTGCAACATTATCTCTTTAGAGGCCGCTGCGGTAGCGTTTATGATTTCTTCGCCGACGTAATCGGTTGTGTATTAGGCATTTTCATATTTAAAATCGCTTTCAGAAAAAAAATATTAAAAAATTAGTCGCAGATTCAATAATTTTTGCTAACTTCGCAGCGTTATTTAAATAAGATTAAAATTATACATTATGGAAATAAAAAAATCACCTAAAGCAGATCTTGACAGCAAGAAACTGACCTTCACTTTAGTGGGATTGGTCATCGCTTTATTCGTTGTTTGGCGTGTTTTTGAATACAGGAGCTACGACAAGCAGAATTTGGACACCTTCGCGAGACAGGTGGAAGTCATTGAGGAAGAAATGGTTGAAATCACAAAACAAGAGCAACCGAAGCCACAAGTGCAAGCCCCTAAACCTCAGGTGACGCAGATTCAGGTTGTGGAAGACGATGTGGAAGTTGAAGACATCGACATCAATGCCGAGGTTGACCAAGATGAGATTATCGAGGAGTACGTTTACGATGCCCCGGAAATCGAAGATGAGGAAATCGAGGAAGAAGAGATTCTCAAAGTCGTGGAAGAGATGCCTGATTTCCCGGGCGGAATCCAGAAGCTGCTTGAATACATCCAGAAAAACACCAAATATCCTATGATGGCGCGTGAAAGCGACATCCAGGGAACCGTTTATGTAGGCTTCGTCGTGGAGAAAGACGGCTCGATAAGCAACGTCCAGGTGCTGCGTGGCATCGGAGGCGGATGCGACGAGGAGGCTATGCGCGTGGTTGAAAGCATGCCGAAATGGAAACCAGGAAAACAACAAGGCAACCCGGTGCGCGTGCAGTATATGGCTCGCGTGGTGTTTAAACTGCAATAGTTTTGAAATTTCATTTTCCTGCGGTGTTAATCGTAAGAATTTTATTTGTTTTAATAAGTGTGTTTTTTAGGGAAGGGGCACGATGAGATCGCGTCCCTTTTTTGTCAAATCAACACCTATACAACCGATGGACACAAAAAAATACAAAATCAAAATCTTTGGCAGTAAAGAGATGCCAAGCTACCTGCTCGAAAAGGACAACGTCGTGCGCATAATTCTTTTCACGACAGTGTATTCCCTCGTGTTCATCAACATATTCAGGCCTTTCAACTCAGAGACGTGGATTCCCAACAACAACAGCACCAACTATTTCATGTACTCGTCATTCATGGTGCTGATAGGCATGGTGGTGGTGTCGATAAGCCGCATCATCATGAACTTCGTGGTGAAAAAAGTGCAGCTCACATTCCCCGACTATGTCATCTGGCTCGTCAGCGACGCCGTGCTGCTCTCTATTTTCTATGTCTTCGTGGCCTATAAAGTGGGATTCATCGACAATTTCCTCAAAGACAACCCCGACATGACCCTATGGGAGGCCATCTTCAGCATCTTCCGTAAATCGACCGCCAACACCGTGTGGATGCTGCTTATACCTTACACTATTTCACTCCTTTTCCTTGACAACCAACATCTTAAAACCAGAATCAAGGAGATGGGCGACAAAGGCGCCGGCAGCAATATCATACATTTCAAAGACGAGAAAGGCGAGATACGACTCTCTATCAACGTGGAAAACGTGTTATTCGCGGAAGCGTCGGATAACTATGTGACTATCAAATACATAAATAACGACAGGATTGTCGATTTCCTGCTTCGCACCAACCTCAAAAAGCTCTCCGAAGACCTGCGCGACACCCCGATACAACGCTGTCACCGCTCATATATGATAAACCTGCTGCACGTCACGTCGCTGAAAAAAGACCAGACAGAGTTCATCATACAGTTCGACACCACCAGCATCAAGGACATCGCCGTGTCGAAGACGTACCAGGAATCCATCATGGAGGCATTCATGAAATACCAGAAATAGCTTGAAAAAGGTTCTCGCCATATTGTTTCTGCTGAGCCTCCTTCCCTTTGCGGAGATGAATGCCCAAATCAACCACAAGCACTACATCTTGATGGGCAAAATAGAGCTTTCGAAGGAGAATTATTCCGAAGCTATCAAGAATTTCAACGTCGCCATCATCGCGAAGCCCAACGATTTCGAGGCATATTTCCTTCGCGGGATAGCCAAATACAGTCTGGGCGACTACGGCGGTGCCGTCGATGACTTCAGCCGGACGTTAGAGATACATCCGTTGTATGTGCGAGCCTACCATTACCGTGGCGTCGCCAACGACCGTCTCGCCAACTATGCCGATGCCATGGCCGACTACAAGCACGCCATCACTCTTGACCCCTTCAGCGAGGAGCTGCACATAGCGTCAGGCTCCACACTCATGCACCTCAACGACTATCAAAACGCCGTGGCGGAATTCGATACCGCTTTGATTATCAACCCCGAAAACGCCAACGCCTTTATCTCGCGAGGCATCGCCAAACGCTATCTCAACGACCTTGACGGAGCTCTCGCCGACATGAACAGTGCCGTGTATAACGACTTCTTCAACATCGAGGCGGTGGCCCGACGCGGCATGATAGAACTTGAACGTGAGGACTACGAGGCCGCGATGAGCGACTTCAACAACGCACTGCGCATGGACAAAGACAACCCTCTGATATATTTCAACAGGGCGGTGGCTTACCTTAACCTCGGCGACACCACGGCGGCGTTGCGCGACTATGAGAAAGTCAACAACCTCGACCAGCGCAACGCCCTCACCTACTTCAACCGCGCCATCATTTACTCTCTGCGCCAAGACTACGACGTGGCTCTCGCCTTATATAATAAGGTGATAGAGATAAACCCGCAAAACATATACGGCTACTTCAACAGAGGCATACTGTTTTACAAACTGAAGGACTGGGACGAGGCCGAGAACGACTTCTCCAAAGTGATTGAGCTGTTTCCCGACTTCATCGACGCCTGGATGAACAGAGCCGTGGTGCGATTTGAGAAAAACGACATCCTCGGTGCCGAACAAGACCAATATCGCGCCAAGCAGATAATGGCTTTCGTGAGCGAAGACCAAGCCAACGTTGACTCGCTCTTCGCACATTACTCGAAGATGGATTACAACAAAATCATCAATTTCGAGTCAGACTTCGTGAACGGCAACCGCCAGAAGACGCTCATACAGTTCTCCGACATCGACATCCGGCCGCGTGAGAGTTTCATAGTCAACATCACTGACAACGAGAAATATTACATCGACGCGACACTCAGCCAGATGTCACAAAGCAACAACATGGGCGGGAAACTCGCCTACGTGGTGAACGACCTTTTCGATACCGGCCGCAACTCCTTGTTGAACGACTCTGTCGTCAATTCGTTTGACAATCAGAATCTTAGGACTTTTGTCAATGGCATTTACAACTTCGAGATTTACAACTACAACAGAGGTGAGACGTTGTTTGCCTCCCTTCTCGACGACCCTGTCTTAGGCATCTATGCCTGCGTCAACCTGTCGGTTTTGCAGAAAGCTAAAGCCGAGCTGACGGTGACCGACAAGACCTATGAGACCTCCATATACATAACACAGAAAAAGAGCATTGAAAGTTTCTCGCAGCCTCAGGAAAAGCCCGACTACCGGCAGGCGCTGAGTACCATCACGGGCGTTTTGGGCAAGACCAAGAGGAACCCTTACGTATGGTACAACATAGGCAACATTCATCTTCAGATGCAGGAGTTCGAGAAGGCCGTCGATGACTACACCAAGGCGATACAATACGAGAAAAACCTCGCAGAGGCTTATTACAACCGCGCGCTGACACTCCTTTATCTTAATAACAAGTCGCAGGCTATCAAAGACTTAAGCAAAGCCGGAGAGCTTGGCATACAAGAGGCCTATGTGGTGATGAAACGTTTCTCGGAATAATCAGTTGATAAGCTGAAGCTCCTCCACCTTGCTGAACTTGTGGTTCACGCCATAATCGTCTTCATATTCCATGATGTCAAGCTCAAGCACCTTCATCGTATATGGCTTAGGTATCACGCCGCCGATGTCCATGTGGTAATAGTGTGTGAAACGGTCGTATTCCAACGTCCAGTCAAGCAGTGTGCCCTCGTCTTCCATGACGTCATCTTCGAGGTTCCATGTCACGGCGGTGCCATCCTCATTATAGCGATAATAAAGCTCATTTTCTTGCCAGACGCCAGGCAGGAGGTCAGCGTCAAACTCGATGTCGTGAAACACCTCAGGCTCAATGACTTCCGGCTCATAATACTTCTTATTGTCGTGAAACCAGATGAAATACACGGCGCATGCCACGCCGAGTGCCGCCAGAATGATTATTATAATCCAAGTGTTCTTTTTCATAGTTAGGTGATTTTGTCAGATATACGGTTTCGCCCTTGCTGACGATATTATTTCTTAAGTTTTATCACTTTTGGAGTCTTGCCTTGATATTGCGGCATGCACATGCCTATCGACGCGTTGATGTAGGTCGGGTCGCAGATGTAATATTTCTTGCCTCCATACATGAATCCGTCGCCGTTGATGTTCACGTCATCGCCGAAATACACGGCAGTCGCCACATGTCCCTCATATTGAAGGCCAATCACTTGGGCGTTGGTGTATTTTTGGACTAACCAAGAGAACAAGGCCGAGCGGTCCTCGCAATCGCAATAAGGATAGCCGATGACTTCCTCCGGATAGAAATACTTCTCGTATCCGAATTGTTCCTCGTCGGTTTTATATTCGAATCCTGTTTGCACGAAATGCAGCAGCATCCCTATGAACTGCGTCGGGGTGTATTCCGATTTCATCTCGTTAAAAGTCTGCTGCAAGACTTTCTGTGCCTCGATGGACACCGACGACACAAAATAAATCGGGAATACAGTCATAGGCACATCGTTGAGATACGCCATGTGAGAGTTGTTGTAAGGCAGGGTGATCTCCCTGTTGTTTGTCAGTTTCACCGTTCTCAGCACGTCGCAGCTGCCCATGTTGAGGCATTTGTTGAAGTCAAGTCCCATCTGCCGTTTTTCAGAGTCCTGTTTGCAGAAGTCGTATGAATACACTGGCTCTTTAGCCTTGCCGCCGCCATAAACGCAGTAATATTTCACTTTTGTGCCTTGTTCGTCATCCACGAAGCGGAAGAAAGTGTAGGAATACACCTGTTTGCTGTTGTCGAGGGCGACGAGCAGCGTCAAGGCACCCGATTCCTTGCCTCGCGCGATACGGGTCTTGAAATTTCCTTCGTTACGAAGCATGTAGAAGCAAAACAGAACCCTGTCGTTGACGTTTTCGAACATGCTCTCCGACAAAGTGCGCAGCAGGCAGAAATAGCCCCACTCGTTCAAGCCGAAGCCTTTGACAATCAGGTCGATGTCTTGCCATAAGGCGGCTGTCTGCTCACGACATTGCGATATTTTAGAGAAATAATCGGCCACGTTTTTCTCCTCTATGCCGGTGCTTTTTATCTTCAGTTTCGAATCGACGTGCATAGGAATTTGTCTGCCATAGAAATTAAGCATAATATCGGAGCTGTTCTCGATTTTCATTTTCTTCGTCTTGTCGAAATCGGGTGTGGGAAGCTCGACGGCACCGTCTTTCCCGATGCGGTTTCTAACCTCATAGCTGTTGGATTCGTTGCCGGAGAACGCCACCGCGATGGAATGTGTCACCTTAGGCAGCTCCTCATCGTTGGCATACGTTATCACCGACGACTCGAAATCGACCTTGTCATCATTGTTTGCGGCCACCGGCGCCGTCTCCACCTTGGGTTTTGAGTAATCAAGACGGTCCTTCTTGAACTCCTCAAAAAGAGCCCATTGTTTTGCCACGAAATCAGCGAACTCGGCATTCATCTTGTCAACATAATCCTGATACTCCTGATTCTTCTCCGCCAGCTTTTGTTGATACGACTGCTGCTTGTCTTTCATCTGCTGTTGCTTCTGCTTGATATACTCCTGATATGCCTCGTCGTCCTGCGGGAAAGCCACAAGAGCCGCAAGAGCGAGGACCACTGTAAAAGCGAGTTTTTTCATATCTGATAAATTTATTTTGCAAAAATAGTAAAAATTTCTTGAAAAAGCACTATCTTTGCAAAAAATATGAAAAACATGTCTTTCAAAAGCATTTTGAAGAAAATAGCCAACAAATACATCATCGCGACGTTGATTTTCGCTGCGATAATCATTTTTTTTGACCAATATAACATTTTCGAGCAGGGCAAAAGCTATAGAAAGTTGCGCAAGGTGAAGAAGCAAGTCGAGTATTACGACCGGGAAATCGAGAAACAGGAGGAGACGCTGCGCGATCTGAAGAGCGACTCGGCATTATTAGAGAAGGTGGCACGCGAGCAGCACATGATGAAACGCGACAACGAGGTGATTTACATCTTGGAGAAAAAATGACAGGCATCAGGGGCGGCTCGGATAAATCAAGACAATATTTCGTATATTTTAACGTTATAAGTAAAATCCAAATTTAAAAAAAATGAAGAAGTTATTATTAGCAATGGGAATCGCGGCATTTTTGATGACATCATGCTGCAACAAGCAAGAAAACAAAGGTAATTGCGAAGGCAAAGGCAATTGCAAGGACAAGAAAGAACAATGTGACAAGCATCAGCGCGAGTGCGACCATCACGGTCAGAGACCCGGTGTATGCCCTGAGATGATGGCTGATTTCGACGCCATCGTCAACGCCCTTGTCAACTGGGACAACCTTGACGAGGAGCAGAGAGCCGAGGCCATCAACATGGCGAAGACCGTCAAGGAGAAAAAAGAGGCCATGGAAGCCAACATGCCTAAAGGCGACTGCTGCAAAGAAGGCAAGGACATGAAGAAAGAAGAGTGCAAGAAACACGAAGGCGGCTGCAAGCATGAGGAAGGCAAGAAATGCGACGGCAAACACGAAGGCTGCAAAAACGAAGGCGGCTGCAAGCATGAGGAAGGCAAGAAATGCGACGGCAAATAATCTTCCGGCGACAAACTGAGACAAAGGTGCAAAGTGTGAGAAAAACGCTTTGCACTTTTTTGTTAAAATTCTTTTACAGATAAAGAAAAATCCTTATCTTTGCACGCTAAATGTTTTTGAATTCAAAATTAACTAAAACATACGAAAATATGGCAGAAAAGAAATTTATGACATGTGATGGCAACCAGGCTGCGGCCCATGTTGCATACATGTTCAGCGAAGTAGCCGCCATTTATCCCATCACCCCGTCATCACCGATGGCAGAGTATATCGACGAATGGGCAGCTAAAGGTCAGAAAAACATCTTCGGCGACACCGTTAAGGTAGTGGAGATGCAGTCAGAAGCCGGCGCCGCCGGCGCAGTGCACGGCTCATTGCAGGCTGGTGCCTTGACCACCACATACACGGCATCACAGGGATTGCTCCTTATGATTCCGAACATGTACAAGATCGCAGGCGAGTTGCTCCCGGGCGTGTTCCACGTCTCAGCCCGCGCCCTTGCAGCACAAGCATTGTCAATCTTCGGTGACCACGCCGACGTGATGAGTGCCCGCCAGACAGGTTTCGCCATGCTGGCAACAAGCTCAGTGCAGGAAATCATGGACCTCGCGCCTGTTGCACATCTCGCGGCCATCGAAGGCAGAGTGCCGTTCCTCCACTTCTTCGACGGATTCCGCACCTCACACGAGATCCAGAAGGTAGAGGCAGCCGACATGGAGGCTCTCCGTCCGCTCGTCAACTGGGAGGCGTTAAAGGCTTATCGTGAAAGAGCACTCAACCCGGAGCATCCCGTGACACGCGGCACAGCGCAGAACCCCGACATCTATTTCCAGACACGCGAGGCTCAGAACAAATACTACGACGCATTGCCCGACATCGTGGCGAAATACATGAAAGAGATGAGCAAAATCACAGGTCGTGAATATGCTCCATTCGTATATTACGGCGCCAAAGACGCAACCGACGTCATCATCGCGATGGGTTCCATCAACGACGTCATCAAGACCGTCATCGACCGCGAGAACGCCAACGGCAAGAAACTCGGCCTCGTGACAGTGCATCTCTATCGTCCGTTCAGCGTGAAACATCTTATGGAGGCCATGCCTAAGAGCCTGATGGAGCACGTGAAACGCATCACCGTCCTCGACCGCACCAAGGAACCGGGCGCCAACGGCGACCCGCTCTACTTGGACGTCGTGGAGGCTTTCAAAGACTGCCCGTGCAAACCGATGATTATCGGCGGACGTTACGGACTGTCGTCAAAAGACACCACACCGGCTCATATCTTGAGCGTGTTCAAGAACATGGAAAGCGAGAAACCGATGAACCAGTTCACCGTCGGCATCGTTGACGACGTGACAAACCGTTCACTGCCGCTGCTTCCTGAGATATCCATCCTGCCAAAAGGCACCTTCGAAGCCAAGTTCTACGGACTCGGCGCCGACGGCACTGTGGGTGCCAACAAAAACTCCATCAAGATCATCGGCGACAACACCAACAAATACAGCCAGGCTTATTTCGACTACGACTCGAAGAAGTCGGGCGGTTACACCTGCTCGCACCTGCGTTTCGGCGACCAGCCCATCTTGGCTCCTTACCTCGTCGGAACCCCGGACTTCGTGGCGGTGCATGTGCCGAGCTACCTGCGCAAGTACGACTGTCTGCGTGGCTTGAAGGACAACGGCACATTCCTCTATAACTCGCCTTGGAGCGTCGAGGAGACGAAACATCATCTTCCCGACTATGTGAAGAAATATCTTGCACTCCACCATATCAATATGTACATCATCGACGCCACCAAGATTGCCGCCGAGATTGGCTTGGGAAACCGCACCAACACCATCCTCCAGAGCGCATTCTTCAAGATTTCGGGCGTCATTCCTTACGACCTTGCCGTGGAGCAGATGAAGAAATTCATCGTGAAGAGCTATGGCAAGAAGGGTGAGGACATCGTCAACATGAACTACGCTGCCGTTGACCGTGGTGGCGAGATTACAAAGATTGAGATTCCGGCAGAATGGGCTAACCTCGACTGCACCACCGACTTCGCCTTCGAGCACAACGACAACGACCCTGAGTTTATTAATAAGGTGATGCGTCCGATGGTGGCACAGTGCGGCAACGACCTCCCTGTGAGCGCATTCAAAGACATCGTTGACGGCACCTTCCCGGCCGGCACCACGCAATACGAGAAACGCGGCGTGGCCACAGAAGTGCCGGAATGGAATCCCGACAACTGCATCCAGTGCAACCAGTGCTCGCTCGTCTGCCCACACGCAGCCATACGTCCTGTCGTGATGACCGATGAAGAGATGAAGAACGCCCCTGCCGCCATGAAGGCCATCGACGTGAAGATGCCGAAAGAGATGGCAGGCATGCACTTCAGGATGCAGGTCTCGGTGATGGACTGCACCGGCTGCGGCAACTGCGCCGACGTATGTCCCGCCAAGGTCAAAGCATTGGTGATGAAGCCGTTCGAGAGCCAGCTTGGCGAAGCCGAGAACTGGGAGTACGGCCAGAAGAAAGTCACATACAAAGACGACCTCATCGACAAACACGCCAACACCAAGAACAGCCAGTTTGCACAGCCGCTGTTCGAGTTCTCTGGAGCCTGCGCAGGCTGCGGCGAGACGCCATATATCAAGACCATCACACAGCTCTTCGGTGAGCAGATGATGGTGGCCAACGCCACGGGATGCTCGTCGATTTACGGCGGCTCGGCACCCGCCACACCATATCGCAAGAACGACCGCACAGGTCGCGGCGTGGCATGGGCAAACTCATTGTTCGAAGACAACGCCGAGTTCGGTCTCGGCATGGCGACAGGCTACCGCAAGATTCGCGAAGGTCTCCGCAAGAAGGCCGAGGAGCTTGTCGGCGTGACCGCTTTCGACTGGATGAGAGAGGCAACACAGAAGTGGCTCGACACCTACAACGACACCGTCGCCAACCGCAAGGCCACCGATGAGTTTGTCGCCGCCCTCGAGAAGGCCATCCTGCCTATCGACGGCTGCATCGAGTTCTTCGGCTCCGACAAGGCAAAGGAGATATTTGGCGACAAGCAGCCTGAGATGTTGCAGAAAGCCAAGGAAGCCAAGGCCGCAGGTCGCGAGATTTGCATCTGCCACGGCTGTGAGCTTGAGAGCGAACTGTTAGCACAGAAAGATTTCTTAGCCAAGCGCAGCCAGTGGATCTTCGGCGGCGACGGTTGGGCATACGACATCGGCTTCGGCGGCCTCGACCATGTGCTGGCCAGCGGCGAAGATGTCAACGTTCTCGTCCTCGACACCGAGGTTTACTCCAATACGGGCGGTCAGTCGTCGAAGGCTACGCCTGCCGGTGCTGTCGCCAAGTTCGCTGCATCAGGCAAGAAGGTGCGCAAGAAAGACCTCGGCATGATTGCCAAGAGCTACGGTTACGTCTATGTGGCTCAGGTCGCCATGGGTGCTTCGCAAGCCCAGTACTTCAAGGCCATCAAGGAGGCTGAGGCTTATCCGGGCCCGTCGTTAGTGATTTGCTACGCCCCGTGCATCAACCACGGCATCAAGATCGGCATGGGTCATTCGCAACTCGAAGAGAAGCGTGCCGTTGACTGCGGTTACTGGCACCTGTGGCGTTTCAATCCCGCCGAGGAAGACGCTGGTCAGAACGGTTTCCACCTGGATTCGAAAGAACCCAACTGGGTCGAGTTCCAGAACTTCATCATGGGCGAGGTGCGTTACAACTCGCTGCTCAAGACCTTCCCAGAGGAAGCCAAGGAGCTGTTCACCAAGACCGAGCAGTTCGCGAAATTGCGCTACGAGGGGTACAAGAGGCTGAGCGAAGGGAAATAAGAATTGTATTTTTTAAGCTGGGTGGCTCGAAGGGGCTACCCAGCTTATATTTTCAGATAATTCAATCGATATGAAGTACGTATATAAAGATTATAGTAATCGCAGAATACACCTTGGATTGATTGCTCAGTGTAAAAAAAAGGAAAAATGGGGACTATTATATGGCTTTAGAGTACCACCATATAATGGGTTAGGGATTATCCATGAGAATAAATTGATGTATTTTGAAAAAGACCCTGATTTTGAGATTAAGGAGAGGACACTGGTTTCTTATCTCTCTTATGATTATAATGGCTTTACTCCTCAAGTAGAATATGTGTATCCTGTATCATCTCTTGTTGTCCATGATGATGCAAGAGGTACACGCAGGGCAGATGATGTCTATCATGATGATGAAACATGGCGTTTAATAAACAATGGAATACCTTATTTCGATTACTCGTATGGTCGTGAATATTGTATTTATTATCCTATAATTAAAGATAATATTTGTACAATGTGGCGTGGATTATTTGGTTGTGGTATTTATATGGATAAAGAAGCCCAAATCTATGAACTAATTATGGAAATTGATGATCTTAATTATTTAGGTTGGCCATCATTAGAAGACGTATTTGTTGAAATTACAAAGATTAAAGAATACATAGATTCTATTAATGCTATTGATATTATTGATACATATAAGATAGAGCAAGTTAATACTTATCATAGTATTCCGGGTGGAGATGATTCATATTCTGAACACAAGTATTGGGAACTGCAAAGTGATGACAGTTTTCTCAACTACTTATTGCCAACAAAGGATGAATTAGTCTTTTTTGACGATAATGCGTATAGAAGTGATGGATATAGTGATGGCCGTTTTGTTCTTGAAGAAGAGACAACTCAATATAGAGAAAAAGCAAAGGAGGAATACTCTAAGGAAAAGCATTTTGCCTTTTTAATTAGCGACTTTTTTTCTGAGATACTTGAGAAAAAAGAAAGAACTGCTTGTTTAAATAAAAGGATAGATGAAGAGTTTGACATCGCTAATGCATCCGAAGTGGTGTCAAACTTTAAGGGCAAAATCACAGATGACTTTATCGCATTGGTCGATAAGTATAATGGAAGCACAGTTATCGGACCGCTTAAACTTAAGAATGTTTAAAAAATACGGATTTTATTTTGTTGGATCATTTTTTCATATTACCTTTGTGCTGCATTGATGTGCATTAAACTATTAATAATAAAAATCCAATTATTATGAAAGAGATTCAAGTTAAGTGTAACACATTTGGGGAAGTATGCTTTGATTATAATGCCAAAGCTAATGGAATAAGTATTGCTCTTGTAGATGAAAAAAGTATTCCCGTTGCAAGATATGAATTTGATAGCAAAAAGGTGTCTAATATGACGAGACTCCTGTATAAGGCCAATAATGTGCGAATACATTTCTACGGTGATATTCCCCCAACAATGTTACATGAACTTACAAGTGCTAATATTAAACAATGACAAAATGAACGACAAAGACATATTCGAACTATTCCAGAATGGCTTCATTGCAGGGAGCACTACCGACAGCTATTCTCGGTTGTGTAACTTTGTGAGTGCCATGCGTTGTGGTCAGTACTATCCGATTTCCGATGAGGACATACATCGTGGTGTGGAATGCGAAAAAGCAATGGAGAAAAACAAAGCGAAGATATTGTTTATTGGTTTCCCCGATGATGCAAAGAAAGCAATAGAGGTTGCTATCGAACTCAAATACTCCCAGTGCCTCCAGCAATTCCTAAATTACAAACACACATACGAAAACCGGAATAATCACGTTATCTGACATAGAAAGAAATACTTATAAAAATGATAATCGACTTCACAGTTTCAAATTTCCGCTCGATAAAGGAGCCGCAGACCATCTCTTTTGAGGCGACTGACGACAGGCATCTTGAGGATTATTATGTCATCCAGAAAGGGGATTACCGGCTTCTGAAGATGGCAACATTAATCGGAGCCAACGCTTCGGGGAAAAGCAATATGCTTCAGGCGTATATGCATTTCATCAGACTGATGCGACTGCCTTGCGAGAACAAAACAGACAAAATCACATACGACAGGTTCGCATTCGACGAAGACAGTGCCAATCGTGACTCTTCGATAACAGTCAATTTCATCTGCGGGAATCATCATTACCGTTACTCCATCCTGTTCAACAACGACATGGTCGCGGAGGAGTCTCTGTCCTGCAAGAGCACAAATGGCGGTGACATGGAAACCGTGTTCGAGAGAACAACCGACAGAGCATCAAAAGTCTCTGCAATAAAACTACACAATGGCTATCAGCAATCGTCCGCAGAAATCGACAAGATGCTTCCCAATATTCTCCACAACCGTACGGTGTTTGGCGCATATCACAAAAGCAATGTGGACATCCATTGGCTGAGAGAGGTTTCCGATTGGATGGACGCTTACCTGTTGCCTGTCGTCACAACCTCGGAGCAGGGTCTTCGCCAGTACACATCCAACCAAATATTCGACGGAAAGATCACGAAAGAGCAGGTCGCTTCCTTCCTGCGCAAAGCCGACGTTGGCATAAACGATTTTTCCGTCAGGAAAGTGGACACGCCAATCTCACCTTACTACGCTGCCGCAATAGTCAACGACAAAAGCACTCCTGATGACATCAGGGAGCAAGCCAAAA
>CALCYT010000004.1 GCA_937906455.1 uncultured Bacteroidales bacterium | reverse complement strand
ACATGATCCTGAACATGGGTCAGTATGAAGCCGGTGTGTACATGGTCAGAATCGATACTGAGAACGGTTCAAGTGTAAAACGCATAACTGTTGTCAAGTAATTGAACACCTATTAATATAATAAGGAACGTCACCGTAAAAAGTGACGCTCCTTATTGGAACAAAAGTGAAAAATTGAATAACAAAAATAAGTATTAATTAAATTTTTCAAAAGATGAAAAAAGTATTTCTATTTTTAACAATGCTTTTGTTTGCCTTTGTAGGTACAATGAGAGCTGATGTTGTAGAGATTGGCGACGGTGGTACATCATCTAACCAGTATTTGCCCGGTTACAACTACTACAACTACAGTTACACTCAGCAGATTTACACTGCTGAGGAGATCGGCACCGCTGGCTATATTAACAGCGTTGCATTTAATAATGTCGGTGCTGCGAAAACACGTAATTACAATGTGTATGTAGCCTTCACTGACAAGGAAACGTTTTCAGGTTCTTCTGACTGGGTTCCCATGAGTGATGATAATTTGGTGTTTTCCGGTCAACTTACTTTCACTGTTGGTGAATGGACAACAATTAATTTCGACAATGTCATCGAATATGACGGTTTATCGAATGTGATTATTTCGGTGGCTGATGTTACAGGCAGTTTTAGCGGTGCGCCTCACATGAAATGTTTGGTGTTTGATGCCTCAAGTCAAGCTATTAGGCATTATAGAGACACTTCACCTTATGATGTTTCAAATCCAGGCGTATCAGGTACGGTATTAAATGAAAAGAACCAGATACAGCTTAACATTTCAGCACATCCGAATCCGGCAAATCTTGCTGTTACCTATAATGGCGGCACAACAGCTGAGGTAAGCTGGACATCAGATGCTGAAACATTCAACCTCAAGGTGAATGACAACGTGATAGAAGGTGTTACCAACCCTTATACATTGGAAGACCTCGAGTTAGCGACAGTTTACACTTTATCGGTGCAGGCCGTTTATGGTGATGACGATTTGTCTGATTGGAGCGGTGAAGTCAGCTTCATCACCGACTTTTGTTTGGAGGAAGACATGTGCGAAATCACCTTTGAAGTCACCGACAGCTATGGTGACGGTTGGAATGGCAACGCCATCCAAGTGGTGGATGTTGCAACCGGCCTGATTCTTGCTGAGATTGCCAACACAAGCGATGCAGCTGCTAACGAGGCTCAGACCTATTCTCTCGCCGTTTGCGACGGCCGCGCCATACAGTTCGTGTGGGTATCAGGCAATTATCCTGGGGAGACTTCATACGTTGTTTATGATGTAAACGGTCTTGAGATATTCTCGGGCGCAGGTACCCTGAGCAATCCGGTGAACTACACGGTTAGTTGCGCTGAGCTTGGAGCTATGATTATCGTATCACCTACTTCGGTGAACATGGGTTATCGTCCGAACGGTGCTTGGACAGAGCCTGCCAAGATCGAATTGAACAACATTGGCAAGCCTACGATTGTCACTTACATGTCAAGCGACAACAGTTTCTTCACTATTGACACGGAAGCTCCATTCACAATGGAAAAAGACGAGGTGAAAGAGGTTGGAATCTCAGCCGGTACAGGCACTCCTGGCGACAAGAACGGTAATATCTTAATGGTTTACACGGAAAACAGAGAGTCGAATGTGATTCCTGTCACAGCCACAGCATACGATCCTGAGGAAGGTGACGTTTGGGAGATGGCCCAGGAGGTGACAGTGCCGTTCACAGGCAATGCACCTACAGGCATTTACAAGAACTACAACATCCCGAATGCGACAGCTACAGCAGCCGACGCTGTCTATAAGGTGACATTTGACGACGATGTGTTGTTCACAGCCACAGCAGCCGGCGGTGTGACAGCATTGTATGAAGAAGATTTCTCCGGTGAGAACGGTCCTATGGCCGACAATGTCTATACATATAACGGACCGAAACTCAACCCAAGTCCTATTTCAACATGGTTTAGCTACGCTTATACCGGAACTAACATATTCTTCGGCACATCAGCCGGCGGTGGTATGTTTTTCGGCTATAAGATTCCGGCATCATACATTGAATATTTCGGATGGGAAGAAGCTTCGTTGATGACTATTGAGTCGGCGGCTTATGGTGACTACGAATACAACCTCTGGGTTTTGAGAGGCGGTGAGACACCTGCTGAAGGTGATGTCATCTATTATCAGGAAATGGCAGAGCCGGCAACAGGAATGTCTTTCTTTGAGATGGAAATTAACGAGCCGTTTGTTATCGGCAACGAAGACCTCTGGGTGTTATTCTATTCAGAAAGTCCTTATGCGGCATACTGCGGCAGATATCCTGTTGACACAGAGAATGGTTCCATTGTTTATAGCACCAATGGCTCAACATGGAACACCAATGCCAACTTTACTCCTGTGATTTATTGCTATCTCCGCACCATTTTAGGTCGCACAGTGGCTGTCAACCTTGCTGACATGAGCATCAATGAAGTGAACGGCTATGGCGAGTTGGCAGAGAAAGACGCTGTTGTCAAAGGAGAACCTACAGCTATCGTCAACAACCAAGTTACAGAGCCTAAGTTAACCGACATGTTCGTCCCGGCCGGCACATACTATGTCGCCGCTGCATCAGCAACATCAGGTTTTGCTGTTGAGATGACAACATCAGAGGCTCCGCTTCCTGTGAAAGCTGAAATGGTATCACCTGTTGATGGTGAGAATGGTGTCAATGAGGAGTCCATGTTACAGTGGACACTCGGTAACTACACCAAGGAGTTCCAGATTCTTCTCGGCACGGAGTATCCGCCTGTCACCCCATTGATTGACTGGACAGACTATCTTGTTGAGACGATGTTCTTAGAGGGTATTGAGCACAACAAGGTTTACTTTGTACAGGTCAACGAGCGTAACAGTGCTGGCACAGTTTATGGCGACATCATCGGTTTCACGACAGAGATCGATCCTGTCACAGGCTTTGCCGTTGAATCGACGACACTGTATCCTGGTGAGTCAGCGATGTTCTCATGGAATGCCAACCGTTCCATCAAGGGTTACAACCTGTACATGGACGGCGAGAAACTCAATGAGACACTCATCACGACATCTGAATACGAAGTCGCCGACCTTGAATACAACATGGTTGAAGGTTACGAGTTCTATGTGACAGCTGTTTATGATGAAGGAGAGTCAGTGC
This sequence comes from uncultured Bacteroidales bacterium, assembly GCA_937906455.1. Lineage (GTDB taxonomy): Bacteria > Bacteroidota > Bacteroidia > Bacteroidales > F082 > Limimorpha. The sequence continues at coordinate 2,556 of CALCYT010000004.1, read as the reverse complement.
CATCAGAAAGCATCAACGTCTTCATGACCGGTTACGGTACAGTGAACGGAACAGTGTTTGAGCAAGACAGCATCACACCTGTTGCCAATGCGACAGTGAAACTTATGGGTACCGATGAGTACAACAACACATCAATATTCACCTTCACGACAGACGAAGACGGTACATATTCAGGTGAGCTTTATGCCGGTTCATATCAGGCATACGCTGAGAAAGACGGTTACCAGCTCTGTGCAGGTGACATGGCAGAGATTGTCTTTGATGAAGAGACGACAGACGTCAACGTCATTCTGTACGAATACTACTATCCGCTTGGACAGATCAACGCCACAGAGGAAGAAGAGGGTGTTGAGGTGACATGGGCATGGACACCGGCAGAGTATATTGTTGACTTTGAGGACGGTATGATGCCTGAGACATTCACATCGACATCAGCCTATCCATGGGCTATCACCACGGTGAACCCATACGAAGGCACATACGCCATGAAGTCAACTTGCGAAGGTGTCGCGAGTGCCACATCATCGATTGAGGTTACAGTTGACGTCCCGTTTGACGCCAAGATGGGATTCTATGTAAAGGTCTCTTCGGAATCGAACTACGACAAGTTCTACTTCTACATCGACGGCACACAGCAGGGTGCTGCTCTCAGCGGCAATGCCAACTATGTATATAAGGAGTATGCCGTCAGCGAGGGTACTCACACCTACAAATGGGAGTATCAGAAAGACGGTTCAGTCAACAGCAATGACGACTGCATCTATGTTGACTACATCACGATGTACAGACAAGACGTTCCGCTTCCGGGTGGCAGCGTGTATGACTTCGAGGACGGCACAACACAAGGATGGACCACCATCGATGCTGACGGTGACGGCTTCAATTGGGAAGTTGGTTCAAGCGTCATGGGTGCCGGCTATGGTCACGATGGCTCGACAGACCTCGTTCTTTCGATGTCATTCTCCAACAGCTATGGTGCTTTGACACCTGACAACTACTTGGTATCACCAAGCAAGATTGCCGCGCAGAACGGTGCATACATCAGCTTCTGGGCTTGCGGTCAGGATGCTTCATGGGCGTCAGAACACTTCGGTGTGGCTGTCTCAACAGGCAGTGGCACAAGTGCCAACGACTTCACCACCATCCAGGAATGGACGTTGACAGCCAAGGGACCACAAGGACGCGCTTCTGACGACGCGGTTGATATCCGTGGCACCAGAGCACAAGGCAACTGGTATCAATATACCGTTGACCTCAGCTCATACGCCGGCCAGGAGATCTGGGTTGCTATCCGCCACTTCAACTGCACCGACATGTTCTATATCGATGTTGACGACATCACATTGAGCGATGGTTCAGGCAAAGCTATGGCAACAGGCAACCGTTCATTCAACGAGTTCAGACTCTATCGTATGAACGTCAACGTTGAGAATCCAACTCCTGTACAGATTGGCACATTCAACGACACAACCTTCAGCTACACTGACACTGAATGGTTAACTCTCGGTTACGGTATCTACCAGTGGGGTATCCAGGCCTACTATGAAGGCAACGCCTCCAACGACCGCAACCGTCAGGAGATTGAGATCGGCGATGGCGGCACAACTACCAACAGCTACCTGCCGAGCTACAGCTACTACAACTATTCTCTGACTCAGCAGCTTTACACCGCTGAAGAGATTGGCGGACCTTGCACCATCAACAGCGTGTCGTTCTACAATGGCGGTTCAACAAAGACCCGTTCATACGACATGTATATGGTTAACACCAGCAAGACCTCGTTCGACGGCAGCTCAGACTGGATCACAGCAACTGCTTCTGACCTTGTGTTCTCCGGTAGTGTGACGATGGTTGCCGATGAATGGACCACCATTACACTTGACACTCCGTTCACTTATGATGGCACCAACTTAGCCCTCATCATGGACGACAACACAGGTAGTTGGGAAAGTGGCATGGCTTGCCGCGTATTTGACGCTAACGCCATGGCAATCCGTGTCTATAATGATAATACAAACTATGATCCTACAGCTCCTGCCTACACCGGAACAGTTTTGGATGTCAAGAACCAGATTAAGCTTGATGTCACAGGTGGCGGCGGCAATACTACTACAGACGGTTTGTCAGAGATTATCTGGTCGAACACTATTGAGAAGAACATGCAGTCAACCATCACATTCGATGTGGCATTGAACAACGGTCAGTCGCCTATAGGTGCGACAGTGGCTGTTGTTGGTGAGAACAACACATACAATGCTACAATTGATGAGGACGGTGCTGCAGAGCTGACAGTTCGCAAGGGTGACACCTACGAAATCACAGTGGCTCTCAATGGTTATGAGACATACACCACATCAGTGTTTGTTGAAGAGGATGAGTATCTCTACGACATTGTTCTTGAAGAGCTTATCGCTCCGGTTGATGGCTTATATGTGTCACCAACAGGATGGGCAATGTGGGAAGGCGCTCTTCCGTCAGGTCCTAACAACCCGAACAACCCAAGCGGCAGTGATTCGTTCACCGAAGACTTCGAGGGTGGTTTGAACGGCTGGACAG
>CALCYT010000003.1 GCA_937906455.1 uncultured Bacteroidales bacterium | reverse complement strand
GCGGTAAAAAAGCCCTGTATTTTTGCATGATTGAACCTACTTCAAAATATGGTTTGGCAAATAACTTGGCTAAATTAGGTCTATTATATGACATTTCAGACAAAAGGGATACGGCCTTCTATTATTACAATGAGGCATTATGTTCATTACCAGATACAACTAATCTGATATATAGAGATATTACATCCAGTTTAGCCGTTCTTTCATACGATTCAGGGATGGGTTTTTCACCTGCATTAGAACAAATGATGCAAGTTGTAAGTCAAGTTAGCAGTGAAGACGAGCTGTTAACACGATATTTTACAATAGGCAGTCTTTATTATGAAGAAAATATTTACGATTCGGCCATAGCCTATCTTAATCCAGTTTTTGAACATGACGAAAAGACTTTTAGGAGAACTCAAGCCGCCGACTATTTATTGTACATTTGTCAAATAACTGATGACTCTATTAACAAAAGCATATATTCCGACTATTTGGCCCAAAACACCGTGTCGGTTTCTGATATGTCATACGATATATCAAGATTGAATGAGTTGTTCAGCAACTATTTGAGTAAAAGGGCTGCTGTATTGCAAAACAGAAACAAAGTCAGAACAAATAACTTAACATCATTGTTTGTTTTTCTTGTAATTCTTTCTTTTGCACTTTTATTCAAACATTTCACAAGGAGAATCAACGTACTTAACAAAGATCATCGTCGTATTATTGACACGGAGAGAAAATCGCGATATCGGGAAAAAAGAAAGATGCTTGACATTATCAAACAACATGAAACAAAAATTGACACTTTGCAACAAGAACTTGAGCATAAACGTCTTAGTGCAGATATATCCATGGAGGCTTTCATGAACGAGCCTGTATGCAAAAAAATTGTAAACACTGTTGGCTCCATAAATGCCACATCAAGGGTTAATTACACCGATTATAAATACATGAAACTTGACAATGAAACAATCGCCGATTTGGAAGATAAGGTTGTAAAGCATTTTCCGAATTTCAAACAGCACTTGTTATCGATATATCCACAAATAAAACAAAATGAAGTGATAATTTGCCACTTATGTTTATTAGGATTGAAAAACCAGCAAATTGCCGTGTTAATGCAATATAACTACACAACGATTTTCCGTAAAGCAAAGAATTTGGAAAAAACATTTAACATCGGCGTATCTTTATCAGAATTTTTGCAAAAAACGGCTGTATTATAAATCATAAAAATTGTCCTTTTGTTTGTATATTCCCTCTTCAAAAAATATTTTCATTTTACAACACGTTGATTGTCAGCTGATTATACTTGCCATAAATTGCAAGCAAAATGCAAGCACCTAAAAGCTCAAATGTAATCAAATATTATTTAATTTTGCCATGAACAGCTTAAATATAGCATCTATGTCAAAATTAAAACTGCCAATTTTATTAGTAATGCTATCATTATCGGTGGTCATTTGTCACGCAAAGTGCATTTGCTCACTTCAATCAGAGCATGTACCTATTATTGTGAAAGCAGGCACACAACATAGTGGCAATGACAGAAGTGTTTCCATGTCGGCCAACCTTAACGGCCACAATCTGACAGTCTCTTTCTCACAGAACATCGGGGAGGTTTCTGTGGAGATAACGAGTCTTTCAGTAACAACCCTATATGATGTATCGGTTCAAACACCAACTGCGCAGCAGTTCTACATCCCAAACGCCGGAAGCTATGTCGTTACATTCACATTGCAGAATGGAGATGAGTATTATGGAGAGTTTGAAGTTTTAAAATGATCAAAGACAAAAAAATGATATACAAATGTTACATAAAACAAAAAATTATGCCTATGAAAACAGTTAAACTTTCTACAACAATTATGTTGCTATTTGCGATGTCAGTCGCCAATGCTCAATTAAGCAGGACTGATGCCGACAGCATTGTTTTAAACACAATAGTGAATGACACGACAAAAATTGTTTATGTCTATAACAACAGTCTCGGACAAGGCGGGAACATTATGACGGCCGAAGGCGTGGAATTAGCAAATCCATATGATAATTCGTACGTTTATTTTATTGATGACAATCCTGCCGCTAACTGGGCGCATTCCTGTCAATACATATTTATTAATAGAGAGGACGGCTTGTTTACCATTGTAAATGAAGAAATGTATCCACACAATTACACCGAATACACGTGCATTGTTGAACAAAATTTTGGAAGCAGGACATTTTGGCCATATACGGATTTCATAATTCCCGAAAAAGCCGAGCCTAACGGAAAGCTATATGCTGTATTGATTGCAGGAGATCCCGGAGTACATCCAAGCATTCAACAATGGTACAATTTGTCATGTGTTTATACCGCTCTTGTGAATAAATACGGATTTGTTGAGGCTACTAATTGGGGAGGCAAAAGAAATATATTCGTCATCACTAATAACACCGTTAAAGATGCTATTGTGGGCATGTATCCCGATTATGATTTTTATAGCCACGACCTAAATCAAAGTCATAATTATCTGTTTGAAGACGATTTCCTTGATTCAGGAGATTTCCCCTTTACTAGAGCGGGTATAAAGAGTGTCTTTGATAACTTATCCGGGAATAGTAATACCGCAGATTCAATACCTGAATTAACAGAACAAGATCAATTATTTGTGTACGTGTGCGGTCATGGTAACAAATCAAACGATTGTTCATATTTATTGTTGGGTAATGCTCAAAATGAAAGGTTATACGATTATGATTTGACAAAATGGGTTAGAGATATTAAATGTTCTCAAATGACTTTTATGATTGATTGTTGTTATTCTGGCGGTTTTATTGATGATATAATGAACGACAATGAAGCGGTTTGTAAAAACAGGGCCATTCATACTTCTACCGATGAGACTCATCTTAGTTGGGTAGAGCAGTATATTACCCCACAAGGTGCCCATAATTGGGAAAGGGTTAGTGAATTTGTATATTACTGGACAGCATCAATACTCGGATATTATCCAATATTGGAACTTCATTCGGATTGGCTTACAGGACCGTGGTACCAGTATGACAGTACGGCAATCGGACGTTTTCAGTGGAATATTTTCTTCAATGAAAGCGTGGGACAAAACCATGTTGCGTATGATGTCAATCCAGATACTGACCGTGATGGCAAACTATCAATGAATGAGATATTCATTTTCGCAGACAATCTGGACAGTTTTTCTCATAGTGGATATTATAATCCTCCCATTACACCGGTGTATAACAGTGTATCTGGTCAATACGACACATGCGAATACCCCTCTCATTCATATGAAAGCACTTTCACTAAGGAACTCATTACTTTAGGTGGTTATCAAGGTTTGATAAATGGTGATACGGAAAATAGTGCAGGACACAAATATTTTCTTGATGGCGGTGTCATTATAGCGGCGAACTCATCATTGTCGATACAAAACAACAGTATTATAGCAGGTGGCAATAATCAATTAATAAACAAAGGTGTATTAACAACTGCCTCTCAAGTAACAAATGCTAAATTTAAAAATGTCGATATTTTTAATAATAGTGGCGAATTATCTTTGTCACATTGCGTTTTTGATACATGTGGAACCATCAGAACCAAAGATGGACCTTTTGCAATACGAAGTTCAACACTTAATGAAACGTGTGTTGACGCTTATGTGGTAAATGTTGCACGTGACTCATATAGTGTTGTCCTAAATCAAAATGTTTTTAACAACACATTGGCGAATAACACTATAAAGCTCAAAGATATATCACAATGTGATGTGAGTGGTAATTATATTACATCGGGAAGTAACGGTATTGAGATAAATGGATTATCTAATTTATACACTAATCATGTTTTTATGAACAATCACATTTGTGATTGTGTAAATGGTTTCGTGTCATATGCGAGCAATGCCAAAATTAAAGGTAATCGAATCACTGGGAACAGCACTGATGGCATAAAATCCCTCAATGGCAGTGGTTTGCATATAATTGGAGACTCTACCGCGACATTGTGGTCGGATGTCCCTAAAATAGCGAATAACGGAAGGTATCAGGTTTATGCGACAAACAACAGCTGTCCGGCGGAATTCCATCACAATTGGCTTCAAGGAAATGGGACAAACAACGATTATATCTTGTTTTTTGAGTCAAACAACCCACAGGGGACGCATCCATTTGTTTTCAATGTAGCCAATAATTGTTGGTATCCTCTTGCGGACAGCAATATACCTTCACACCTGCTTTCAACGGGTAATTCAACGTTTTACTATCTTCCTACGTGGACGCCTTCAGGTGGTTTGGGTACGCCTGAGAATCCGTCGGACAGGCTTAACACAGGAGACAGTCTCGCGGAGGACGGTGATTATGACGGAGCCAGAGCGGTTTATATGGAGATTGTTTCTGATTACCCGGAAAGCCAAGAGGCTGTTGCGGCCTTAAATGCCCTTTTCTCCGTTGAAGTTGAGTCCAAAGGCGATTTTGTTGACTTGAGGGATTACTATCTCGGTCTTTTGTCAGATGATAATCTGGGCGATGCAGCCGACCATTATGCCAATAAATGTGACGTGGAGATGGGCAATTATGCCGACGCCGTTGAGTGGTATGAGAACAAAATCACAGATTCCAATGCCTCGTATTCTGAACGTGTTTTCGCTGAAATCGACCTTGGCGACCTGTATTTAAGAATGGAGGATGAGGGAAACAAAGGCATACAAGGTAAGTTGGCGGAGTATATTCCCGCCTCAAAGGAGGCTCATGAAAAGCACGCCGACTATCTGATTGCATTGCTCCCGGGCAATATGGATGGAAATGTAACAGACAATTCGTCAAATATACAGATGACATGCTCGCCAAATCCGGCGAGTGACAAAATGACGCTGTCATATACACTTGCAAAAGATGCCATTGTTGAATTAAGCTTGCGCGGCGTGCTTGGCAACGAGATTCGTCATATTGGCTTGGGCAGACAAAATGGTGGAGTCAGTAACAGCGTGGAAATCGACTTGTCAAAGTTGCCTTCCGGAGTGTATTTTTGCAGCATACTAATCGACGAAAACAACAGGCAGACGATAAAATTTGTAAAAAATTGAAAAAAACTTGCTAAAATATCATCACTAAATGAAAAAATTATTATATTTGCAAAAAATTAACTATTAAAAGGTATTAACAAATAAATAATCAAGCCTCAATAGATTGAAAATCAATCTTTGGCAAATTAACATTAAGTTCAACAATTAAATTTAACAATTATGAAAAGATCAATTACCCTTATCGTTGCGGTGCTGTTGGGAATGGCACTCAACGCACAAGTGTCGGTCTGGGACGGAACGTCCGAGCCCTGGACCAATGGTGAAGGCACAGAAGAAAGCCCTTACCTCATCGAAAACGCCTCACAGTTGGCGTACATGACGTATGCAGAACCCGACCTTGCATACTACAAACTTATGACTGACATCGACATTGACAACAGGGAGTGGAACCCCATAGGCTTTGTTGGGGAAGGAACAACCGGCGGCAATCTGGTGAACGTGTGTTTCGACGGCAACAACCACACCATTTACCATCTTACCACAACACTATTCTTTTGGGTGTCAGAGGGATATGTCAAAAACTTGACAATCAGAGACTCTGACATGGTACAACAGCATGGCTCGAATTATTTCGGAGGAGTGGCAAACATAGCCGCTTTAGTTGAAAATTGCCATAATTACGGCAACCTCATCATCGATTATGACGACGAGCTCCCCACTGAGAATTGGTTCGTTGGAGGCATCGTGGGAGAAGGCATGGTCAGAAACTGCGACAACCATGGCAGAATCACGGTAAACGTAGGACCCAGCGTCAGCTTCCTGTATGTGGGAGGCGTCGTCGGTATCGCCTATGAAGTGGAGACATCCTTCAACAAAGGTGAGATGGCAATTGAATCGCAAAGCGAGCATTGCTATGTCGGAGGAATATGCGGCAAGCTGGAAAACAGAGTCTCATATTGCTATAACAACGTTGACTTGCTTGTTGAAAGCGAAGGAGCGTGTGTGGGCGGCATAGTGGGAATGCTATCTGCGTATCCGGGAGAGAGCGCGACTATCAACTCGTGTTACAACGCCGGTAACATGGAAGGGACAACTGTTGGCGGCATCGTGGCGAAGTTGCAAAATGACAACATGACCGTAAACGCGGAGAATAACTTTTATATCAACACAATCGCAAGCGGTAATGAATACGGCACTCCTCAGTCGGAATCGGAAATGAGGACTCCGGAGTTTGTCGATGTCCTCAACAACGGCGAGGATGTGTATATGATGGACGATGGAAATGTCAACAACGGTTATCCCGTTTTCTCAGGGAAAGGCATCTCCTCGGTTGATGAGACCCTCGCTGTCGGGATGATGGATGTTTATCCTAACCCGTCGGGCGACATTGTCAACATCAGCCTCGCCGGCGATGCAGTATGCAATTCGGTTGAGATATACTCCGTGGACGGCAGGATGGCCATGTCGCTGCGCGGCGGCTCCGGCACTATCAACGTCTCTGGCCTCAGCTCAGGCGTTTACGTCATGAAGGTGAGAATGGCCGACGGCTCAGAGTTCACTGAGAGAATAGTAAAGGAATAGTAATTGATGCGTTAGGCTTTCCAAATAAGGTGATGTCGGCAAAAAAGCTGACATCACCTTAAATAACAAACTAATAGGCGATGCTGTAAGCGAAGCCCCTGCCTTGGTATTTCACTTTCCTCAAGTCACCGCGGCGGTTCGACAGTTTCACCAAACACTGGTTGATTTTCGACTTCATCTTGGCCTCATCCATAGCAATGCCTTGCTCTTCGGCTTTTTGCATGGCGGCATCGTAAATCTCCTTGCTCGTGGTGGGCTTGCCGTTATCCTTGATGGTGTTGATGATAATCTTGTCCCAGTCTGACAACGGATAAGGCTTGCGTTTCTTCTCCGGCATAGAAGCACTCACAGCAGGCGCATCGCCTAACAATTTTGTGAATTCTTCAATTTTCTCGTTAAAAATGTCAATTTTGGTAAGGTTTTTCCTTACTTCGGATTTAAACTCAGCTATCAATCCGATAATTTCTTCTCGTGAAAGCTCTCTGTTTTCCATTTTAAAAATTAGTTATAAATAGTTCAAAAAAGATGTGCAAAAATATCATTTTTTTTTAATTAATCATTATTTTTGCAAAAAAAATTTCACAAAATCACATGAAAGAAATTATCGACTTCCTGAATCTCATCGTAGAGAATAACAACAGGCCTTGGTTTCAGCAACATAAAGAATTGTATATCAACGCCCAAAACAAATTCAACGCCATCGCGGAACAGATATTAATAGGTGTGCAGAGATTCGACCCTCTGACCCGCGGCCTTACATTGAAAGACTGTACCTACCGCTTCTATCGCGACACCCGCTTCTCGCCCGACAAGAGCCCGTATAAACGTCATTTCGGTCTTTTCATCTGTCCGAACGGCAAAAAATCAGGTATGGCAGGCTATTATTTCCATGTTGAAGGCGAAGGAGCCGAATATCTCGGCCATCACGGACTCTTTCCCGGAATGTACCAATGCCCGCCAGAGATAACGAGAAGCGTACGCGAAGACATCAGCACAAAAGGTGAAGAATTTGAAAAAGCCTTGAAAAAAGCTAAGAATTTCAGTCTCGATATGGCGCAGAAACTGAAAAAAGTGCCCAAAGACTACCCCGCCGACCATCCTTACGCCGAGTATCTGAAGCTCAAGGACTACTGCCTCTATCAGACTATCGACGACGACATGCTGTATTCCGACCGCTTGGTGGATTGGGTCATCGGGGAGTTCCGCTCCTGCTATGACTTCAACTCGTTTTTGAACCGCGCCGCACTATTCGCGATGGAAAACGAATGATTTTTTTCATTTTCGATGCAGCAAAACAACCTTTCTTTCGTTAAGAAGATGTAAAACGGATAAAATGTTAGGATTCAACATTGTTTTGGAAAGGGCGAGGAAAGGACGGCAAGAGTCGCTGATGAGACTTTATGACCTCTGTTGCAGCACGGTTTTCAACGCCTCTTACAGGATAGTGATGAACGCGCAGGACGCCGAGGAGATAACACAAGACGCCTTTCTGAAGACATTCGCTAATCTTGACGGTTTCGAAGGCTCAGAACACGATTTCGTGGCTTTTGTGAAGACAATAGCCATCAACAAGAGCATCGACTTGTTCAGGAAACACAGCAAAGAGCCGTTTTACGAGGAAATTGACAACACCGCCGACCGGATGGAAGAAGACGACACCGATTTTGAGGATTTCCCGATAGAAAAGATAAAGGAGTCGCTGAATAAGCTTCCCGACGGCTACCGCCTGACAATAACGCTGCACCTGATTGACGGGATGGAGTTCAGCGAGATAGCGGAGAAGATGGGAATCAAGGAATCAACGGTGAGGTCGCAATATGTGAGAGGACTGGGGAAACTGAGAGCTGAGAGTTTAAGGTTTATGGGTTATAGGTTATAGGTTATTGATAAAAGTTAAAAGATAAAAGATAAAAGTTAAAAGAGGGATTTGAGGATTATCAAGGAAGAACATTTTTTTAAGATTTTGAGCCGTAAGGCGACCAATAATAATAAATATGAATATAGGAGAAAAAATAAGAAACAACAAAACGGCATTTGACGATGTGAAGATGCCGGAGGGAAGCCGCGAGAGGTTCGAGAAGAGATTGGATGACAAGAGGCACTTTCGGTTGACCTTCACCTCGATAGCGGCAGCGGCAGCAGCCATTTTCATCATGATTTTCGGCATAAATCAATATGGAAGAATATCAACAAAATCGCCGCAAGTGACTGACAGTAAATTAGTTACGATGCGTCAATTTTATGACGAAAAAGTGGAGGAAGCCATCATCAACTTAGAGGATGTGATGGTGAATGTTGACGACTCGACACGCATGCAAATCAACGCTGTGATACGCGACCTGATGAATATGGGTGATGTTTTCGCCGAGATGGCACCGCTTCCTGAAGACCGCCAGATGGCTATAGCAGAACAGATTTACGACAACAAATTAATGACATTAGATTTAATAACCGATAAATTAAACAAATAAGAATTATGAAAAAGACTTTTGTTTTAACAGTTTTGTCACTGATGGCGGTCTTTGCCTTGGCCAACAATTACAGGGATTGCGGCTACAATTACAAATTTGAGGGACAGAAAACCATCGAGAAGACTTTCGATGTGGAAGCGATGCCGAATCTTACGATGGAAGGCAGATACAGCGATTTCATCATCACCACGTGGGATCAGCCGCAGATTGAGTTTTTTGTGAAAATCACGGTGAAAAGCGACAAGGAGAGTGCGGTGCAGAAACTGATGGAAATCATCAACGTGGAATTGACGCAGGAAGACAACAGCGTGAAGGCGAGGACGGTGTTCGTAAACAAAACCAATAAGTCGTTCAACGCGTCAATTTCGATAAAATATTATGTGAAAGTCCCGAAAGACGTGGCAATGGACTTGGAGACAATATACGGCGACATCACCATCGACAAGGCGCAACGCAAGCTGAAAACCGACATAAAATACGGCGATTTCAAGGCCGACAGCCTGATAATTGACAACATACAAAAAAACATAATTGAGGTGAGATACGGAAACATCAACATCAATGTTGTGAGTCAGTTATACCTTGATATGTCGTACGGCGAGGCAAAAATAAACAAATGCGACTACATCGACGGCACTCTGAAATACAGCAAGCTCTTCATCACCGACTTGGACCATTGCATGCTTGAAAACAAATATTCCGACACCAGAATAGAAAAAGCAAACAAAGTTGTTTTGAGCACAGCCGCCTATTCCGACATAAAAGTGCGAAACCTCACAAATTTGATAGGTGCCAGATTAAGGTATTCGGACTTGTCGGTCACCTCCACATCGCTAACGCCAAAAATCGACATTGACGGCCTGTATTCCGACGTTGTTTTGTACCTCAACAAGGATGCCTCTTTTGACTATAAGCTTGCATCATCGTATGGCGACATAAAATTCAAGGGCTTTTTCGACAAGAACAGCATCAGCGGTGTGGGACATTACGGCGATGGCGAGCGAGGTCTGCTTGACATCAGCACAAAATATGGAGACGTCGATATCTACAAAAATAAGTAATCCTTTCTTCATACCTTGAAAATTTTATGCCGACTATGGATGTTCGGCATAATTTTTGTATTTTTGTAACGTTAAATGATGAAAAAAGCACTTTTTGAATAATGAAACGGGTAGTATTGTTTTTTTTGATTGTTTTATTGAACATCAATGTTTTGATGTCACAACACTTCATCACAGGCACCTTGGTTGACAGCGGCACCAATGAGGGTTTGGCTTTCGTCAACGTCGGACTTATCCGCGCAGCCGACACCGTATATGTGAGCGGGACGACATCAAACGAGAAGGGTGCCTTCAAATTGGAGAACGTGCGCGACGGCCGGTATATACTACAGATTACAGCTATCGGATATGAGAATATAAAGCAGGTTTTGGATGTCATCGACAACCTCGACATGGGCGTCATCAAGATGAATGAAGGCTCGGTAAGGCTCGACGAGGTCGTTATTATCGACAAGAAACCGCTCTTCGCCAACGAAGGCGAGAAGACACTTTACAACGTCAGTGAAGACCCGTCGATACAGACAGGCACGGCATCCGACGCCTTGCAGAACGCCCCCGGCGTGGAAGTCGATGTGGAAGGCAACATCACCCTGCGCGGAGTGTCGTCAGTGGAGATATGGATAAACGGCAAGCCATCGCATCTCAACGAGGAAAACCTCAAAACTTACATACAGCAGCTGCCTGCCAACGCTATCAAAACCATTGAAGTGATAACAAATCCTTCGGCACGCTATGCCTCGAAGAGCGACGGTGGCATCATCAACATAGTGACCAATGCCAAGGTGCAGAAAAACCAGTTTGTGAGCTTCGGCGTGAGAGGCTCGTCACGGCCCGACGTATCACCTTGGATATCATACGTTTACGCAAACGAAAAAGTGTCGTTCAACCTCTATCTCAACGGCAACTACAGCCGTGATGTCAACAACACCAACGGATATAGTTACTCTTTCAGAAAAAACGATTTAAACCCCGCTACGCTCGACACCACCACAACCACGCGCTACGACGGCGAGAGCAAAAGCCACAGATACGGCGGCGGTTTCTACATGAATTTCACATACAACATTGACACCATGAACAACGTGTCGGTGTGGATGGGCGGCTGGCCTAACTGGAATAACAATAAAAGCTGGCAGAACTACTATCGCAACGAATACAACACCGGTGGCATTGAGCATAACTATTATTACACCAAAAGCGACGGCAACGGCGGTTTCATGGGCTTCAACGGAGGCGCCGACTATCAGCATCTCTTTAATAATGAAGGACATAACATCACTTTCAGTATGTACGCCGGCTATTGGGGCGGCAGCAACAACAGCACAAACCGCAGGGATTACCATTTCTGGGACGAGAGCACACAAGCCTTCACCGACAGCATAGCACGTCTGACGGGATATAGAAACAACTATCACTACAGCGATTTCAACTACAGTGCCAATATCGACTATAACTTGCCATATATCAAAAACGGCGAGATTGGCCTCGGCGTGTCGTTCGACCACAGTCCTGACACATATTATATCATTTATGACACTTTGGTCGGTGATAATGAATACGTTAACGACAATTTACGCACCTTGGACCGTGTAAGCTGGAGTGATGAATTTGACGCTTACCTGACCTTGCAGCATAAGTTCGGCAACCTCGTGGTGAAGCCGGGCATCAGGATGGAATATGCCGACGTGCATTGCAATATGGATGGCTATATGATTGACCATCAGTCGAAGCAGTATCTCAACTGGCGCCCGTCGATACATATATCGTATAGAACCAAGTCGATGCATAACTTCAAGTTCAATTATACGCGACGCATCAGCAACCCGAATGCGCGTTATCTCACCAACTTTGTGGAATATGAAGTCGAGAGCCTCGATTTAGGCAACATGGAACTTAAATCAGTCTATACCAACTCTTTGGAAGCCGGCTGGACAAAATATTTCAACAAATTCGGAAGTGTAGGATTATCAGCTTATTACAGAGACTCTGACGGCACTATCAACAGCGTGACGGAGAACGTTTACGACAGTGTGTTTTTTCATCGCTGGGTGAGAGCCACCAAGCCTTACAACGTCGATAACACATATAATCTCGGCTTCGAGGCCAACGTGATGTATCGCCCGACAGGATTTTTCAACATGAGGCTTTACGCCAACGTTTATGACTCTTATTATTCTACTCAGTTCAACGGGCAGAAGGTGGAGAGCGACCTTTGGTCGTACAGTCTGCGCCTGAACGTGTGGGCGAAGCTGTGGAACAAGCTCGAAGTGCATGCCTCGGGGTACTACCGTTCGGCAACGCAGTCGCTGTATGCGGAGAACAGGCCATCTTATTCAATAAATTGTGGCCTGCGAGCCGACTTCTTCGACAAGAAAATGTCGGTGCATCTCAACGTCAACGACATCTTCAACTGGAACAAATGGGACAACAACACAAACAACCCGTATTACATCTCATACAACTCGTTCAAATACAACAGCCGTTCCATCAGTGCCGGCGTGACGTTCCGTTTCGGCAAGATGGAACTTGAACGGCAGGCAAGACAAGGCGGAGAAGACGACGGAAGCGGCACGATGACGAGCGGGAAGTAGAGTTGAGAGTTTAGAGTTTAGAGTTGAGAGTAGTTGAGAGTGGAAAGTGTTAAAGAATATAGTTATAGATAAAAAGTAATAAGTAGAATTTTAAAAATCAAAAATTATGGAAATATTTGGATATAGAAGATTAATTGCTTATCAGAAGGCAAAAAATGTGGTGAAGTTAACATATAAATTAATTAAAAAGTTTCCGTCTAATGAAACATACGCAATGTGCGACCAACTTAGGAGAGCTTCAATATCAATAACATCAAATATTGCTGAAGGAATTAATAGATTATCTGTAAAAGATAAATCTCATTTTATTGAAATATCGTATGGCTCTCTTATGGAAGTATCATCTCAATTTGAAATAGCTGAAGACCTCGGTTATATCACATCCGAAGATAGATTAAGCATGGATTTATTAATTGAAGAAGTATCTCGACTTCTATCAGGTCTTCAAAAATCATATAAAACTCTAAACTAAAAAACTGACTCTACACTCTAAACTCTAAACTCTAAACTATGAAAAAAACATTTATAATATCCAGCATTCTAATCACGCTGATAGCTTGTGAGAATTTTAATAAGCCTGCGCAGACCACTACACAGCAAAAAGAGAGAAAAACCGTCATGGTTCCCGCCTTCAACGGTGATTCGGCTTTTTACTTTGTAAAAAAACAATGCGATTTCGGTCCGAGAGTGGCCGGCTCTGTCGAGCATCAGCATTGCGCCGACTGGATGGTCGGGACGCTCAACGGTTATGCCGACACGGTGTTTGTGCAGGATTTCAGGGCGCGCGTCTATGACGGCAAGGTTATCGACGGCAAGAACATCATCGCCTCGTTCAACCCCGACGTCAAGAAACGTGTCATCGTAGCTGCACATTGGGACTCAAGGCCTTACGCCGACAACGACCCTGATGAGGCTAACTGGAAGAAGCCTATCGACGGTGCCAACGACGGTGCTTCAGGCTGCGGTATCATGATGGAGATGGCAAGGGTGATGAAGACACACCGCATCGCCAACAACATAGGTATCGACTTGATTTTCTTCGACTTAGAAGACTACGGCGCACCAAAATGGGCTGACATGAGCCTTCACAACGACCTCTCGTGGGGTCTCGGCTCGCAATATTGGTCAAAGAAGCCCCACATCAGCGGATATTCGGCATACTACGGCATCTTGCTCGACATGGTCGGTGCCGCCAACCCTCGTTTCCCAAAGGAATATTATTCACAAATGAACTCAGACTGGGTATTGAACAAGGTGTGGCGCATAGCACGCAACATGGGCTATGACGAGTATTTCAGCAATGAGCTTGGCGACCCTATCAACGACGACCATATCTACATGATGCACTACGCCGGCATCCCGACAATCGACATCATACATCTCGTCGGCGACGAAAACCGTACCTCATGCTTCTACCCTTATTGGCATACGGTCAACGACAACATCGAACAGATTGATGTTAAGACCTTGCAAATGGTCGGAAACGTGATGATGCAGGTGGTTTATAACGAATAACATTTCACCCCGTTCCTGATATAAACTCCTTTATAGTTTTCGGGCAGTTTAGTTCCGAGACAACGACCTTCGATTGTATAGAACTTATTGTCGTTCTTGGGGTTATCTTCATAGATTTCACCTATTCCATAGTCACTGCCCACAAACGGGTAGAATGTCACCATCCCAAGACTCGGGTTGTCAACTTGATGCACTATATGCTCTTCGATGACTTCAGCCTCGGCGGTACCCCAGTCGTTGCCGACAGCCATGATGTCGCAGGCGGAGTTGTTGTACAGGTCGTAAACCACGCCGCCGTTGCCGTTGTCATGAAGTGTGTTGTTGCCCCAGTCGTCGATGGTGCCAAGGTCGATGTCGAAAGCATTGATTGCAGTGATACCCCATAAGTTGCCGGTAATCACATTGTCACGCAAAACAGCCTTGTTGTTGCCGTCCACGCCGTAGATGCTGATTCCGCTGCCTCCGTTCATCGGGTTGTCCTCGTGGTTGTTATTAATAAACTGATTGCCGACGATGACCGATGAAATCGTCAGTCCCTGCTGGTTATATCCGTAGCGTCCCTCTCTGATGACATTGTCTTTCAGCAGCACTTTGGTGGAGCCGGTACCCAAAAGGTCGGCGACGGAGATGCCACCCACATACCATGACGCCATAATAGTGTAAATCTCATTGCCCACGATACGGATGGTATCTTCTCCTCCAGGTCCGAGGTTGATTTGCGGAGCGTTGATGTCCTTGACATTAGTGTCGAACTCGCAGTTAAGAATCTGGGGCGAGGCCTGTCCGTTGGCCGGCGAGCTGATGGCGGGGCCGTCGTTCAACATGAAATAGCAGTTTTTGATTTCGGGGTCACAGTTGAATGCGTCGATGACTGCAGTGCTGTAATCCCTTGTGAAATAAACGAATTTCACATCGTCAAAGGTCACTTCTGACTCTATCAGTTTGATGCCGCAGCCATCGGAGAGATACATCTTTCTCAACAGACAGTTAGTGGCGTTTTCAAAACGCATGCTAAACTGATTCGTCATCTCGCCATAGAGCTTGACTCTTTCGGTGTTCTCGCAAGTCATTGAGCCTCTGATGGTTATCAACACGCCAGGGGCGTCGATTCTGGAAACCTGATTATCGATTTTCAGAACATCGTTTTCAGAGATCGTCAAGTCGGCATTGACGGCAAACACGTCGCCGTTGTTCGTCACCACTCCGTTTGATGCCGCCACGAGGTCGGGAAAAGTGTAGATCACGCCTTCGCCGGGGCTGACCCACTGCGCGTTGAGAGTAGTTGCTATCGTACAAATAGCAAATAATAATGAGAATATCTCTTTCATAATAAAAATTTTAGCCATTAGGTAACAGCCATTAGCCATTAGGGAAACAATGTTAATGGCTAACGGCTAATGGCTTGTTTAAATTATTTCTTAATTGCTGCTATTCCCGGCAGTTCTTTACCTTCGATAGCTTCGAGCAAGGCACCACCGCCTGTTGACACGTATGACACCTGGTCAGCGAGGCCGAATTTGTTGATACATGCCACCGAGTCGCCACCTCCGATGAGTGAGAATGCGCCGTTTTTGGTAGCTTCCGCAATAGCCAACGCAATAGCTTTTGATCCTTCGGCGAAGGTGTCGAACTCGAACACACCGCATGGGCCGTTCCATAGGATGGTTTTCGAGCCTTTGATGACGTCGGCGAACATTTCGCGAGTCTTCGGACCTATGTCCATGCCTTCCCAGCCATCAGGGATATTCATCGGGTCAACTATCTGAGTGTCAGCGTCGTTGGAGAATTTGTTACCTGCCAGAGTGTCGATTGACAAAACCAGGTTGACGCCTTTTTCTTTTGCTTTTGCAAGGATGTCAAGAGCAAGGTCGAGTTTGTCGTCCTCACAGATTGAGTTACCTATCTTACCGCCGAGAGCTTTCTTGAAAGTGTATGTCATGCCGCCGCAGAGAATGAGATTATCGACCTTAGTGAGAAGATTCTCAATGATTTCAATCTTTGTGGAGACCTTCGAGCCGCCCATGATGGCGGTAAACGGGTGTTTGATGTCGTTCATCACCTTATCGACGGCAGCCACTTCTTTGCCCATGAGGTAGCCGTACATCTTATGGTCAGCGTCGAAATAATCGGCAATGAGAGCTGTCGAGGCGTGGGCGCGGTGTGCTGTCCCGAACGCGTCGTTGATATAATAGTCGGCGTAAGACGCGAGGGTCTTGGTGAACTCTTTCTGAGCCGCCTTCACCTCCTTCTTAGCCTCGTCGTAGCCCAGCTCGCCTTTCTCCACGCCACGCGGCTTGCCCTCTTCCTCAGCGTAGAAACGAAGGTTTTCGAGAAGCATCACGTCGCCCGGTTTCATGGCTTTAACAGGCTCTGCAGCCTTCATGCAGTCGTCAACGAAGATGACAGGTTTGCCGACAAGTTCCTCAAGATGTTTCACAAGAGGCTTTACCGAATATTTCGGGTCAGGGTTCTTCTTCGGGCGACCGAGATGCGACATGATGATAAGCATGCCGTTGTCGTTCAACACCTTACGCAATGTCGGCATAGCGGCGCGCATACGGGTGTCGTCGGTGATGTTAAAGTTTTCATCTAACGGCACATTGAAGTCAACACGCACGATGACGCGTTTTCCATTGAAATTAACGTTGTCGATGTTTGTCATAGTATTTGATTTTATGTTAATATTATTTGATTTGTTCAGGTATGACGTCAGCGTTTCTGTAAACAACGATAGGATAATTCTCGTTTATCGGGTTGATTTTCTGCACTATAGCGTCGATAAAACTCTCTTTGCAGGTGACATCATAAACGAGATTTGGTATATATTTTTTCGCTTCAGCGAGACGTTGCTCCATATTTTCTTCGCCTTCAAACAGCACAAATGCGATATCGTTTTCCGCGATGAAGTCCGTCTCCGTCTCCCAGCCTTTGCCTTTATACACCGAGCCGCGGGTCATGAAAGCCTTGTCGGAATACTCCTCCACGGGCATCCTGACGCCATAGGAGAGCATACCTTCGATGATATAATTTTGGCAATCGGGATAATGCGAGAGGTAAACCATCGCCTCCACTCTTGCCTTTTTTGAATAGTGCACTGTAGTCGGAACAATGGCTATAGTATTGAGTATCAGGCTTATCCAAAGACAAACCTTAAATATCTTCTTCAATTTCACCTTATCGGAATGAGTATGCCAATAGTCATAAATGCCGATAATGCCGAGTATTATCACAAACGGTATGATTGTCAGTATGAAACGCTCCTGTTTATTGGGGAAGCAGCTGTGGAAGAACAGGAATGCGAATGAAGGAAGGAAAAGTGTCCATCGCTTCCATTCGTAGAAAAAACCTCCGAAGATAAAGACGCTCACGGGAGGGAGCAAAAGTACAAGAATCACAAGGATATAGTTATACCACGGCTGGTTGAAATATGTAGTGGCGTTGTCAAGGTTATACGACACATACTCCCAAAACTCGGCGAAGGGACGATGCCACAGTATCATATCAGGGACACATTGAATCAGCGTGAAGCTGAGAAGCACGCCTGCGCCGTATAGCACTACGTCTCTCCAGCGTCTCATGATGAGGAGAGCGAGGCCGAAGCCGCCGATGAAAAACATCACCTGATAGCGCACCGACATCGCCATCCCTGTCAGTGCCCCTACCCACAGCACACGCCCCCACGTAGGATGTTCATCCTTGACATACAGCCATGTAGCGGCCATGAGAAACGGTATCGCCACCACCTCCACAAGATTTCTGACGCTCAGCCAAGGCATGAAAAAATACAACGCAAGAGTCCATCCCGCGATGTTGGCCGTCGTGCGATTAGTGAATTTCTCCGTAATCTTGTAACCGTAATAAATGATGAGCAACGACCACAAGGCGTGAAGCAGGCGCACGAAATACATCTGCACATTAAGTGTCTCTATACCAACAAGTTGCAACAGCCGGAAGAAACAATACATCAGTCCGGGATAGAAAAAGCTGTGTCCCGAGGGCACCGGGTTGTCGGTGTCTTGCGACCATGGCAGCCATTGGTTGTAATCGCCGCCGTTTACCCACGATTTCGACGACTCGATGATAAGGAAATGGTCGTCGTGCATGCCGAAGCCTTTCGAGAAGATGACTGCGACAAGACGCACTACAAATGCGACTAAAATGATACATTTCAACGGATTCTCATAATAGAAATCAACTATTTTCTTTCTAAAATCATTCATATATCCTATTTATTTGTCAATTATTAAACTTAAAAGATATGATTTCACCATTTCCGGCTTTATCATCAGCATACATTTACAATTTGGAATTTTTCTACATTCATTGCATTCCTTTTGCGTCACGAAATACTTTGCGTTTTTGCCAATACATGCCCATCTTCCCGGATGCATAGGACGAATCGGCGGATAAATTCCGATTGCGTTTTTCCCCAAAACGGCAGCTATATGCAGCGGCCCTGTACTCGCTGCTATCAGTCCATCAGAATGGTTAATAAACGCTATATAATCAGGTAATGTCATCTTCCCGGTAAGGTCAACAACATGGTCTTTTGGTTTTGAAAGCAAAGCCTCTCGAACCAAAATGCCTTCACTTTCGGTGCCACAAATAAATATTTTGAATTTTTCGGCAGGCAAAATCTCTATCAGTCGCTTGAAATTGTCGAGACCCCATTCGCGGGCACTACCTTTCGATTTCGGATGCAAAATTAAGTTAAATTTTTGATTATCAATATATTGACAAGCATAACAACTGTCTTTTACAGATTTAAAATCAAACAAATTCACGATTTCGTCAAGTGAATACAAGTCTTCAACTCCGTCAAAACAAGTCAGGAGCTTGAGGTTCAGTTGAGCTTCATGAAGGTTAGATTTTTTTCGCGACAGTTTGATAAATTTGTTGCAAGTCCACCAATGATAAAACCTGTTTGTTGTTCCGATGCGAGTTTTTATTCGTGCTTTTTTTGCTGCCTTGGCTATTTCGGGGCGTGGCAGAACATGAATTATGGTATCGGCGTGGATGTCCGCAAGATTCGTGGTTTTCCAGTCATAAAACTCATCAACATCAGAACAGCAGGCTACGATGTCTTTTGTATATGATGAGCCAAGAAAAATGACCTCGCAATCAGGAAAATTTTTCTTCAACACTGTGGCCATTGGCAATGTCAAAATAACATCGCCAATACTGTCTGTCCTGCTTATTATGACTCGTCCCGGTTTCATGCCTTCTTTGTCATCTCATGCAACTTGCTGTATTTCATAAATGTTGCAAACGCCGATATTTTACACACGATATAGCCGTAATATCCGTCAAGGAAACCAAGTTGAAACAAATAATCGTGCATAAATTTCCATGTAGTTTTCACACGAAGTTTCCAGATACCGTCACACCGTTTGCCACTCTTGAATGCCTCCAAAGCCGTAAGTGTGGTAAATTTGTCAGCCTGACGAATGTGCTCTTCCAAAAAATAATAGGAATAATGTTCCAAATCACCCTTAAGATGTTGAATATCAACACTTGTTTCATATTCTATCGTTTCATGAATATCACCTTTCCATTTCCCGATTTTTCTATTCCAGATTCTTATTTTTGAATCGGGATACCATCCGCAGTGACGAATCCAGTGACCGCAGTAGTTCGTCAGACGGTTCATACTGAACACTGTGGCATCAGAGAAATCCTTGTTTTTGATTTCGAGAAGCGATTTTTTCAGCTCGTCGGAAAGTGCCTCGTCGGCATCGATGGAGAAAATCCAGTCGTTGGAGGCGATATTATTCGCGAAGTTTTTCTGTCCGGAATAGCCGAGCCATTCCTGTTTCACGAACTTCACCTTGTATTCGTGGCAAATCTCCTCTGTGGCGTCTGTTGACAACGAATCGACCACGACAATTTCATCCGCGACATCTTTTACCGACTCAAGGCACCGGCGGATGTTGCGCTCTTCGTTTTTCGTGATTATGACGGCAGTGAGGAGCATGACATAATTTTTTGCAAAGATAAGAAAAAGACTTTAGATTTTAGACTTTAGACGTCAGTTTTTTTGATTTTAATAAAAAATAGGCGATTTTTAATAAAAAGTTGAAAGTTTAGGGTGGAGAGCGGAGCGAACCAAGCGCACGCTTAGACCGTTATGCTATTGCTTGTAAACAAAGTTATGAAAATTCGACCAATAGATACACTTTTGTGACGAAATTCCGATATATGTGACGAAATTATGAAATATTCGACCAAAAGATACTTTTCATAATATCAAGTTCCACTTCCTAATTACTTTATAAACAGCTCCGTCAGGTCTCAAGATGCTCTGAAAAAGAGATATTTCTTTTACTTCCTGATGTATATAGGTTTTCTGCTCGACAGCTTGTATAACCTTCGAGAAGTATTGTTTCTCGTATAGATTTTTTATCCTTCCAAGCGTAAGATGCGGCACGAAGTTTTGTCTATCACGTTGATAGCCGATACTATCGAAAGCTGTCAGCACGTATTCTTCGAGGTTCAGCAGCTCTTCGGGAGTCTGCTGCATGCCGAGCCACAGCACACGCGGGGCGTAACGGCTCCCGAAGACCCCCGTCCGGTTGAAGTCCATAGTGAAAGAACGGTGATTCTCAATCACTTTCGTCACCGCCTCTATTATTTTAGGCTCGTCTTGAGGAGGCGTCTCACCGATAAATTTCAGTGTCAGATGTATGTTTGTCGGGCGCACCCAGTTTATCATTTTCTCGTGAGACAAACGCTTACGGAGGTCGTCAAGCAACGGTACGAAGCCGTTGTTTTGAGTTTCAATTGGAATTGCAAGAAATAATCTCTTCATTTTTAAAAAATTTTACCCTAACGGTCGGTTTCTTGTCAGTCAATGCCCCCTCTCTACTCCCTACTCTCAACTCTAAACTACTCTCAACTCTCAACTCTAAACTCTAAACTCTAAACTTTATTATTGCATTTGTCTATAATCTTCCGCCAATCCCCCTTCCGATGTCTCTTTATACAGATTCGGGAGGTCGCGGCCGGTTTTGTTCATTGTGGTAACGACTTTGTCGAACGAGACGCGATGGCGACCGTCGGTGAAGGTAGAGTAGATGTTACAGTCCATGGCGCGTGCAGCCGCGAAGGCGTTACGTTCGATGCACGGTATCTGGACGAGGCCGCACACCGGGTCGCATGTCATGCCGAGATGATGTTCGAGAGCCATCTCGCAGGCGTATTCTATCTGCGCCACGCTGCCACCGAAGAGCTGGCATGCCGCACCAGCCGCCATAGCGCATGCCACTCCCACCTCGCCCTGGCATCCCACCTCGGCACCCGAGATGGAGGCATTGGTCTTCACGATGTTGCCAATCAACCCGGCGGTCATCAAGGCGCGGATGATACGACGCTCGTCAAACTCATAACTCTTCCAGAGATGATACAACACGGCGGGCAGCACGCCGCATGAGCCGCATGTAGGAGCAGTCACGATAAGACCTCCCGAGGCGTTCTCCTCACTGACGGCGAGGGCATACGAGAACACGAGTCCGCGGCTGCGCAAAGTATGCTGGTAACCCATCGCCTTGATGTTGTATTGCGCCGCTTTTCGGGGCAGGTTCAACGGCCCTGGCAGACGTCCCTCGGTACGCAGACCACGCTCCACAGCTTCTATCATAGTATCCCAGACATTCTTCAGATGCGACATCAGGCCTTTGTCGTTCTCGCTCTCAAGGACATATTCCCAATACGTTTTCCCTGTACGTTCGCACCATTTCATGATTTCCGTCATAGTGGTCATCGTGTAAAGGTCGGGCAAGACCGACGGTTTCCCTTCCTCTTCGAGGGCACCGCCGCCAACGCTATACACCGTCCACTCTTCAAGGACGTTGTTTTCTTTGTCAAAAGCCTTGTATTTCATCCCGTTAGGATGATATGGCAGGAACACTTTCGGTTCCCACACGATACTGACAGGTGCCTGAGGCTGCAGCACCTCTGTTATCGCCACGTCGGTGAAGTGGCCTTTGCCGGTGGCGGCGAGACTCCCGTACAATGTCACCTCAAACGAGGCGGCATCAGGATGACGCTCAAGGAACTGCTCGGCAGCGAAACGCGGTGCCATAGTGTGACTTGATGACGGTCCATGACCGATGCGATAGATTTCTTTGATGCTTTTCATGTTTTTAGTTTAGAGTTTAGAGTGTATAGCTTAGAGTAGTTGAGAAGTTTAAAGTTTTAAAGTTTTTGAGTGTAATGGTCTTTTTAACTTTCCACTCTAAACTTCAAAACTGCTTTCAACTCTAAACTCTCAACTCTACACTCTTAATATTAGGTATTGCGTTTATCAGTTTTTTTGTATAATCATTTTTCGGGTTATTGAAAATCTCATCGGCGTCGCCAAGTTCGACAGGCTTTCCGTTGTACATCACGAGGATGCGGTCGGACATGAAACGGACGATGCTAAGGTCATGAGAGATAAAGACATACGTAAAGCCGAAGTCTTTTTTCAGTCGGTTGAGGAGGTTAAGAACCTGTGCTTGCACCGACACGTCGAGAGCCGACACCGACTCGTCGCAGATGATAAGTTTCGGCCTAACCGCGAGAGCTCTCGCTATACATATACGTTGCCGTTGACCGCCGGAGAACTCATGCGGATAACGCTGATAATGCTCAGGCTGCAGCCCGACCTCGGTAAGCAGCTCACACACCTTTTCGCGACGTTTCTTGGGGTCAGGCTCGATGCCATGCACCTGCATCGGCTCCGCTATCGCGTCGCCGATGCGCATCCTTGGGTTCAGCGACGAATAGGGATCCTGAAACACTATCTGCGCCTGTCGCCGATATTCGCGCAAGTCGCTGCCATTCAACGACATAACATCTTTATTTTTGAATACTATCCTGCCTTCGGAAGGCTCCACTAACCTCAAAACAGAGCGTCCGAGGGTGGTCTTGCCGCATCCCGACTCACCCACGAGGCCCAGCGTCTCGCCGGGATAAACCTCGAAACTCACGTCATCGACGGCCTTCACGTAGTCGTAAACACGGTTGAAGACTCCTTTTTTCAGCGGAAACCACGTCTTAAGATGCTCCACCTTCAATAGCGGCTCGTGACTATATATCTCTTTCAGACGGCTCCTCCTATCCTCTTGTGTTACAAGGAGTTGTGACTTGAAATCAGCAGCATCGCCCCAGGTGCCGTCGAGAAACTCCTTCACTATCGGGAGTCGTTTCAGGCGGTAATCCATAGGCGGGCGACAAGCTAAAAGTCCTTTGGTATAAGGGTCTTTCGGGTGACTCAGCACCTCTTGCGCCTCGCCGCATTCCACCACTCTGCCGTCGTGCATCACGAGGATGTTGTCGGAGACCTGCGACACCACGCCGAGGTCGTGTGAGATGAAAATCATTGACAAGTGTTCCGTCTGTTGCAGATCTTTCAGCAGTTTCAGAATCTCTTTCTGAACGGTAACATCGAGGGCGGTAGTTGGCTCGTCGGCGATAAGGAGTTCGGGATTGCACGCCAATGCCATGGCAATCATCACACGTTGTTTCTGTCCGCCGGAGAGCTCGTGCGGGTAACTCTTATAGATAGCCTCAGGACGTGGCAGAAGCACTTTCTTGAAGAGACTTATCACGCGTTGATGAGCCTCTTCATCGGTGACTTTTTCATGAGCAAGTATCGCCTCCGCCACCTGAAAACCGCATTGAAACACAGGGTTGAGCGAAGTCATTGGCTCCTGGAAAATCATGGAGATACGTTTGCCGCGGATGTCGTGCATGTTTTTTTCATCGAGATGCAGTATGTCTTTTCCGTCGAGGCTTATCTCATCGGCTGAAATCCTTGAATAGCGTTCGTTCAGCAGACGCATCACCGCAAGGTTGCTCACCGACTTTCCCGAGCCCGACTCGCCCACGATGCCGAGAGTCTTGCCTTTCGGCACATCGAAACTGATGCCATGCACCACCTCGTTCCACTCGCCATCGCGAAGGAAGCGGATTTTTAAGTTTTTTATTTTAAGCAGTGTACTCATGGTTGTCATTTCGAGTGAAGTCGAGCAATCCTATATTTTTCGGCAAAGATATAAATTTTTTTGATTCCTTTTTTATTTTTTCTCTCGCAGATATAGCAGATATGGCAGATT
>CALCYT010000002.1 GCA_937906455.1 uncultured Bacteroidales bacterium | reverse complement strand
AGACGGCGTTGACGACGTGCGCCGTAAGTTCTTTGGGACGTTATACAACACCTACGCTTTCTTCGCACTCTACGCCAACATCGACGGCTTTGAGTACAAGGAGGCCGACATCCCGTTTGAGCAACGCCCGGAGATAGACAGATGGATACTCTCCGAGCTTAACTCCCTCATCTTGGAAGTGGAGAAAGACTACGAGAGCTACGAGCCTACCAAGGCAGGACGCGCCATCGGCACCTTCGTCGATGCACATCTCAGCAACTGGTACGTCCGCCTGTCACGCCGCCGTTTCTGGAAGAGCAACGGCTCCGATGACAAGACCTCGGCCTATCAGACGTTATACACCTGCCTCGACACCATCGCACGCCTCATCTCGCCTATCGCGCCCTTCTTCAGCGAACAGCTATACCGCGACCTCAACGAGGTGACACACCGCGACAGCGCGGAATCAGTGCATCTGACAACGTTTCCGAAGGTCAACGCCGATTTCATCGACAAGAAACTTGAGGAACGCATGGAGATGGCGCAACTCGTCGCCTCAATGGTGCTATCGTTGAGAAAGAAAGCCAACATCCGTGTGCGCCAGCCACTGTCAAGGATAATGATTCCGGTGCTTTCCGACGAGATGATGCAACAACTGCAGAAAGTCGAAGGCCTTATCCTTTCGGAAGTCAACGTGAAGAAAGTGGAATATCTGACAGGCGAACTCAATATCTTGGTCAAGAAAGTCAGACCTAACTTCGCCTCGCTGAAGACACGCTACGCCAAGCTGATGGGACAGCTCACGAAGTATTTCAACACCATGAGCCAGGACGACATCAGAAGCTTCGAGAAGAACGGCGGTGCGACGATAAGCATTGACGGTCAGGAAGTTAACCTGATTCTCGAAGACGCACTCATCACCACGGAGGACATCCCGGGCTGGACAGTGACGACACAAGACAACATGACCGTAGCCCTCGACATCAACATCACACCCGATTTGTTTGAGGAAGGCCTCGCGAGAGAAATCATCAACCGCGTGCAGAACATGAGAAAAGAAAGCGGCCTTGAAGTCACCGACAAGATTATCCTCAGCATCGAGAGAAACGCCGACATCATGAAGCCGGTGGAACGCTTCGGAGAGTACATCTGCTCGGAGACGCTTGCCTCCTTAGAGATGGCAGACTCTCTCGAAAACGCTGAGCCTCAAGAGCTTGTGGATAAAATCACGGCAAAAATATCAATTAGAAAAACATAAAAATACTATACAATATGGAAGGAACAGTCAACACACCGGAAAAAACCAGATATACCGACGAAGAACTGGCTGAATTCAAGGAATTGATTCTGAGCCGCTTGGAGCAGGCTCGCAAAGACCTCGCCCTGTTGCAGGAGAACGTGGCCACCGGCAACGACTCCGACGACACGGCTCCTACCTTCAAGATTTTGGAGGAAGGCGCGGCGGTACTGTCGAAAGAGGAA
The DNA here is from genome assembly GCA_937906455.1 of uncultured Bacteroidales bacterium. Taxonomy (GTDB): domain Bacteria; phylum Bacteroidota; class Bacteroidia; order Bacteroidales; family F082; genus Limimorpha. The sequence continues at coordinate 4,915 of CALCYT010000002.1, read as the reverse complement.
AACAGCGCCTTGGCCGTGCGTCAGGCGAAATACATAAAGAATCTGGAAAACGCCTTGATACGCATCGAGAACAAGACATACGGCGTATGCCGCGTGACAGGTAAGCTCATCCCTAAAGAACGTCTGCGCGCCGTGCCGCATGCCACACTCAGCGTGGAGGCAAAGATGAATCAGAATAAAAAGAAATGAGAAAACCTCTGATTGTCATTTTTTTAGTGCTTCTGCTTGACCAAGCCTCCAAAATCCTCGTCAAGACCACGATGGCAATCGGAGAAGCCATTCCCGTATTCGGAAAATGGTTCTATATCCTGTTCATCGAGAACAACGGCATGGCGTTCGGATGGGAGATTTCGGGCGCACAATGGGGTAAGATATTCTTGAGCGTCTTCCGCATGGTGGCGGTGGTGCTCCTGTTGTGGCTGTTGTTCAAATTAGTGAGAAAAAACGTGCGGTTCGGCCCGCTGTTCGGCATCTCGCTCATCATAGCGGGAGCGATAGGCAACATCATCGACGGCATGTTCTACGGCCTCATCTTCAACTATGCGGGCTTCATGCAAGGCAGAGTTGTCGATATGCTGTATTTCCCGCTTTTCACCTTCCCGGAATGGGTGCCGTGGCTCGGCGGGGAGATATTTTTCAGCCCGGTGTTCAACATCGCCGACAGCGCGATAACCATCGGGATTTTATACCTGATAATATTCCAATGGAGTTTTATCAGAAATTTTGAATCAATAATAGGAGTTGAAAAACATAATGGAGAAAGAGATTAAAGGTCACATTGTACAGATCATAGGACCTGTCATCGACGTAGCTTTTGAAGACGAGAAGCATCTGCCTAACCTCTTGGATGCTCTTGAGATTACCCGTGACAACGGCGACAAGCTCATCACCGAGGTGCAGCAGGACATCGGAGAGAACACCATGCGCACCATAGCGATGGACTCCACCGACGGACTGCGCCGCGGCATGGAGGTGCGCAGCCTCGGCCATCCTATCACCATGCCCACCGGCGACCAGGTGAAAGGACGCCTGTTTAACGTCATAGGCGAGAGCATCGACGGCCTGAAACCCATGAACCCGGGCAAACGCAACAGCATCCACCGCGACCCGCCGAAGTTCGAGAACCTCTCGACAAAACAAGAGATACTGTTTACCGGCATCAAGGTCATCGACCTCATCGAGCCTTACGCCAAAGGCGGCAAGATAGGTCTGTTCGGCGGCGCAGGCGTGGGTAAGACAGTGCTCATCATGGAACTTATCAACAACATCGCGAAGCTGTATTCCGGAATGACAGTGTTTGCAGGCGTGGGCGAACGTACCCGCGAGGGCAACGACCTCCTCCGTGATATGATAGAGGCAGGCGTCATCAAATACGGAAAAGAGTTTCAGGAAGAGATGGCAAAAGGCAACTGGCCTATCGACAAAGTGGATTACGAAGAACTCGACAAGTCGCAGGCCACCTTAGTGTTCGGTCAGATGAACGAGCCGCCGGGGGCAAGAGCCAGAGTGGCGTTGTCGGGACTCAGCATGGCGGAGTATTTCCGCGACGGCGACGGCGAGACGGCCGGACGTGACATCATGTTCTTCATCGACAACATCTTTCGTTTCACACAGGCAGGCTCGGAAGTGTCGGCACTTCTCGGACGTATGCCTTCAGCCGTGGGTTATCAGCCGACATTGGCATCGGAGATGGGCCTGATGCAGGAACGCATCACCTCCACCAAGAGCGGCTCCATCACCTCGGTACAGGCCGTATATGTGCCTGCCGACGACCTGACAGACCCCGCACCGGCGACGACATTCGCACACCTCGACGCCACCACCGTCTTGAGTCGTAAGATATCGGAACTCGGCATCTACCCCGCCGTTGACCCGCTCGACTCCACTTCGAGAATACTTACTCCCGACATCGTGGGCGAAGAACACTATAACACCGCTCAACGTGTGAAAAACATCCTCCAGAGATACAAAGAACTGCAAGACATCATCGCCATCCTCGGCATGGACGAGCTGTCGGAAGAAGACAAACTCATAGTGCACCGCGCACGCCGTGTGCAGCGTTTCCTCTCACAGCCGTTCACCGTGGCGGAACAGTTCACAGGACTGAAAGGCGCCACCGTGAAGATTGAAGACACCATCAAAGGCTTCAACATGATTATGGACGGCGAAGTTGACCAGTATCCTGAAGCGGCGTTCAACCTCGTGGGCACCATCGAGGAAGCCATAGAAAAAGGTAAGAAAATGCTTGAAGAAAGCAAGGAGTAAGCTATGAAACTTGACATAACATCTCCCGACAAACATATCTTCAGCGGCGAAGTCACCTTGGTGCAGCTGCCCGGAAGCGACGGACTGTTCGAGATTCTTCATAACCACGCCCCTATGATAGCGGCATTAGGCAAAGGCAAGGCAAAAGTGCAAACACCCGACGGGAAACAACAGTTTTTCGACATCAGAGGAGGAGTGTGCGAAGTGAGGGATGATATTATTATGGTCTTGGCGGAATAATTAAACCTTGTCATTTCTCCACTTCGCTCCATTACATTCCGCTCCGGTCGAAATGACGATTTTGTATTTTTTTTCAAAAAAAAGTAAAAGCGTTTACTTTTTTTTATTATCTTTGCAGCCGAAAACGAAAATAATTTTTAAATAGTTCAAAAAAATATTAACTAAATCTTTAAAAAATGAAAAAGAAAAGTATCATTTTGTTTGCTATGCTTATGATTATCAGCAGTATAGCATTTGCACAAGAAAAAGTTGACCGTATGCCGAAAATCTCCGGCTTCGCCCAGATTCGCTACGACGCCAACTTCGACAAGGACTTCGATTTGTCGAGCAACACCTTCTCATTGCAGCGTGTTTGCATCAATTTTGACGGCAAGCTGACCGAGAAGCTCAGCTACCGCGTAGGTGGCGACTTCGTGAGACAGACAGCCCTCACCGACGCTTACCTCAAGTACACCATCTGCGACGCCTTCACTATTCAGGCAGGTCAGATGAAGACCCCTATCTCTTTCGAGAACCAGTTCAACCCCGCATTTGATTGCGAGTTTAACGACTACAGCGTGATTATCAAGCAGATGACAGGATATGAAAATGGCATCACCGGCATCGGAGCCTTGGGTCGCGACATAGGCGTCATGGCAAGCGGCAGCCTCTTCAAAGTTGAAAACAAAAAAGGCGAGAACTTGTATCTTGTAGATTATAAAATAGGTGTGTTCAACGGCAACGGCATCAATAACAAGGATAACAACAACCGTAAGGACATCATCGGCCGCATCGATTTCCATCCTTGGATGAAGGAATTGACCATCACTGGTTCTTACCAAAACGGTAAATATATTAATAGTGATGAGCTGCAAGGTGTGAACAACCGCTGGAGTGCCGGCGTGCAGTACAAAACCGACAAAATCGTGTTCCGTTCAGAGTACATCGGCGGCGAGACAGGAAGAGTTGATTCCGGTGAAGACAAGCCTTTCAACAGCACAGGCTTCTACGCCCTCGCAGGTTACTGGTTCGACATCTGCAAAACACAGAAGATCATGCCGGTAGTGCGCTACGAGTATCTCGACAAAGACGACAAAATCGAAAAAGGCGCGGTGAACTATATTACCGCCGGCGTTTACTATCTGCCGGTGAAACAGGTCAATTTCAAGCTCAACTACCAGCTGACTAAGCCTCAAGATGGCGACAATTCACACGCTATAGTTGCTATTTTGAACTACAAATTCTAACTATTTAAGCCACAGATTATGTCAAACAAATCAGATTTATTGAAAAAAGAAGACTGGCTCGCCGTGTGGATCGGCTTCATCGTCATAGCCATCGGCTGCGTGGCGGTCCTGACAGGCTGGTTCGACTTCTCCGCCATGAAATTCAACACATGGACATGGGGCGAGAATCTCAACGAGAAACAACTCGCCAAAGTGGTGCCTCTTGGCACACAGCTTGCATCTAAGGTGTTCTGGGTCAAGACATTACGCACATTCCTTGTTTTAGGTGTGCTTTTTACAATAGGTATAAAACTGCAAGGTGAAGATGTGAAGAAATTCATCCCCGCCTTCATATGCCTCTTTGTCATAGCCATCATCGTGCGCCTTGTGAGTGCCGAGTTCACTCTCAACCGTTACTTAGAATGGGCTTTCTGGGCATTGCTCATCGGCCTGCTGATCTCCAATACCGTGGGCACTCCCGACTGGCTGAAGCCCGCCATCAAGACCGAGTTCTACATCAAGACCGGCTTGGTCATCATGGGCTTCTCGGTTTTGTTCAGCAACATCGCCAAGTTCGGCCTCTACGGTCTCGGCATCGCATGGATTGTGACGCCCATCGTCATCATTTTCATGTGGTGGTTCGGCACTAAGGTGTTGAAGATGGACAACAAGCCGCTCGTAATCACTTTAGCGTCAGCCACTTCGGTGTGCGGAACATCTGCCGCCATCGCCACGGGAGCCGCTGCCAAGGCCAAGAAGGAAGACCTCTCATTGGCAATCAGCATCTCTATCATCTTCACCATTCTGATGATGGTGTTTGAGCCTATGATTATCCGTTGGGCGGGCATGAACCAGCTCATGGGCGGCGCCCTCATCGGAGGCACCGTCGATTCGACAGGCGCCGTGGTGCTTGCAGGCAACGCCCTCGGACCGGAGGCAGAGCAGGCCGCCGTGCTCGTGAAGAGCATCCAGAACATCCTCATAGGCTTCATCGCCTTCTTCGTGGCCATCTTCTTCGCCACCAAGGTCGATAAAGACCCGACCCGCAAAGTCGGCGCAGGCGAGATCTGGAACCGCTTCCCGAAGTTCATCATCGGATTCTTCGTGGCCTCGTTGATCGCCTCGTTCATCATACTGCCCGCCACAAGCGGCGCCGAGGTGAAAGCCATCAACGGCGTGCTCGACCAATACAAGAACTGGGCCTT
>CALCYT010000001.1 GCA_937906455.1 uncultured Bacteroidales bacterium | reverse complement strand
ACATGTTCGAGATGCCGTCAACCGAGAAGAAAAACCTCGTTGTTGACCTCGACTACGCCAAGGAAAAATTTGAGAAATCGAAGATGAACGAGACCGTCATTTCGACTGGAGTGTGACGTAGTGAAACGGAATGGAGACCTGAGCGAAGCGAAAGCATTCACCTTTGGTGAATAAACAACCAAAAGCATCTGAATAAGAAGGATTTCTCGACTTCGCTCGAAATGACAGCTATTTCCCTCTTCCTTGGATTACAATAAGCACCGTGTAAATCAAGATTTTTATATCGACGGCGAGGTTCATGTTTTCGATGTAGAGGATGTCGTATTTCAGTCGTTCCACCATCTCATCCACCGTCGAGGCATAGCCGTATTTCACTTCGCCCCAGCTGGTGATGCCGGGTTTTATCTTAAGCAACATCCTATAATGCGGTGCCTTTTGTACAATCTGGTCGATATAATATTGACGTTCAGGACGATAGCCCACAATCGACATCTTGCCGCTCAGCACAGTGAAGAACTGCGGAATCTCATCAAGGCGCACCTTACGCATAAACCTGCCCCATTTTGTGACGCGAGTATCGTTGTCTGTCGAGAGTTGCGGCCCCATCTCCTCAGCGTTGACATACATACTCCTGAATTTCAACATGTTAAACGGCACGCCATGCTGTCCGATACGCTCCTGTTTGTAGAAAACCGGCCCCGGCGACGAGCGTTTCACCATGATGGCTGTAAACAAATACACCGGAGATAACACAATGATTACCAATACCGAAGCTATGATATCAAAGAGACGTTTCGTCACCTGTTGCCACACCGGCATAGGCTCTGGTGTGACCTGAATCAGTGAGGCGTGCCAGATGCCTTCCTGTTTGACGGCGCCGAACACAAACTCGTGCATCAACGGTATGATTTTCACCGTCACATTAGTATTCTCAAGCATCACCAGAATCTTATCGATGGTCTCCGTCTCAGAACGCTCGATGGCGATGATAACCTCCTCAATATCATATTCTTGTATGATTCTGTTCACATCTTTGTAATTGCCCAGACGCGGGATATACTTCTCGACCTTATAAACATCTTTGTCAAAAACATTCACGAATCCCACGATGAAACTTCCCGACGAGAATTTCTGCCCCACTATGTCTTTGTAAATCGAGCAGGCGTTGCCGTTACTGCCGATTATCAAGGTGTTGAAGCCTATTTCTCCGTTATGGATTTTCTTGGTCGTACGTGTGGTGATAACCAGCCGCCCGACATACGTCAAGGAGAACTGCAGCACATACAGTAACAAGAATAATATGTAATAATACTTGTAATCAACTATATTGTCGTCAAGAATCAAAGCGAAAAACAAGACTATCGCACCTATCAGCGTCACCAGCAAGGTCTGGCCAAGCTCACGGACGCGCGACTTGAAATACACTTTCTGATAGAAGCCCGCGAGCATGTAAAGAAGCAGCCACGCCATCGGGATGACGATGATGCCAATCCAGAAATTCTTGTCATCCAACACCACGCTGAAGTCGGGGAAGACACTCGTCGGCTCCACTGTTTTCCTGTAACAGAAGAATATCGACCATGTCACAACGGACGCAATCCAATCCCAAATTACGTATTTGAATGTCTGTTTCCGTTTGTTAATCTTCTTACTCAAGGTAAATCAATTTAATATTATCGAAGTAATAGTCCGCCGATTCACCTTCCAACACTGAGCCTTTAAGATAGAACTTCACATAGGTGGCGTTGTAATTCTCAGTGATTGTCGGGCTGAAGTTGATGTATGCCTTCTTCCACGTGTCGGTTGCCTTCAGGTAATAAAGCTCTTTGTCCTGAAGTCCGTTTTGCGACGACCAGATATACATTCCGATTAGGATTTCGGCGTCACATTTGTAATCCATCTCCATCAGGACGTAATTGCCGACAGTCGGAAGTCCTGTCAGCTCACCGCTGGCGACGGCGAAACGGCGCAGGCTGTCGCCCACATGGATATGTCCTGAGCGATAATGATTTATGGTGTCGAGGGGATCCATCCATGCGTTGGTGTCGGTACGATGGCTAATCTGTTCCAACGCCGCGTATGTGGTGTCGATGCGATAAAGCTTGATGTTGTTGATTTCCTCGAAATCCTCCATCATCTTGACTCTCACCAAGGTGCTGTCGATGCTGTAATATGTCGTTGACGGCGTCACAGTGCTTATTTCGCCCGGCACCAAGGTGGTGTTGACCGTATAAGGTTTATAAAACGGATATTGCACCCTCGTGGAGGAGATGCCGTTAAGCTTCACGCCCGGGTAAATCTGTATTTTTTTGTCGCCTTTTTCAAGGATCGGCACCATGGTATAGACACCGTCATCGTGTGTCTTCAACTCATAACATCCCAAATAGTTGCCGTTGATATACAGCCATGCGTCAGTGATGGCATGCGTCGCGGCTCCCATCTGTTCGTAATTCGACGTAAAACTCCACGGCTCAATCTTCATATATGCCGGAATCTCCTGGCTTCCGCTGAATTTCTTGCAGGATAACATCAATAATATCATCCCAAGTAAAAAGATGTAACGCAGACACTTCATAGGCATCTCTTTTTTGTTATAACGCAGATAAATGTGAAATATTATTTATTTCAAATGTTTTTTTAGCTGTTGTTTATGTTTGTCTATCTCATCCAAAATCATGTATGCCACCTTAAGCACTTCCACGCCATCCTCAATGGTCACAGGCGGTTCCGTGCCGGTTACTATGGCGTCGTTGAAGCGCTCCAGCTCTGTTTTTATGGCGTTAGTCTGCTCGCTCTCAAGCTCCATGACGGAAATTTTCTTCATTGTGCCGTCGGGCAGGCTGATGGTCATGTCGAAAGGACCGGGGTTCTCGTCGGCATCCTCAACTCTCACTATATCAGACTTTTTCTCCATAAAATCCATGGTGATATACGCTCCATTTTGGAAGATGCGGAATTTGCGCATGTTTTTCAGCGAGATGCGGCTTGTGGTGAGGTTCGCCACGGCTCCGTTTTCAAATTCTATCCTCGTTGTAATCATGTCGGGCGTCGGGCTTACTATCGACACTCCGCTGGCTTCTATTGATTTTATTGGTGATTTCACTATTGTGAGAAGTATGTCGATGTCATGCACGGTGAGGTCGAGCACCACGGGCACGTCGCATCCGCGAGGGTTGTAAAGTGCCAGACGGTGCACCTCTATGAACACCGGGTCATCGATATACGGCTGGGCGGCTACGAACGCGGGATTGAACCGCTCCACATGCCCCACCTGCACCTTCACCTTGGCGTTCCTCGCCAACGCGATGAGCTTGTTGGCTTCCTCAACGGTGGCCACAATAGGCTTCTCGATGAACACATTCTTGCCTTTGGCTATGGCTTTCGAGGCACACTCAAAATGCGCTATCGTCGGCGTCACGATGTCAACAACATCAACAGAATCAATAAGTTCATCGATGTTTTTGAAATTCCTGACGTTGGCATCCTCCGCGACTGTTTTGGCGGTGTTTTCATCTTGGTCGTAAAACCCGACCAGCTCATATTTTTCAATCTGTTTGATGCAGTTGATGTGTATCTTTCCAAGATGTCCCGCACCTAAAACTCCGATTTTCAACATAAAAACAAAATTTTTGCAAATATACGAAATTAGTTTGATAGTTTGACAGTTTTTTTCTGTCAAGATAATGATGTTTTTCATTATTTTTGCAAAAAGAAATTTCATCATGCAGGAAGACAGTTATCGTCACAAGGGGATGCGCCTGAATTTGGTGCAAGTACTTAAGGCTAAAGGCATTACCGACTCCAACGTGCTCGACGCCATAGGTAAGGTGCCGCGTCATGTCTTTCTGGAGTCGATGTTTGTTGAGTTTGCCTATCAGGACAAGGCCTTTCCGATAGGCTCGGGGCAAACCATCTCGCAGCCGTTCACGGTAGCGATGCAGAGCCAGTTGCTTTGCGTCACGAGAGGGATGAAGGTGCTTGAAATCGGCACCGGCTCAGGTTATCAGGCGTGTGTCCTCGCCCAGATGGGTGCCAAGGTGTTCACCATCGAACGTCAGCGCAACCTATATATGAAGACGAAATCGCTGATAGCAGAGATGCCCTATAATATCAAGACTTTCCTTGGCGACGGCAACAAAGGGCTGCCCACTTTCGAGCCATTCGACCGTGTTTTAATCACCGCGGCGGCTCCTGAGATCCCGCAAGACCTTGTAAATCAACTGAAAACCGGAGGCATCATGGTCATACCGCTCAACGATGAGACTGACGCCACCAAGCAGCGCATGCTTCGTCTCACGAAACAGCCCGACGGCACCATGCTCCGCGAAGAGTTCGGCGACTGCCGCTTCGTGCCTATGCTAAAGGAAATAGGTCGCGACTAAGGCTTATTGCACCTTGAATTTCAGATACTTAATCGTCAAGCCCTGCTTGAGCCACATCGTCTCGTAATAGGTTTGTATCGTCTTGACTTCGAGATTGTCGTCGTTGGCGTACAGGTCGTTATAATTGTAAACTATAGGATAACCGGCATCTTTCACGACGTCGAGGGTAAAGTCGTAAAGCAAGTCGCTGTCGGTCTTGAGGTTGATGCAGCTGTCGGGTTTCAAGAAGGTTTTATATCTCTCGATGTAGATAGGGGCTGTAAGGCGTTTGCGTGCCTTAAGTATCTGAGGGTCAGGGAAAGTAATCCATATCTCATCGACCTCGTTCTCGCCGAAGAAATGCTCTATCAGCTCGATGCGGGTGCGGACAAACGCCACGTTTTTCAGGTTTTCCGCCATGCCTTGCTTCAACCCCACCCACATCCTCGCGCCTTTGATATCGACACCTATATAATTAATGTCGGGATGCACCTTGGCTAATCCGATGGTGTATTCGCCTTTGCCGCATCCAAGCTCAAGCACAATGGGGTTGTCGTTGCCGAAAAACTCATGCCATCTGCCTTTCAAGGGGAATCCCTCCTCCTTGATGCGCTCGAATGAATACTCGAAAAGATTGTCAAAAGTCTTGCATTCGGCGAAACGCTCGAGTTTGTTTTTCTTTCCCACTGATTTATTTTTTACGCAACAGCCAAGCCGCCTCGTTATACTCTTTCTTTATGATTACCAATTGTTTACGGGCTTGTTCCTCATCGTTTATCCCGATATATGCCACACGCATGTTGCCTTGCTCGTTTCTCGGCAGCACCATGGCGTCGCTAAAGCCCTGTTTTTGGAATCTCTCGGCACATCTTTGCGCCTCTTTCTCATTCTTAAATGAGGCTCCAATGATGTAGAAGCCATCGTTAGCGACTGCTTTAATAGATTGTCTCTCAATTAGTTGCGGTTGTTCGACATCGTTTTTCAAGATTGGCACCTCAGCTGTCATCATTGGCAGCCGTTCAACACAGAAAAACTCGCGCGCCGCCGCGTTTGAGCCTAAGTGTTTGGCGATGAACTCGTTTGGCGACGCATAGAAGAACGGGTTCCATGACGCGAAGTCGGAGTCGCTCTTGCCTGCGCCCCATCCCACGAGCACTAATGCCAGGGCGATCATCATGGAATATGCGGCGGCGCGGAACCATTTGTAATTGTAGCGAGTAACCTTATGAGGCTTGTCTTCTTCCTCTTCATGTACCGTCATGAGGGTGTTTTTTGCCTTTTGCTCCGCCGCTATTTGTGTGGCGATATGCTGATATGTCTCTCTTCTGTAAATAGGCTGCGCCTTGAGTGTCGTCAGGCCGAATGCGTCTCCGCACAGGTTCAGCTTGTCGTCAAGCCGGAAGACATAGTCTCGGCTGTTTACGCGTGTCAGCACACCCATGCCGTCCAACCGCAACGCGCCGCTCGCCTCTATGACGGCAAGACTTCTCATGGCGAAATCGTGCACCATCTTGGCAGCCTCCGTCATGCTGACACCTCCCCGCTCGGCGACATAGCCTATCAGTAAGCTGTCGTCGCTCACTATCTGGCCGTTAAACGCCAGCTCTTTTGATGGCGGTGTCAGGACATGGTTGATGTAATCCAAAGCGGCAGGTGTCTCCTTCGTGATGAAAGCCCCAAGCTCCGGTACAATAACACATTCATGTTCCAATAATAATTCAGAAATATATTTTTCCATCATATTATTCATTTATTCTTTAAAAACCTTTTCTATTTTCAGTATGTCATCTGGCACGTCAACCGAATAGCTCTCAAATTCCGTCACTCCCATGCGCACCGTGTATCCGTTCTCGAGCCATCGCAGCTGCTCTAACGACTCCGCCAACTCCAATCCCGACTGTGGCAGTGCCGCCACTTCCTTCAAGACATCACATTTATACGCATAAATGCCTATGTGTTTATAATAGATGTGCTCCACCTTATTTCTCAGATATGGAATTGCGAACCTACTGAAATACAATGCCTTACCGTTTTTATCAAACACCACTTTCACTGCATTGGGGCTTTTCAGCTCATCCTCATCCTTAATCGGCTTGCAGAGCGATGCCAATGGCGTGTCGTCGTCAGATATCAATTCCGCTATCTGGTTGATTTGCAACGGGTTGATATAAGGTTCATCGCCTTGTATGTTTATCACCGCATCGAAGTCCCTCCCTATTTTTTCGACCACCTCGCGGCAGCGGTCGGTGCCGCTTTTATGGTCAGCTGACGTCATCACCGCCTTGCCGCCGAAGCCTTCCACGGCGTGAACGATACGCTCGTCGTCGGTAGCCACCACTACATCAGCGAGCTTCGTAGCTTTCCTCGCCTGCTCAAACACCCTCTGAATCATCATCTTACCGTTGATGAGGGCGAGCGGCTTGCCCTCGAAACGCGTCGAGCCAAATCGTGCCGGAATAATACCTAATATCTTCATAATCAGAACAATCCGTTTAAAGAGCCATTGATTTTGTCGATTACGACGCTCAAGTCCTCAGGGTTCTCAAGGTCGATGTCGTCGCTCTCGATTATCAGGAGTTTGCCTTTGTTGTAGTTGGCGATCCAGTTTTCATAGCGTTTGTTGAGGGCCTTGAGGTAGTCGAGGCGTATCGACTGTTCGTATTCGCGGTTGCGTTTCTGTATCTGGCGCACCAATGTCGGGACGCTTGCGCGGAGATAAATCAGCAAGTCGGGCGCCTGCAGAAAGGAGCTCATCAACTCGAAGAGCTGCTGATAATTCTCGTAGTCGCGTGTCTCCATGAGCCCCATGTCGTATAGGTTCGCGGCGAAAATGTATGCGTCCTCGTAGATGGTGCGGTCCTGAATGATGTCGTCGCCGCTTTTGCGAATCTCCATCACCTGACGGAAACGGCTGTTCAAGAAATAAATCTGCAAATTGAACGACCATCGTTTCATGTCGTCGTAAAAACTCTCAAGATACGGATTGTTGTCAACTTCCTCAAAATGAGGTCTCCAACCGAAATGCTTTGATAACAAACGAGTTAGCGTTGTTTTTCCTGAGCCGATATTTCCTGCTATTGCGATATGCATAGTACTCCAAATTTTTCGCTAAAATACGAAAAATTTTTTAAATGGAGATATTTTTTTAAAGATTTTTAGTTTTAGACCTTAGACTTTAGGGCAGTAATTATTTCGGTGCTTTGATGACGAAATAAATGCCGATGATGGCGAAAATGATGTTTGGCAGCCAGCCTGCCATCACGGGCGAGATGACTCCTGAGATGGCGAAGACCCTGAAAAACTCAAGGAATATGATGTATGTGAACGTTATCGTGATGCCTATCCCGAGATTTATGCCCATGCCTCCACGGGTCTTACGGCTCGACAACGCCGCCCCGATGACAGTCAGGATGATGATGGCCGCCGGCGATGCCAGACGTTTATGCTTCTCAATCTCATAAGGCAGGATGTTGTCGGCACCTTTGGCGCGCTGCTCGTCGATATACCGGTTCAGCTCGATGAGGTTCATCTCCTCGAAATCTTCCTTGACGAAATAGAAATCAGAGGGTTTCATCGTCAGCGTGGTATCCTTGATTTTACCTTTTCTGAGCATCTCGTCAGGCAAGAACTCATGCTCCACGAAATTATAGAGGCTCCATCTGTCTTTCAGCGTGTCGTAAATTATCTTATCGGCACTAAGTTTATATTCAAGAACATGGTCGTCGAACTTTTCCAAGGTGAACTTATAACCCGTGTAACGTTTCATGTCGTAGTTCGACATATATGCGTAAACACCTCTGTCGATTTGCACATGAATGTTCTGCCCCGAGCTTTTCATCAGGTTTTCCATATAAGTGTTCTTGAACGTCCTTCGCACCGTATCCATCCTGGGAATCAAGAAGTTACCGAGATAGAACGAACCTAAGGCGAGCAACAGCGCCGCCATGATATAAGGCTTCAAGAACCTTCTGAAACTGATGCCGCTGCTGATAATGGCGATGATTTCGGTGTGTCCTGCCATCTTCGAGGTAAAGAAAATCACGGAGATGAAAGTGAACAGATATACGAAAAGGTTAATAAAATAAGGTATAAACGGGATGTAAAAATGAAACACGACCTCATAGAGCGAGGCATGGTTTTTGATAAAGCTGTCAACGTTTTCCGACACGTCGAACACTATCACCACGACGATAAGCAGACTGATGGCAAAGAAAAATGTGCCAATGAATTTTTTAAATATATACCAGTCTAACTTCTTCATTATCAACAATTTTCAAAATTATGAAATGCGATGCGACACCTTTGGCAGCATCATGTCGCGCCATTCGGTGAAGTCGCCTCCTATGATATGTTCTCTCGCCTCTCTCACTATCCGGAGATAGAATCCCAAGTTATGCACCGTGGCAATCATCGGGCCGAGAATCTCTTTGGAGATAATCAGATGGCGCAGATACGCTTTCGAATAGTGTTTGTCAACAAAAACCGTGCCATTCTCGTCGATTGGCGAGAAGTCATATTTCCAACGTTCATTTTTGATGTTTATTATGCCTTCCGATGTAAAAATCATGCCGTTACGACCGTTTCTGGTAGGCATCACGCAGTCGAACATGTCAACGCCGCGGGAAATGGCCTCTATGATGTTGGCTGGAGTACCCACTCCCATAAGGTAACGAGGCTTGTCTTTCGGCAAGATGGCGTTCACCACCTCTATCATCTCATACATCACCTCCGTAGGCTCGCCCACCGCCAAGCCGCCGATGGCGTGACCGTCACAGTCTTTAGAAGCGACAAACTCAGCTGATTCCTCACGCAGGTCGCGATAGGTGCAGCCTTGCACTATGGGGAAAAGCGATTGATTATAACCATATTGCGGTTCCGTCTCGTTGAAACGTCTCACACAGCGGTCGAGCCAGCGGTGCGTGCGTCCCATCGCCTCTTTTGCATATTTATAGTCGGAGGTGCCGGGTGCGCATTCGTCGAACGCCATGATGATGTCGGCGCCGATGGTGCGCTCGATGTCCATCACACGCTCGGGGGTGAACAGGTGTTTCGAGCCGTCGATATGCGAGCGGAACTCCACGCCTTCCTCTTTCATCTTGCGAATATCCGTCAGGGAGAAGACCTGAAAGCCGCCGCTGTCGGTCAAAATCGGGTGATGCCAGCCGTTGAACTGATGCAACCCGCCGCATGAGTGCAGCACATCCAAGCCCGGACGCAGATACAGATGATATGTGTTGCCAAGGATTATCTGCGCCTTGATTTCATCCTCCAAGTCCCTCACATGCGTCGCCTTCACGCTTCCGACAGTGCCGACGGGCATGAAAATAGGTGTCTCGATGTCACCGTGGTCGGTGGTCAAAACGCCGGCGCGCGCATCGCTTTTCGCATCGTTCTTGACTAAACTGTATCTCATCTGCAAATTTTGCGCAAAAATACAAAATTTTAGAATACAGAAGACAGAAGTTAGAAGACAGAATATTTTTTGAAAGTTTGTAAAGTTTTGTCTTCATTTCATTTCGTTCCGGTAGAAATAATGAAAAATCTAATGGCTAATGGCAAATAGCTAATGGCTTTTTTGTATCTTTGCAAAATCAAATGATATTGAAAATGGAAATCGTTTTTAACTATAATAGTTTGAGTTTCATAGTGTTATGTGTTTTCGGCCTTTGCTGGCTGATTCAGATGTGCTATTTCTGGGGGCTATTCAGCCGTCTGGCCTTCTTCAAAAGGAAGAAATACGATAACGACTCGCCTGACTACGAGCCTGTCTCCGTAATCGTTTGTGCCAAAGACGCTTACGAATATCTCATCGACCTTGTCCCGAGGATTTTGTCGCAAGATTATCCCGATTTCGAGCTTGTCATTGTCAACGACTGCTCCGGCGACGAGACCTCCGATTATCTCAAGGAATTGGTTGACCGCCATCCTGACGTCAATGTGGTGACTCTCACGCAGAGCCTCAACTTCTTCCACGGCAAGAAATTCCCGCTCAGCATGGGCATAAAATCGGCGAAACACGACCTCTTGCTGCTCACCGATGCCGACTGCATGCCTGAAAACGACCAATGGATCAAAGGAATGGTCGGCACTTATCAGAAAGATACCGAAGTAGTGCTCGGATATGGACCGTATTTTACACGTAAAGGTCTGTTAAACAAGCTGATACGCTTCGATACGCTCTATACGGCCATACAATATCTGTCGATGGCGTTGGCGAAGATACCGTACATGGGCGTGGGCAGAAACCTGTCGTATCGCCGCGAATTGTTCTACCGGAACAAAGGGTTCACATCGCATTACAACATCCCGTCGGGCGATGACGACATCTTCATCAGCCAGGTGGCAAACAGCAAAAACACGCGCATCTGCATCGACCCGCGTTGTCGTGTGGAATCGGAGCCTAAACACTCATTCAGCAGCTGGATTCATCAGAAACGCCGTCACTATTCCACGGTCAACATGTATAAGCCTCTGACAAACAGGATGTTAGGCACTTTATTGGCAAGCAGGCTCTTATATTATGCCTCGGCAATAGCTCTGTTTTGCCTGCCTCACGCCTTCGCGATAAACCAGACATACCTAATCTATTATATGACGATAGGCGTCGTCATGCTGTTGCACGCCGTCAGCATGGACGTGATATACATAAAATCAGCTAAACAATTAGGAGAGAAGAGGTTATATCTTTTCTTCGCTCCCATTTACGATTTGTTTTTCACGATTTTCACCACCTTGTTGGGCATCAGAAACACCGTCGCGAAGCCCAAAGAATGGTGATTCATTTCACTATTTTCTTGGTTAATCCGTTGACTCTCACGAAGTAAACACCATTTTCCCAATCTGATGTGTCGAATATAATCTCGTTTTTCGCTTCCGCGGATGTGATTTTTTGTCCGACAGAATTGAAAACTTCTGCGTTCATCACGCCTTCCTTAACAATAACCAATTGATTATCAAATGGATTTGGATAAACCTCAAAAGATTCCGCATTGATTTCGCCAACCGACAGACCATATTGGCATTCGATAGCTCCGAGGTCTATTGCACCATTCACAATACGTTGATTTCCAAGCAAGTCAGGACCTGTGACACCTGTCACGGTTTTGTCGCCGGCATCAACGCAGACCGAAGATCTGTCGATCGAATAGTCGCCGGCGTCGGGATTGGTGAAACGCGGATAGTTCTCCTCGCCGGCACCATCGTTTTCATCGGCCAAATCTATTATATTCGTTCCGGAAAATCCGCCTTGTACGGAGCAGTATTTGAACGTTGACGTCCCGTATATCTGATTGGCGATGCCATTCTTGGTGTTTCCCCAGAAAACACTGTTATAGAACTTGTTGTATTTTGACTCGTTATAGATTCCGCCTCCGTTCTCAACCGATTGATTGTCAACGAAGTCGCAGTTTATCACTGTGATTTTTCCTTTGTTATACATGGCACCACCTAAGTTTGCCGTGTTATGGTCAAAAATTGTGTTCACAATCTTGCTTTCCTTGTTGGCGTAGATATAATACGCGCCACCTTTTGTCATGGCGGCATTGTCGGTCAGGCGGCAGTTGAGCAGATATGCGCCTGTCATGTCGCAGATGGCGCCGCCGAGCGAGCCGTAGTTGCCCTCGAAAGTGCATTTGGTGAATTTCACTGTGGCGTTGTCGTAGAATGCCGATATGACATAGGCACCGCCACCGAATCCGTTGGCGGTGTTGTCCAAGAATTTACAGTTCTCGAAGCGGCTGTTACAGCACAGATACGCGCCGGCGCCAGCGCCGGCGCTGCCATTACGGATAGTGAAGCCATCCCAGATGGAATACTCATGGTTTTGGAAATGGTCGGTCTGATACACCACCCTGCGAGCGTTCTGCCCGTCCAAGATGGTCGGGTTGGACTCAAAATCACGGTCATCGAGGTTGAAGTCGGGGGTCTCGTCACCCGCAAACCCGCCATAAACACGGTTGTTCTTGTAAATCAGGAAGGCTCCGTTGGCATTGGTGGTGTCACCATAATAAATGCCTGTCTTCACCCACACCCTTACCGATGACTCGCAGGCGCGCGCCGTGGCATATTCAAGATTGGAAGTGGCGTAGCTCCACGACGAGCCGTCGCCGCCGCCGTCGGGCGTCACATAGATAATCCCGTTGTCATCGGCGTTGATTTCCAACGGATAGATATTCATCACCACAGCCTCGTTGTTATGATAGCCCGCCACATCGTTGATGCTGTAATAATCGTTGCCCGAGCCGCTCCATCCAAGATTGAAATGAAAATAATCGTTGCCGTCGTAGCCGTCGCACACTATAGCATGACCGCCACCCGAGTCGCTGGTGCCGGAGAAATACAAGGGACGTGACATGTCAAGCTCGCTCTTGATAAGCGCAATCCATTCATCCTCAGTGTATTTGCTGCGTTCCTGATACGACGCGGCGCAATAGCCGAAATATTGGCGCAATGCTGTCTCCACGTCTTTGGAATACGCTCCGCTACCGTCGGGACTGAAGTTCATGTCAACGCTCACACCGCAGTGATACATCAGCAGGGCGACAGCTCTCGCCGCCTCATTAGCCTGACTGCCAAGCGAATTGGGCATTATCGACCAGTTGTATGTGGTGGCACCGAAATTAGCCGACTGCTCGCCGTATGTGCCGTGGACATACGAATGATAGCCGTGTCCGTGCACAGGATGCTCCCAATATTTCAAAATCTGAGCCATGGCACACGCCACGCAACCGGCGTAACAGTGGTTGCCAGCCCAATAATTGTTGCACTGCGGCGCATAATAGTTATAAGGATAATCCTGATTCCACAAAGTCTGAACAAGCGGCTCCACTGTCCTCGCGTTCTTCGCTGTAGGCAACTCGTTGTTTTCCAATAACATCCACTCGTATTCGACATCATCGCTCATCTTGACGCCATGCTCATCGCAATAATCGATGTTTTTGCTGTAATTGTTGATGAAATACCAAGCCGTCTCAGGGATTTCGCCATCATAACTGTGGCTTGTCGAATATGCGAGGACCGGCCTGAAATTCATAGAGGCCGCCACCATCACAAAACCACCGCCCTCAACATTGAAAATGTATAGATTAGGTTGCCCGTCAGCACCGTTTTCGGTATGGAAAAGATTCAGGCACACCTCGTTTTTACCCGTTTTATTAGCAATGAAATTTCCGCCTATTTTCTTTGCAAACGCCTCATCCACAAAGCTTTGCGCAAACAATCCACTTGTAGAGACAAAAATCGCAAGTAGAGAAAATGCTATCTTAAAAAAAATTTTCTTCATTTTTTCGTCAATTTGATGGTGCAAAGATATAAATTTCTTAAATTTGCAGGTTAAAATATCGAAAATTAATACAAAAAATACAGTCAAATGAATGATTTTCAAAAGGAGATACTTGCCGGCATCCCCGATGAGCTGCCGCAGGTTAAGGAGTACGACAAAAGCATCAACCATGCGCCAAAACGCAAGGATATCTTGACAAAAGAGCAGAAAAGACTGGCGTTGAAGAATGCCCTTCGTTATTTTCCGGAGAGGCTTCACGCGCAGCTCGCGCCGGAGTTTTACGATGAACTTGAGACCTACGGACGCATTTACATGTACCGTTATCGTCCTTCATACAATATGTACGCCCGTCCTATCGACGAATATCCGGCGAAATGCCGTCAGGCGGCAGCTATCATGCTGATGATTCAGAACAACTTAGACCCAGCTGTGGCGCAACATCCGCATGAGCTCATCATCTACGGCGGCAACGGTGCCATCTTCCAGAACTGGGCGCAATATCGTCTCGTGATGCAGTATCTCGCCAATATGACCGACGAGCAGACTTTAGTGATGTATTCAGGCCACCCGATGGGGCTGTTCCCATCTCACAAAGAGGCTCCGCGCGTCATCGTCACCAACGGCATGATGATTCCGAACTACTCTAAACCCGACGACTGGGAGCGTTACAACGCACTCGGCGTGACGCAATACGGACAGATGACAGCAGGCTCGTATATGTACATCGGACCGCAAGGCATAGTGCACGGCACGACAATCACAGTGTTGAATGCCTCGCGTAAGCAAGGTGGCACTCCGGCGGGCAAGCTGTTCATCACAGCGGGTCTCGGCGGCATGTCGGGCGCGCAGCCTAAAGCGGGCAACATCGCTGGCGTGGTGTCGATAACAGCTGAAATCAACCCGGCAGCGGCGCAGAAACGTTATAACCAAGGCTGGGTCGATGAGATTCACGAGAACCTTGACGAGCTGTTTGAAAAAGTCAACGAGGCACGAGCAAAGAAGATCGCACGCTCTTTCGCATATCAAGGCAACGTCGTTGACCTCTGGGAATATGCAGCAGCAAAAGGCATCCAGGTGGATTTAGGTTCCGACCAGACATCGTTACATAACCCGTTCGCAGGCGGATATTATCCTGTAGGCTATTCTCTCGAAGAGTCAAAGAAGATGATGGCTGAGGAACCCGCCAAGTTTAAGGACGCCGTTTACGCCTCGTTGCGCCGTCATGTGGCCGCCATCAACAAGCTGACAGCCAAGGGCATGTACTTCTTCGACTATGGCAACGCCTTCTTGCTCGAGAGCAGCCGCGCCGGTGCTGACATCTTGAAAGAAGACGGCAAGTTCCGCTATCCTTCATACGTGCAGGACATCATGGGACCTATGTATTTCGACTACGGCTTCGGTCCGTTCCGTTGGGTCTGCACCTCAGGAAAACCCGAGGATCTGCAGGTCACTGACGACATCGCCTGCAAGGTGTTGGAAGACATCGCCAAGTCGTCGCCCAAGGAGATTCAGCAGCAGATGCACGACAACATACAATGGATCAAGGGTGCGCAGGCCAACCATCTCGTCGTAGGCTCACAGGCGCGTATCCTCTACGCCGACTGCGAGGGACGCACCAAGATAGCGGCCGAGTTCAACAAGGCCATCGCCGACGGCCGTCTGACAGCACCTGTGGTGTTAGGCCGCGACCACCACGACGTCTCCGGCACCGACTCGCCGTTCCGTGAGACATCTAACATCTACGACGGCTCTTGCTTCACCGCTGACATGGCCGTCCAAAATGTCATAGGCGACGGTTTCCGCGGTGCCACATGGGTGTCGATACACAACGGCGGCGGCGTGGGATGGGGCGAAGTCATCAACGGAGGCTTCGGGATGGTGCTCGACGGCACACAGGAGGCCGACAGACGCCTTCGCTGCATGCTGCATTGGGATGTCAACAACGGCATAGCTCGACGTAGCTGGGCACGCAACGAACCCGCCATGTTCGCCATAAAACGCGCCATGGAGGCCGAACCACGTCTCAAAGTCACAATGCCGAATATCGCAAGTGATGAGATGATATCTGAAATCATTAAATAAAAGAGATTCCTCCCTTCGGTCGGAATGACAACCACCCTGTCATTTCGACCGAAGCGAAGCGAAGTGGAGAAATCTCATTCAAACAACAGACAATAATCAACATTTTAAAAAATAAAACGTATGAAAAAATTTTTACTGTCATTTACAATGATTTTGTCGGTAATGGCATTATCGGCACAAGGTTACACTGTAACCAACAGCGCATCAGGCGACGTGGTTGAAAGCGGCGTCACTTATCATGTTTACGGACCCGGCAACGACTGGGGTGAGTTGAACATCGGCTTCACCGTGACAGCGAATGAGAACGTAAGACTGTTTGGCGAAAAAGTCGAAAACAACGTCATCGAGGGTACGTCTAACTTCTATTGCTTCGGACTATGCTTCGGCCCAAGCGTGTATGTAAATCCTGAGCCTGTCGCGTTTGCGGCCGGCGATGAGCAGGAGTTCAGCATGCACTTTATGGCCGACGACATCTTGACGGTGTTAGGACAAGAACAAAGCATGACATACTATCTGTATCCCGCCGACGACCCTGACAACAAATTCGTTATCAACGTCATTTTCATGTATTCGATGGAAGGCATGGACGACATCAGTGCTGTTGAAGAGTTCGGCAACGCTTATCCTGTTCCGGCAAGCGACGTCGTCAATTTCGACTACAGCTTCAACTCCAACGTGAGCAGCGCCATGATTGCAGTCTATAACATGATGGGTCAAGAGGTCTTGCGCAACGACATCAGCGGCATGAGCGGCAAACTGAGCCTCAACGTCAGCGGTTTGGCCGACGGCGTTTATTTCTACAGCCTCATCGTGAACGGAAACAAGGAGAAGAGCAGCAAGTTAGTGGTGAGAAGGTAGAGGGGAGTTTGGAGGGAATAATTAACTATTGAGATGAGCGGCGGCTTTAAAGCCGTTAAGGGCATTAAGGCGGCCGCTATTAAAGCCGTTAATGGCATTAATGGCGTTAAGGGCATTAAGGCGGCCGCTATTAAAGCCGTTAAGGGCAGCGGCGGCCGCTATAGCCATGACTCAGCTCCGGCCGGAGCTTTCGACTGCGAAATCCGTCTCAATTGTAAAAATGCCTGACATCATAGTCGAAAAAACCGTGATGAGTAAAACAATGTCTTTTCAAAAGCATAGTTTGCCTGATATTGAAGTTGCTCCAATGCGATAAAACTCCACAATATGAATTCAGCGCGTTACAAACATGTTCAGTATCAATTTCTGACTCCAATACAAAAAGTTTTGCATCCATTCGCTCTACTGTGGTACGGCTCACATATATATGATACGGCAAGACGAAACCGCCCAAGTACTCCACACCTTTATTAATGGGTATTATTTTCGTTTTTCCATTGTGTATCTTCAAGAATAGTTTCGATGACAAAAAATCAGTAACAGATAGTATTAGCGATTCCAGCCATTGTCTGTCACAACTAACGACATAGAAATCATCAACATAACGCCCGTAATGCTTGCAATGTAATTCTCTTTTCATAAACTGGTCGAAAACGTTGAGATAAACGTTGCTGTATAGCTGAGATGTCAGATTCCCTATTGGCAGTCCGCAACCTTTCGGACTGTGAAAAAGGCTTTTATCATGCGGCAATTCGTCCCAATCAGTTCTTGAACCGATAAAACGGCAGCCATTTGTGGGATCCAACAGCACAATCTCTTTTGTAAGATATTTCACAAAATCCGTGTCGATTATGTCTTTCCATAAAACATCACGATATTTTCCGACTTTATGATTACTCATCTTATCCAACGATTCAAGGCATATTTCCAAAAGCTTTTTTCTGTTGATGTTCATGAAATAACCACGGATATCCATTTTGAGGACAAAACAAGGTTTTGTATAGTTTTGGCTTTCCTTCAAAATATGATTATACAGTCGGTTTACACCATAATGAGTTCCCCTTTCCTTTATACAACTGTAGCTGTCCTGAATGAAAGTTCTTTCAAACAATTCATGGGTATAGTTGAAATAAAGATGGTGTACTATTCTGTCACGAAAATGGGCGGCAAACACTTCTCTGCGCTTCGGGTCGGTGATGATGAAACAATCTGATGGCATCGGATGATAAGTTCCGGTTATAAGTTCATCACAAAGTATTTCAAGATTTTTCTCCCAATTCGCCTCGAAACGCCGCTGATAAGGTTTGTTGCGCTTGTGCCTCCGTGCATCGAAATATGCCTCACAAAGGTCGTAATACAGTTTTTCTTTCGTTAAAATCATAAAAATGGCTCTTTTGAAATTTTAAAGCTTTCGGGAAAGTTCTGAGCGGAGCGAACCAAGCGCACGCTTTGACCGTTGTTGCGGTTGTTCCAATTGTCAGGATTGAGGTTCCCGTCGTTGAAGTTCACGTTGCGCGCGTTGTTGCTATCGTTGTACGAAGCCGACCAGTAGTTGCCGTTGGAACCGACGTTGTTGACATTTGTCCCGTTTCGGTTGCCCGCAGCTGGCAGGAAGACTCAAGTACGCTTCAGTTGCCGTCTTTTACGTTATGCCAAAAGAACCTCTCGGAGCCAACGGCACACTTCTCTCTTTCCTTGGACTAAGGCGCGGCAACCTATGAATTATTCCCTTATAATAATTGTGCGATTTGCTGTTTTATTTCGGCAAGAAACAACATACACTCCATAGGCGATTTCTGCTCTATTGGAAATGCCATTATATTCAGCAGCACATCCGACATCCTATGGGCATGAGCGCCGCTCTGAATGTCATTTCTCAAATCGTCCTTCAGCCGCCTGGGCTTTTTTGAATTGATCATCAGCACCGACTGTTTCCAATTTTTGAAGCTTTTCTCCAATTCACTTACATCGTCAGTATCAGGATACAAACCCGAAGGCAGTGTAATTGCCATGCTTTTGTCTTCCATTATCTTTAACTCACAGTTTTCGGGCATATATTTTTCCCTGCTTGATATGGGGAAGCCCACAAAAACCATTGTCCCGTCTTTTGCCGACTCAACTTTCGTCTCTCTTTTTGTCGGTTTTATTTGACTGACATAACGGCAGAAAAGCCAGGCACTGAACTCGTATGCCCTGTAGAAATTACCCTCCTGATACAGATAGACAGTGCTGTAATCCGATGATTCGAATCGTCTTGCCTCAACTTCCAAAATATCTTTCAATTGAGCCATTTTTTATGATTTTTTTATGTTGATGATAATATTGATATCGCATTAATATTGACAAACCTTCTGTTGTCAGTGGCGGGGCGGCTTGTATGGCGTCTCCGACGCCCCGCCCCGTCACTGACAACAGAGGGGCTCCGCCCCTGGTTCGGTCCCTTCGGGTTGCGAAGGGAATAATTACTGAGCGGAGCGAACCAAGCGCACGCTTTGACCGCGGCTGCGGCCGCCCCAATGGCCAGGATTGAGGTTCCCGTCGTAGAAGTCCACGCTGCGCGCGTAGTCGCTATCGTAGTACGAAGCCGACCAGTAGTTGCCGTAGGAACCGACGTAGTCGACACTTGCCCCGTAGCGGTAGCCCGCAGCTGGCAGGAAGACTGCACCATGCGCCTCGAACTTGCTCACCCAGTCACTCTGGCTTATGCGGTTGCTGCCGAAACTCGCGCCGCTTTGGTTTGTGCTGCTCAAGCTGTAGTTTGAACTGCTCCAGTTGTCGG